>JBOHZD010000001.1:0-4546 GCA_050738315.1 Woeseiaceae bacterium
ACCGCGGCGGTTTTGTGTTCAACGCGAGCTACCGCAATTCGGACGGCAACGTGATCGCGGACCGACCGGTCAGCCTCGATCCCGACTGGCGTGCGCAGAGCGGGCGCAATTTCCGCGATCCATTGGATCCGCCAGGCGGCAGGCGATTCCGATGCATGCCGTGCGGCAACGAATGGCTGCGTGCCGATCAACCTGATGGGCGAGCCGGGTACGATCACCAAGGAAATGCGCGACTTCATTTCCGCGGATTCATTCACGGATATCACGTCCAGACTCGACTCCGTCGTGGCGAACGTCACGGGTACGGTGTTTGAGTTGCCCAATGGGGATGTCAACCTGGCAATGGGCGCGGAGTATCGCGTCGTGGAATTCGATCAGAACGGCTTGAGCATCAATGAGTTCATCGAGCAGGGCACCGATCAGGATGCACACCCGCCTTCGCGGAAAGTTTCCGAAGTCTATTTCGAAACCGGGCTGCCGTTGCTTGCCGACCTTCCGCTGGTAAGGAGTCTCGACCTGGAATTCGCGGTCCGCTATTCGCACTACAGCGACTTCGGCAACACGACCAACCCGAAGGTCGGGATCAAGTGGCGCCCGACCGAAGACCTGCTGCTCCGCGCTTCCTGGGGCACCGGCTTCCGGGCACCGACATTCAACGAAGCCTACGGGGGTCAAAGCCGGGGTTTCCGGCCCGTCGAGGATCCTTGCCTCGGGCCGGACTTCGCCGACTACCCGGGGTGCAACGGCGAGCAGGCGACAACGACGTCATCGGGCGCATTTATCGTCAGCGGCGGTAACCCGGAGCTCGATCCGGAAGAAGCGGACAATCTTACGATCGGCGCCGTGTGGAGACCCGAGTTTCTGTCCGGGCTCGCCTTGACACTCGACTACTATCAGATCGAGAAAAGCGGGATCATCGGGACGGCCGACATCAACTTCATCATCGAACAGAATGCGTTGAATGGCAGCTTCGCGGACCGCGTGACGCGCGATGCGGGCAACGCCGTTTTTGAAGTCATCGCGACGCTCGACAACCTGTTGACGCAGGACGTGCGGGGCTACGATCTCGGTTTGCAATACCAGACGGAACCCTCGTCGATCGGAGTCTTTGATGCACGGCTCAATCTTACCTTTCTCGACAGTTTCGAGAGGTCGCCCGCTCCCGGTGAGCCTGCGATCGAGCACGTCGGCGACTATTCGGTCGAGTTTGGATCCCTGGCGGATTTTCGCTGGAACGGCTACCTCAACTGGTCTCTCGGCAATTTCGATGTGACCACGGGCGTCCGCTACGTTGGCGGCGTGACCAACACCGGCTCCCTGATGGTGAACGATGCGCATCTCGAGGCGGACGATTATGTCCAGAACGATCTGTTTATGAACTATCTGTTCGAGGATTTGGGCGTGACCGTCGCCTTAGGTGTAGAAAACGTGTTCGACGAAATGCCGCCCTGGCTCGAGGGGAATTACTTCAACGGGTTCGACGAGGGAAGCTTCCACTCGCGCGGACGCTTCTACTACACGCGGATCGAGAAGCGCTTCTGAGCGGTCGTTCATGATGCCGCGTCGCATACCGCATGCCGCACTGGTCTGTTGCCTCTCGTTTGCGGCGAGTGCGGTGACGGCGGCCTGGGCGGAGGAGGGAGCGGCGGAGCCGAACCAGGGGCTCACGGCGCAGACGCGCAAAATGGGCGGCGTCATGCCGGACGAGCAGCTCGCGCTGAACTTCGAACACCTCGATCTTTCGATCACGATTCGTCCTTCCGAAAAACGCATCGAAGGCGATGCGACATTGACGTTGCGCGCGGATTCCGAGGTGCAGACGCTCATTGTCGATCTTTTCCCGGAGTTCGAAATCACGGAAATCGACATCGACGGCCGGCAGCTCGACAGCGCCGACTGGTCGAACCCGGAAGGGCAATTGCGGATTGCGTTGCCAGAGCCGTTGGACGTGGGCGAACGCATCAAAGCGCGCATCGTCTATGGCGGCGTACCGCACGTGTCCAAGAGACCGCCGTGGGAAGGCGGTATGGTGTGGAGCGAGACCGCCGATGGGACACCGTGGGTCGGCAGTACGCTGTGGGGCGCCGGTTGCGACCTGTTGTGGCCGTGTATCGATCACCCGACGAAAAAACCTGCCATGGCGGACTTGCATTACACGGTGCCGGCGCCGCTGGTCGCGCCGGCGAATGGCGTTTTTCTCGGCATGACCGAGAAAAACGGGTGGCGCACCTACCACTGGCGCGCGCGCAGTCCGCACACCTACGGCGTGATTCTGAACGGGGGACCGTTCAAACTGCTCGAAGCGGAGTACGAGAGCCGCTTCGGCAACTCGTTCCCGATGAAGTTCTGGTACCTGCCGGAAGACGAAGCCGGGGCTGTCGAACTGTTCAAGGAATTCCCGCAGATACTGGATTTCTTCGAATCGCAGATCGGCCCCTATCCATGGGCGGACCAGAAGATGGGCGTGGTGGAGACATCGTTCTCGGGCATGGAGCATCAGACGATCAACGGCTACGGCAGCCAGTTCGAGAAAACGCCCTACGGATTCGACACGCTGCTGCAGCATGAATTTGCGCATGAATATTTCGCCAATCAACTGTCGAACGCGAATTATGATGACCTGTGGCTGCACGAAGGTTTCGGGTCGTATATGCAGCCCTTGTACAGCGAATATCTGCATGGCGAAATGGACTATTTCGCCAAGCTCAAATCAACCCGCACGGGTATTCGGAATGAACAGCCGCTGGTGACCGGCCGCGAACGATCGGAAAAGGAAGTTTATGCCAGTGAAGAGGGTCCGAGAGGTGACATCTACAGCAAGGGCAGCCTGATCCTGCATACCCTGCGCAATCTGATCGGAGATGCTGCATTTTACGAAGCCGTCCGCACCCTGGTTTACGGGCGTCCCGATCCGGAACCCGGCAACTTCGAGCCGCAGTTCGCGACGACGGAGGATTTCAGGCGCATCGTCAACGACGTGACCGGCCGTGACCTGACCTGGTTCTTCGACGTCTATCTCTATCGCGCAGATTTGCCGCAACTCGAAAGCAAGCGGACAGGCGACAAGCTAACCCTTACCTGGCAAACGCCCGACGATTTGCCGTTCCCTATGCCACTCGAAGTACAGGTCGATGACGACATCAAAAGCCTCTCGATGGCGGAGGGCCACGGCGAACTGACACTACCGGCCAACGCACACGTCACCCTGGACCCCCACTCGAAAATACTGCGGCAATCGGACGCCATCGACCACTACCAGAAGTGGCAACAACAACCGAACCGCTCGGTTCCGCTATGCGGATTGCCTGCGTCCGGCGCCACTCCGCTCCGGCGGCTGCAATCCTTTCTCCCGTAGCCAGTCGGGGTTGAACAAACGCGATTGATAGCGGCCGCCGTCGTCACACAAGACGGTGACAATTACATGGCCGGGACCCAGGTTCCTGGCTATGCGAGTAGCCGCCGCGACGTTGATACCGGAGGAGCCGCCGAGAAACAGGCCTTCTTCGTGCAACAGCCGATAAACGGTATCGACGCATTCCTGGTCGGGGATCATCTCCGCGTCGTCAATAGGCGCGCCGTCGAAG
This sequence comes from Woeseiaceae bacterium, assembly GCA_050738315.1. Classification (GTDB taxonomy): domain Bacteria; phylum Pseudomonadota; class Gammaproteobacteria; order Steroidobacterales; family Woeseiaceae; genus IDS-8. Next base: position 3,585 of record JBOHZD010000001.1, read on the forward strand.
TTTGCGGTGATGCGCGTACTGCCGATGCCTTCGGAAATCGACGGACCGCCGATGACCCTGACCTCGCCGTGCTTGACGTAGTGCCAGGTCGCCGTGCCGGTGGGGTCCGCAAGAACCGTCAGGACATTCGGGTTCTTCGACTTGAGATAAATCGATGTGCCCGCGAGCGTGCCGCCGGTGCCCGAAGTCGAGACGAACGCATCGACGTTGCCCTCCGTATCGCGCCAGATTTCGGGTCCTGTGGTATGGAGGTGCGCCTCGCGATTCGCGAGGTTGTCGAACTGGTTGGCCCAGATGGCGTTGTCCGTTTCATTCGCCATGCGGCCGGCCAGTTTCTGAAAATTATTGGGATCCTTGTACGGCACTGCGGGCACCGGCCGCACCTCCGCGCCCAGCGCCCGCAGCAGGTCGAGTTTCTCCGGCGACTGGGTTTCCGGAATGACGATGACGCAACGATATCCCCGCGCATTGCAGACGTGCGCGAGCCCGATGCCGGTGTTCCCGGCCGTTCCCTCGATGACCGTACCGCCGGGCAGAAGTGCACCGCTCGCTTCGGCGGCCAGTATGATCGCCTTGGCGGCCCGGTCCTTGACCGAACCGCTGGGATTCAGAAACTCGGCCTTGCCGAAGATCTCGCAGCCGGTCTCCTCGCTCGGGCCCCGCAACCGGATCAGCGGCGTGTTACCGACCGCGTCGACGAAATCCTCGTAGTAATCCAAGCCGCAAGTCCCGCACGGTTGCAGTCGCTGACCGTCAGTCCGGCTGCGAGACGAACCGGATGTAGGGCTTCGGCGACTTCCAGCCGTCCGGATATCGCTCCCGTGCCTCCGCATCTGATACCGACGGCGCGATGATGACATCGTCGCCTACCTGCCAGTTGACCGGCGTCGCAACCTTGTGCAGCGCGGTGATCTGATTCGAATCGAGCAGGCGGAGGATCTCATCGAAGTTCCGCCCCGAAC
>JBOHZD010000002.1:0-4811 GCA_050738315.1 Woeseiaceae bacterium
AACGCGTCGGACTGGAGGACAAAGTCGACGCCTGGCCCGAGCAATTGTCCGGCGGCCAAAAGCAGCGCGTAGCCATCGCTCGCGCGCTCGCCATGCAGCCGGACATCATGCTGTTCGACGAAGTGACATCCGCCCTCGACCCGGAGATGGTCGGCGAAGTACTGGACGTCCTGCGCGAACTCGGCACAACGACCGACATGAGCATGCTGCTGGTCACTCACGAAATGGACTTCGCCCGCCAGTTCGCCGATCGCGTGGCCTTCATCGACGGCGGGCAGATCCTCGAAGTCGCGACACCGGAACGGCTGTTTGGCCAGCCACAGGAAGATCGCACTCGGCAGTTCCTGCAACGAGTGCGCATACGCTAACATTCGTGCAGGAACTTTGCACCAGACGAAGCTTAGCTTTCTGATGTGTACCGCTCCGATTCTTGGCATGTCACGAATGTGTCATAATCGAATGTTGTAATCATCTTGCAATGTGCCGATGGCGGCACGCCGATAGACCAAAAGCCTCGATGAGCGAAAAATCTGTCCTGGTCGTCGAAGACGAAGGCGCCATTCGTGAGATGATCGCCTTCGGTCTGCAGCGCGCCGGTTTTGAAGTCCTCGAAGCGGCCGACTGCGCCGGCGCCCGCCTCGCGATCGCCGATCGCATCCCTGACCTGATACTGCTCGACTGGATGTTGCCGGATGTCAGCGGCATCGAGTTTGCCCGCGCGCTCAAGCGCGAGGACAACACCCGGGAAATCCCCGTCATCATGCTGACCGCGCGCGCCGATGAGGATGACAAGGTCCGGGGCCTGGACAGCGGTGTCGACGACTACGTTACCAAGCCGTTTTCCTCGCGCGAACTGGTCGCGCGCATCAAGGCGGTGCTGCGCCGCGCGAGTCCCGAAGGCGAGGATGAAACGCTTGAAGCCGGCGGCCTGCGGCTGAATGCATCCAGCCATCGCGTCGTGGCAGATGGCGAAAATGTGGATCTCGGACCGACGGAATTCCGCCTCCTGCGCTTCTTCATGGGTCGTCCGGAGCGGGTTTTCAGCCGCAGTCAGCTGCTCGATCGCGTGTGGGGCGGCAACGTTTATGTCGAGGAACGTACTGTCGACGTGCACATCCGGCGATTGCGCAAAGCCTTGGAGGCCAACGGTTTCGACAGCTACATCCAGACCGTGCGCGGCGCCGGCTACCGGTTTTCGCCACCGCAGAGTTGACGATGCGGCGCGCCTGGAGTCGCGAACTTTTCCGTTTCGGTGTGTTGCTGGCAGGTGCGCTCATTGTCGGCGCGCTCCTCGATCTCACGGCGTTTGTCCTGTTGCTGGCACTCATCGCGTACCTTGGCTGGCAATCGTACTGGCTATACCGCATGCATCGTTGGCTTGTCCACGAGCGCCGGGAACCGCCGCCGGAGGCGTCCGGCCTCTGGGGCGAAATCTTTCACTTGCTTTACCAGCGCCATCGCCGCTATCAAAAGCGCAAGCAGCGCATCGCGCGGCTGCTCCGTGCGTTCGGCGATTCGACTGCGGCGATGCCCGACGGTACCGTCGTGCTCAACCCGCAGTGGCAAATTCTTTGGTTCAATGAGGCCGCTACACGGCTGTTGGGACTGACCCGACATCAGGACGCCGGTCAGCACATCACCAACCTGGTGCGCAATCCGGCATTCACTCGCTATCTTGCCGCGGAAGAATTTCGCGAAGCGATTGAAATCGCCTCGCCCCAGGAAAGCGGCCGGCGGGTGAGTCTGCGAATCGTGCCCTACGGCGATGGAGAGCGGCTCCTGCTGGCCCGCGATATCACGCGGTTGCACCGGCTGGAGCAGATGCGCCGTGAATTCGTGGCCAATGCTTCGCACGAGCTGCGCTCGCCGCTCACCGTCATCGCGGGGTACCTCGACGCACTCAGCGAAACGCTCGGCGACGACGAACGGCTGCGGCGCGACTGGGAGAAACCGCTCCGGGAAATGCGCCATCAAGCGGCGCGCATGTCGGCGACGATCACGGATTTGCTGGAATTGTCGCGTCTGGAAACCGCCCCGGACACCGAACATAACGAGGAGATCCACGTCAAAGGCATGCTCACCCGGATTCGTGACGAAGCGCTGGCGCTTGGCGAAGGTCCGCGAGCCGTCACCCTGGACTTTCAGACCGACGCGCACCTCTTCGGCGTCGAACACGAAATTCACAGCGCCTTTTCCAATCTCGTGTTCAACGCCATGCGCTACACGCCGGAAAGCGGCAGTGTCGTACTGCGCTGGTATCTGCGCGGCGATGAGCTATGCCTGTCTGTTATCGATACCGGTATCGGCATACCGAAGGAGCACATTCCGCGGATTACAGAGCGCTTTTATCGAGTGGATCCGTCACGCGTGCGTACCACCGGCGGCACGGGGCTCGGCCTCGCCATTGTCAAGCACGTGCTGCAACGGCACGGCGCGCGGCTGGAAATCAAGAGCGAACCCGGCGTTGGCAGCGAGTTCAGCTGCGTCTTTCCGGCAAACCGCGGAGTCGCTGCCGCCGCATAGGCTTCAGGAGACGGCTGTCACACGGCTGTCACATTTCTGTAAATCTGCTGTCATCTGCGTGTTGAGAATACCTGCTGACGATACGCAAACCCCAGGAGTCGTTGCATGAAACTGAAAGGTACTTTCCTCGCCGCCGGGCTGATGTCGGCCGCGCTGATGGCGGCTGGACCGGCTCGGGCCCAAAGCGAAGTCGATCCGAACCTGCCGGAATACCAGAAAGCGAGCGGCGTATCCGGCAATCTGTCGTCGGTGGGGTCCGATACGCTGGCCAACCTGATGACGCTGTGGGCCGAGGAATACAAGCGTGTGTATCCGAACGTAAACATCCAGATCCAGGCCGCCGGGTCTTCCACCGCACCGCCGGCTCTCACCGAGGGCACGTCGAACCTGGGTCCCATGAGCCGCAGGATGAAAGACGGCGAAATCCAGGCATTCGAGAAAAAGCACGGCTACAAGCCCCTCGAGATTGCCGTTGCCATCGACGCGCTCGCGGTATTCGTCAACAAGGACAACCCGATACGCGGTCTCACCCTGGCGCAAGTCGACGCCATTTTTTCCTCGACACGAAAATGTGGTCATCCGGAAAATGTCGGCAAATGGGGACAGCTTGGGCTGACCGGCGCGTGGCAAGCGCGCGACATACAGCTTTATGGCCGCAACTCCGTCTCCGGCACGTACGGGTACTTCAAGGAACATGCGCTTTGCAATGGCGATTTCAAAAACTCCGTCAACGAGCAGCCGGGTTCGGCGTCGGTGGTGCAGTCGATCAGCACCTCCGTGAATGGGATCGGCTATTCCGGCATCGGTTATGTCACGTCTGGCGTACGCGCGTTGCCCCTGGCAGAAGAGGAAGGTGGCGAGTTCATCGACGCCACGCCCGGTAATGCCATCAGCGGTACATACCCCCTGGGCCGTTTCCTGTACGTCTACGTCAACAAGCGACCGAACGAGCCGCTGGAACCGCTGGTCAGGGAATTCGTCACCTTGATTCTTTCGAAACAGGGCCAGCAGGTCGTGGTCAAGGACGGCTACATTCCCCTCCCGGCAAAGGTCGCCGAAAAGTTCCTCGGCGAAATCGAGTAACTGGATCGATGAGACGTCCGGTATCCATTGCCACGTGCGCCGCAGCCGCCGGCCTGCTGGCGCACGGCGGCCCCGCGTTCGCCGAAATCGATGTGTATGGCAGGCTCATTGTCACCGTGCAGAATTCCGATGAAGCGGGCGAATCCGTAGTTGAACTGCAGAGCAATGCTTCGCGGGTCGGCGTCAAAGGCACGGAAGAACTGGACTATGGCCTGGCAGCGATCTACCAGTTCGAGTGGGAGGTCGACCCGGACGGGCAGGACGGCTCGGACAACTTCTCCGCCCGCAACCAGTTCGTGGGTCTGCAGGGCGCCTTCGGCACGGTGAAAGTCGGCCGCCACGACACCGCGCTCAAGGACGCAGCGGACGATTTCGAACTTTTCAACGACCTCGAAGGCGATATCAAGCACACGTTCAACGGCGAAAACCGCCTGAAGAACTACATCGGCTACACGACGCCGACGTTGGGCGACGCTTTCAGTGTCACAGTCAACCTGTTTCCGGGCGAAGACGCCACCGTCGGCAATGACGGCATCGCCGACGGTACGTCCGTTTCTGTCAACTATGCGACCGACCTGTTGTACGTCGCGCTGGCGCAGGATTCCGATCTCGACGGCGAAGGCGTCGATACCACGCGCCTGGTCGGCGCTTACACCCTGGGCAGAGCGCAGTTCAGCCTGCTGTACCAGCGTACCGACGCCGGCGGCATCGACGAGGATGGCTTTGGCGGATCCGTCGCCTGGACATTCGGCAAGAACACGGCAAAGCTGCAGTACCTGAACGCCGACGTTTACCGGATCGATCTCCAGGCAGACCCGCTCGACAACCTGCTCGAGTCGCAGGTGTCCCTCGGCCTGGACCATGAACTGGGCGAGAATACGAAGCTGTTCGGCTTCTACACCAGCGGCGACATCGGCGCAACGAACGAATCCAACGACTACCTCGCGATCGGCATCGACCACAAGTTTTGAGTCGGTCGCCCGCATGGCGGGCTCCACAGAGGTGCCACAAGTCCTCCCCGCTCCAGGCTTCGCGTCTCCCCGTAACTCCTGTCACAAAACTGCAATAAATCCCCTCTATCCTCTGCCCATGACGATCGCCGCCGATTCTCTTGCCGCGAACGATGCGCGCCGTCGGCTGCGCACGCTGAAGGACCTGGGCGCTCGCTATGCCGTCACCGTGGGCGGTATCGTTGTCATTCTCGC
>JBOHZD010000003.1:0-9300 GCA_050738315.1 Woeseiaceae bacterium
GCGCCCGATCGGAGGCAGCATGCCTGACCTCTTCCTGCAACGAACGTTTGAAACCCCTGTCGGCGTGTCCGATATCATGAACCGCGTCCCGGAATCACTCGGCTGTTTCGAGCTGCACAGGGTCAGCTGGTATGGGAGCCTGCTGTCGACGGATGGTTACCGCATGACGTGTCGCTTCCACGCTGCGGACGCGGAGTCGGTCCGCATTGCGCTACGGCAGATGGACGCCGATATCAGCACGCTGTGGCCTGGCACGGTGCACGACCCCGCGGATCTATCCGAAGCCGACCAGGCGACCGCCAACGTGGTCGTAGAGCGCAGCTTCAAAGAGCCGGTGTCCGTCGAGGCGATGAAAAAGGCGGAGGACGCAACCGCCTTGTGCCGCGACGCCCGTGGGATCACGCACTTGCGCACCTGCCTGTCCACCGATGGAAAACGCATGATCTGCCTGTATCGGGCGCCGGACGCCGAGTCCGTGCGCCGGCTACAGAACGAAGCTGCCGTTCGACAGCGTGTGGCCCTTCGAGATCATTCGACCCGGGTAGATCCGTCCACACTTCCAGAATACCGCGCCAGGTTCCGCTCCGAATCCAACACCGCGCGCCCAGTGTAGCTCCTGTCCGTTCATTGACCGGCAATGCAGGACGGGCGCCCCTTGACGACAAGCAGTCGCCTTGAGGGATTTTCGACGGTCCTCTCGCTTGACTGTTTGAGGAGAAGAGAAAACCGCCGGGATGGCGTTGGAGGACAAGATGAAAACATTCACTATTTCGGCAGCAGTCCTGTTTGCGGGATGTGCAACGAGCTCTCCGAACATGCAGGAGCAGACTGACAGGCAATACCTTCGCGAGGAAGCGCGAATCGAGACGACCGAGCGGTTTGAGCGGTTCAAGAAGGCGTGTTCACTCGCGGGCGGTGTCGTGCTCGTTCATCGACAGTCGAGTGGCCGGCAGCCTCCCACGGTGCTCGAAATGAGAATGGCAACCTGCGGAGCACGGCCGCGCACCGGAGGGCTCTTTTGACGGCCTTCATTGGGCCCGCCCGATTGCAACTCCGGACATTCGCAGCCGTTCGAGCCGCGTGATGCGGCGCCGAACCCCGAAATTCCACGCCGAATTCCACGGTGAATCCAACGCGGCGCGCCCACAGTTCACCCTGTCCGGTCAATGACCGGCTCACCAGCAATCTATCTATAAGGAGTCATCGAATGGATACACAGCAAGTCTCTGTTGATAACGGTATCGACGTTGCAGCGCTCCTCGGCGCGCGCGTTGCGCTGACCGAAGCGCCCGAGGGCGCCAGGTTCCAGTGGCGCGCGACCTGCGACTGGGTCAATGGCACGCACAGCGCGACGACCGTGCGCGGTTTCTACGGGTTGGGCGAGGAACAAAACCACCGCACCGAATTCAGGTTCGATACCGATCACCCGGAAATATTCGCGTCCGCCGACAACGGTGCGACGCCGGTCGAAATCGTCCTTGCCGGGTTGGCCGGCTGCCTGACTGCGGGCATCGCCGCCGTCGCGCAGAACCGGAATATCCAGCTGCGATCGGTCAAGGCAACGCTCGAGGCGGGCATGGATCTGCAGGGCATCCTCGGCATCGACAGCGACGTCCGCAATGGCTTCGACGGCATCAAAGTGCATTTCGACATCGATGCTGACGCGTCGAAGGAAGACATCGCCGCGCTCGTCGCGCAATCGCAGAAGCGTTCGGCGGTATTCGACGTCATTACCAACCCCACTGACGTTTCGGTCACCGTGGCGTGACACGTCCGTTCGAACGCGCGTGGCGATCGGGCGCTGTTGACGTTGTCGTCATCGGCGCCGGCCACTCCGGGCTGGCCATGAGCCATTGGCTGACCGCGCGTTCCATCGACCACGTGGTGCTGGAGCGCGGCGAAGTCGCGAATTCCTGGCGTCACGAGCGCTGGGACTCGCTCAGACTGCTGACGCCGAACTGGCTCTGCAGGCTGCCCGAGTTCTGCTACGCCGGCATGGACCCCGACGGCTACATGACGATGGGCGAAGTCGTCGAGTTCGTCACGAGCTACGCCGCGGCGATCGCGGCACCCGTTTGCCTGAAAACGACAGTGCTGTCCGTCGAGACGTTTGCCGGCGGCTATCGCGTAACGACCGACCGTGGCGTGTGGCGCTGCCGCGCGCTCGTGGTTGCCAGCGGCGCGTTCAATGTTCCGGTGATCCCGGCGATCAGGCAGGCGGTGCCGGAGAATATCGTGCAATTGACACCGCACGAGTATCGCAATCCGGCGCAACTCGATGCGGGTGGCGTTCTCATCGTTGGCGCATCCGCCACCGGAGTGCAGCTTGCCGACGAGATCCAGCGCGCCGGTCACCCGGTGACGATCGCCGTCGGTGAGCACGTGCGCATGCCGCGGGTGTATCGGGGTCGCGATATCCAGTGGTGGATGTATGTAGCCGGTATCCTCGATCAACGGTATGACGAAGTGGACGACGTGGTGCGAGCGAGGCGCGTGCCGTCGCCGCAACTCGTCGGGTCTCCTGCGCGATCATCGATGGATCTGAATGCGCTTGCGTCCCGCGGCGTCAGGCTCGCCGGCAGGCTGGCGGGCATCCGCGACGGCAAGGCCCGGTTTTCCGGATCGCTCAAGAACGTGTGTGCGCTCGCCGACCTCAAGATGGATCGCTTGCTGGCAACGATCGACGAGTGGGCCGAACGCAAAGGATACACGGACAACCTCGCACCCGCGGAGCGCTTTCCACCGACGCGCGTTCCTCATCCATCGACCTTGGCCATCGACTTCAAGAGCCGCGAAATACGCACCATCGTCTGGGCGACCGGTTATCGGCCGGACTACTCGTGGCTCAAACTTCCGGTGCTCGACCGGAAGGGCTGGATCAAGCACGACGGCGGCATCGCCGACGCGCCCGGCCTGTACGTCACCGGCCTGCCGTTCCTGCGCCGCCGCAAGTCGAGCTTCATCCACGGCGCCGAGGACGACGCGCACGACCTGAGCGAACACCTTGCGGCCTGGCTGGGGGCCCTGCCGGGCCAGCGCCCGGCGAGACTGGCAAACTGACCATGTCGCAAGGGTGCGCTGGGAGGAGGGCTTCGTTGCCAATGGGGCGCGCCGGGTGATCTGTCATTTCAGGGCACCGGACGCGGAATCCGTGCGCATCGCGCTCGGGCAGGGCAGGATTCCCGTCGACGCGGGGACGCCATTGCGGCACGCGGCGCCTGAAGTGGGGCGAAGGCCCAAGGGAGCCATCGACGTCGCAGGAACGCTCGGAAACCGTCCCCCGGGAGGGTAGGAGCGGAGTCTGGGGCGGGGAGGCCTTTTCAGGATCGTGCGAGACAGGGATGTCGAGCCCGAAGCCTACAGGGAAGTATTTACGGCGATCCTGAAAAGGCCTTCCCGCTCCAGACTCCGCGTGCAGCAAAACACTAAAGCTACACTAATCCGACAGCCGTCGTGAATCCGGGCCGGGCGGGGCCTTGTTCAGGGCCGTCGCCGTTGCGTCGCGGTAGTAGATCGCGTCGCGAAAGTCCTTCTGTATTTCGGTCTTGCCGAACGGCAGGTAGAAGTTGAACAACACGGCGGTGAGGTCGTTCTTCGGGTCCACCCAGAACAACGTATTTGCGGCGCCGTCCCAGAAGAACTCGCCGACGGCGCCGGATGCTTCGGCCTGGTCCACCGGTGGCGCTACACGCACGGCAAAGTCGATGCCGAAACCCACCTGTCCCTTGTTGGGTAGCCAGGACTTGTCCGTCACTTCAGCCGGCATCGCATCCGTCGCCATCAGCGTGACGGTGTCCGTCTGCAGAATGCGCACGCCGTCGAGTTCGCCGCCGTTCAACAACATGCGCGCGAACCGCATGTAATCGTCGAGCGTCGAAGTCAAACCCCAGCTGCCGGGTGTCATCGGCCAGGCGCGCCGATTGAACACGAGCGATTGTTCATCGGGAATGCGCGTGAAGCTGCCATCCGGATGACGCTGGTACAACGCGGTGATGCGATCGCGCTGATCCGCGCGCAAAGTGTATTGCGTCTCCGTCATCCCGAGCGGATCGAGCACACGCTCCTGCAGCAGGACTGCAAACGGCTCGTCTCCCAGCACCTCGGCCAGGCGAGCCTGGACGTCCACGGACGGCCCGTAAAGCCAGCGTGTACCCGGCTCGAACAGGAGCGGCACGCTGGCGAGTTTGGCGGACATCTGCCCGAGGGTATTTTCGATCGCGGTGGGATCGACCGCCCGATAGCGATCGTCGAGCCAGCGATCCCCGTTGCCATCTGCAAAGCCGGCGGTGTGGCGAAGGACATCGCGAATCGTCGGCGGTCTTGCGGGAGCGTCGAGTCGAGGTTCGCCGCCGTCTTCGCCCGCATAGACTTCGATGCCGGCAAACTCAGGCAGATATTTTTCGAGCGGATCGTCAAGCTTGAACAAGCCCTCTTCGTACAGCGTCATCAGGACGACGCCGGTGACGGGCTTGGTCATCGAGTAGATCCGCACGAGCGTATCCCGGCCCATCGAACGTTCCGCTTCGCGGTCGGCCATGCCGAACGCGCCGAAATACGCTTCCTGGCCCGCCTCGTAAACCAGTGCCGACACGCCGACCAGCTCGCCGCGTTCGACAAAGCCGCTGAGGGCCGCGTCGATTCGCGCGGGATCGACAAGCGCGGACTGAGTTTCGACCGCCGGCGTTCCTGTCTGCAAGGCGACAGCGTCGTCTTTGCCGCAGGCGGCCAGGACCAGGAAGGTGATACCGGCGATCAGCTGTTTCATTTCTACTCCGCTTGTCTTCTTGTTTGCGAGGCTTGCTTCCGGATCGATTGAGTTGCCGCAGGGGCGGGCTCCCTGAGCCACTCGATCATCAGCGCCTTGATCTGGGTCTGATACGGTACGTTGCACAGTCGCGCCTTTGCCTTGACGGCAGCGAGCAGATCCTCCGGCACTTTCATGCTGATGAGCCGTGACTTCGTGCGGATGTTTCCGTGGATGCGCCGGAAGTCATCGAGAAAGCGCACGATCTCGTCGCCGGACATTTTGCGGCAGCGGTCGAGGTATGCATCAGAGAACTTCTGAACGGCCTTCATGACAGCTTCTCCAAAGCTTGAACATCCTCGATATCCTGCGGCCTCCCGGTTCTCCTCTTCATCTCGATCAGGTCCTTGAGCGACAGAATCTGAACCGGTTCGCAGGCCAGGTCAATGCGCTTTGTCCGCTTGCCTTTAAGATCGTACGTAATAATGATGTCGACCTGTTCCGAAAGATCCTCGGGATTGTAGAAGTTCCAGGCGATCAGGTTCCGGTTCTCGACGTACTCCTTCCGGAAATCGAAAACGTCGTTTGCGCTTATCGGAAGGCGGGACACGAGACCTGCATCGTGCAGCGCCTTCTCCGTTGCCAGCAAGAACTTTCGCGACCAGGAAATTGCAATATCGATGTCGATCGTGCCGCGGACGGCGCCATGCAACGCCACGGCATGTCCGCCAACTATGGCGTAGCGCACTCGCGCCCGGCGGAGAGCCGCACAGATTCGTTCCAGCGATGTCACCCGCACAGTATATACCGGTATATACCACCCGGCCAGTCAGGAGCCGCTCCTGCGGGTCAGCTCGGGTAGGAGTCGATCAAGTCGGACAAGCGGTCTTTCAGCGCGGTCAGGTACGGTTCGAAGTTCCGCCACTGGCCGAGGCCGCCCTGGTAGATCGGCTGGCGCACCTGTTCGGAGCTCGGTGTGCGGACGGATCGCTCCGTCCGGTGAAAGTCGAGGCAGGCCTGCTCGAATGGCAGGTCGAGAAAGTCGAGGATGCGTCTCACCTGGCTGTCCAGGTCTGCAACCACCTGCTCATAGCGCACGCGGAGAATTCTTCCGGGCAGGACGCGATCCCAGTGTTCCATCAGTTCCGCGTACCCCCGGTAATAACGGGCCATCTCTTCGAGGTCGTAGGTGAACTCCTGGCCGTCCGCGAACAGCTGCTTGAAATTGCTAAAGCAGCACGCCATCGGGTGCCGGCGTGCGTCGACGATCTTCGCTTTCGGCAGGATCAGGTGGATCAGCCCGACATGCATGAAGTTGTTGGGCATCTTGTCGATGAAACGCGGCGCGCCGCCGCGGTGAAAGCGGGTGTCTTCGATATAGGCGTCGCCGAACTCCCGGATCTGCGTGGGCGCCAGCTCGCCCAGGACCTGCGGGTAACGCGCTTCTTCCGAAAGCAGTTGCCGCCCATTCAAGCGGTGCGCCAGGGCAATGACGTTCGGCAGTTCCATGGTGCCGTCGACCTGTGAGTGCGAGGCCAGGATCTGTTCCAGCAAGGTCGAGCCCGAGCGGGGAAGGCCGACGATAAAGATCGGATCCGGGTCCGGCGCCCCGACGCCGGCATGGCGCTCGAACAGTGCCGCGGTGCAGACGGCGGCCTGCGCTGTCATCGCCGCTTCGGCGCGATCCGGGTCGTAACGCAGGTCCTGCCTGCGCAGGCGATTGCCTTGCTCGTAGTAAGCGAAAGATCGGACAGGATTCTCCCGATCTTCCCAGGCCTTGCCCAGGGCAAAGCACAAGTGGAAGCGATCGACCGTGCCGGTCTGCGGGTCTTCGAGGCGGCGATCCATCGCCGCGATCTCATCATCCGTGAAGCGGTAAGTCTTGAGATTGGCCAGGCTCCAGTAAGCGTCGCCAAAATCGGGCCGGGTTCGATACGCGTTCCGGTAGGACTCGATCGCCTCCTCGAAGCGTCCGACCGTTTTCAGCACATGGCCCCGCGCGCGGTGCGGCTGGTCGAGTTCGACATGGTCGGCGATGACGCGGTCGTATATTTCGAGTGCCCTGTCGAACTGGCCAACCGCGACCAGCTCATTGGCGTAGCCCAACTCGAACGCAGGGTTTCCGGGAAACCGGTCGCGCAGCAATGCGGCCTGCGCGAGCGCCGGCTCGAACTTCTGTCGCCGATGCAGGACTTCCACGTAATCTTTGCGCGCCAGCCAGTAGCCGGGCGCGAACTTGACGCAACTCTCCAACAGGAATTCGGCGTCGTCGTAGATGAAGAGCTTCATCCCGAGCCGCGCCAGCAACCGCATGGCTTCGATGTGATGCGGGTGCGTGCGCAGGAACTCGCGGCACAAGCGCTCGGCTTGAAAAAGTTTGCCTTCCTGGATGAGACTGGTGACGTTGACCAGCTCGGGCGGCAGTCCGGCCAGGCGCCGGTACTCGGCTTGCGCAACCGCGTGTGCGTCGGGGTTGCCCTGCCGCGACTCCAGCGTCGCCAGTTCCCGCCACGATGCAATGAGCCCGCGGTTCAGCTCGACGGCACGCCGGTACGCGGCAATCGCCAGGGCAACTTCGCCACGCGCCTTATAAAGGTGTCCTTCTTCCTGGTACGCGCGGGCAAAACGCGGTTCGAGTGCCTTCAGGCGCGTGACGGTTGCGAGCGCAGCCTCCGCGCGGCCGAGGTAGCGCTCCGCGACGGCCTGGAGATAAAGCGCATCGGGACTGGCAGTATCCCCTTCCGCCAGCGCGCGTGCGATTGCCAGCGCCTCGTCCAGACGCCCCGCCCCGAGAAGCTGGCGGGCCCGGGCCAGGTCATCGTCCGGCGCCTGCCCTGGTTCAGACGGTGAAGAGTGGGTTCCCGTCACCGTCCACGTTCGTTCGCCGGCACGTCATTCGAAGTCATACGACACCCGGACGCCGAAGGTGCGCGGCCGGTTGGTGGTAATGCGCAGGTCCGTGTCGAGCGAGTTGATGAAGAGTTCCGCGCGTTCGTCGGTCAGGTTTTCGGCAAACAACTCGACCGTCATGTTGTCCATCTCGATGCCCAACGCCCCGTCCACCGTGTTGTAGGAATCCTGCTGGAAGCGGTTGTCCACCACGATGGAGCTGAACTGGTCATCCGTGAACGCATAGATGAGTTGGGCGTAACCGCTCCGGGCGCCCATCGGCCAGTAATAGCGGCCGCTCACGTTGTATTGCAGCTCCGGTGCGAGCGCGAGTTGCGAACCCGGCCCGGCGATGTCGGTGACTCCGGGCGGCACCCGCACCATTTCTGTGTCGTTGTACGACCAGGCGCCGCGCAGGGTCAGGTTGTCGTTAGGCGCCCAGGTCACGTCACCCTCGAAGCCCAGGATCTCTGCGTCGGCGGCGTTTGCGGTAAACGTGATGACGGAGATGTTGAAATCGGTGATGCCGACCTGCAGGCCGTCCCAGTCGATGCGGTAGATCGAGCCGTTGAAACGCAACGCTCCGTCGAGCCACATGGTTTTCCAGCCGATTTCGTAGTTGGTGACCTCGTCGCTGACGTAGGTCTTCGGTACGACCGGATTGTCGACGCGATTGAAGCCGCCGGGACGGAATCCCTCGGAGTAGGTGCCGAAGAACAGGGAGTCGTCGCTCAAGCGATAAGTCACGCTGCCCTTCAGGATGACGTCGTCCTCTTTCAGCGGCAGGCTGCCTGCGAAGATTTCGTCGAAGTTGACGCCACCGTCGCCGTCCACGTCACCGAGCGTGGCGAAGTTGGACGACCCCACCAGCGCGGTCTCGATGTCGTAATAGCGAGCGCCGAGGGTGGCCGACCATTCGTCGGTGAACTTGTAAGTCACCTCGCCGAAGGCCGCGAACTGCTCTTCGTTGCGAATCGCGTCGTTCATGAAGGTGATGCCGGGCGCCCGCGGGTTCGGGTTGAAGTGGGTCGCTGTCGAAATCGGCACGTTCGGCGCAAAGAAGCCGGTCGACCCGGCGACATAGAAATTGGTGTCGACGCCGGTCTCGATGTCGTCGAAATAAACGCCTGCGACGAAGTCCAGACGTTCGTTGTCGTAGGAGGAGACCCGCAGCTCGTGCGTGGTCCGGTCGTTCTCGATGAACGCGATCATGGCCTGGGTCGGATCGCCGCACACCGTGTATGTGGGCTGGCATATGTAGTAGGCGCCGTAATCGCCGACTTCCGTGTAGCCGCTGTAATCGAAGCTGTTGTTCACCTCGCGATCGAGGTAGGAGCCGGCGTAGATCACATCGAGTTCGCGGAAACGGCCATTGACGGTCAGCGAATACTGCTTGAATTCGTCCTCGAGCCGGTCGGGGAAGAACCTTTGTACTTGCAGATCGCCCACCACCCGGCTGCCGGACTGCGGGTCGTCGAACTCGGCAATGCTGGGCGGCGAGTGATCGAACACGCCATCCACCCGCAGCTTCTGCTGCATCAACTGGCCGGTCACCTCCCAGTCGTCATTGACGGCGTACTTGGCGCTGAGGCGCCCGCCGGTATAGGTCGCGTCATTGAAGTCTTCTTCGACCAGGCCCAGGTTGTTGACCACCGTGGATTCGGCGC
>JBOHZD010000004.1:0-5268 GCA_050738315.1 Woeseiaceae bacterium
TCTGTCTTCACGTGCTTGCGGCCCCTGGCCGTTTCAATACTCGAAGAATCGATCTCCAGCACCTTAAAACCTTCCGAACTCAGCCAGCGATGGATCCAGTGACCGTCCCGGCCCGCCTCAAAACAACTCACCACCTCAGCCTCCGCCGGCAATCCGAGTTTCCGCTTCGCCAACGACACTTCCTCCAGCAACTGATCCCGATGGCGCGCATCCACACTCTTCCGCCGCATCTTCGATCCGTTGCTGAACCCGAGCTTCCACTTCTTGTTCGACAACTCCATCGCCATGTACAAAACCGTTCCTGACTCGTATCCTCGTACCTGGGTTGCTTGCATTTCACTCTCCTCCGGGTTCGTCCTACAAAATTTGAATTCTAGAGGATTGGCAAGCAGCCCTTTATATATACATAGGATCTACAGGGGTGATTCCAACGCGCGCCTGCATGACTATAATGTCGATCTCAGCTGATTGGGAACGGGAGGTTCGATGGACGCGCGTGGCGAGACTTCGTTGCTCGTTTGCGCTCTTTGGATGGTCGGCATCAGCCTCCTCTTGTTTTTCCTGCCCGCAATCAACGGCCTGATCGGCGGTGCAGTCGGCGGTTACAAGGCGGGTTCTGCGATGCGAGGCTTAAGCGCCGCCGTGATACCCGCCTTCGCGGCCGGGATCGGCATCTGGGTCCTGCTGGCGGTATTTCATGCACCGGTGCTGGGATTCCTGGCCGGGCTCGCCTTCGGCCTGTGGGCACTCATCTCCAGCATCGGCCTGCTCATCGGCGCCGCCATCGGCGGGGCGCTGGCGCCCTGAAACCAGGAAGCCCGCGTCGCCAACAAGGGCAGATACAAGCGCTCAGCGTGACGCTCAGTGCGTGTCGGCGACTGCCTGCGCGCGTTTCAGTTCCTTCGCCAGACGCTGGGTTTCTTCCGCGCGGGCGGACGAGAAACGCGCCAGCATCAGGTACAAGGCAGGCGTCAGGAAAAGAGTGAATACCGCGGCGAGCCCCAGGCCGCCGAACACGACCCAGCCGATCGACGAGCGCGCTTCGGCGCCGGCACCGCCGGAGAGAATGAGCGGCAGGCCGCCCAGTACGGTTGCGATCATGGTCATCGTGACCGGCCGCAGGCGTACGCCCGCCCCGGCTTCGATGGCTTCCCGGATATCATAGCCGCGGTCCCGAAGCTGGTCGGCAAACTCGACCAGCAGCACGCTGTTCTTCGCCATCAGGCCGATCAGCAGGACGAGGCCGATCTGCGAATAGATATTCACCGAGGTGCCGGTGACGAACAGCGCGAAAATGGCCGCGGCCACGCCAAACGGCACGATCAGTGTGACGACCACCGCGCTCGTGAAACCTTCGAACTGCGCGCACAGCACCAGGAATACGACCGCAAGCGCAATCGCGTAGGTAATCGCCACTTCTCGCGATGTCTCCTCAAGCGTTGCCGCCTCTCCCAGGAAAATCATGGAGACATTGTCGGGCAGGGACTGGTCGGCCAGCAGGCGCAAATCGTCCACCGCGGACTGCAACGGGTAACTGCCCGCCAGTTCCATGTCGATGCTGATGGCGCGGCGTTGCGCCTGCCGATCGAGCTGTGCCGCAACGCCTTCTTCTTTCAGCGACACGACGGACGACAACGGGATCAGCGCGCCGGTCGCCGTACTGACGTACAGATTGATGAGGTCGGACGGATCGTTGATGTCGCCGCTCGACGATTCCAGCAGGATCGGCACCGCTTCGTCCTCGATGTTCAGATCGACCAGCTCGTCCCCGTCGATCATGGCGCGCAGCGTAATGGCCAGATTCTCCAGATCGACACCGAGATCCGCCGCGCGGCGCCGGTCGATTTCCACCGACAACTGCGGCTGGGTCGGATCGTAAGATATCTGCGGTTGTTCGAGGTCAGGCAGCCGATCTTCGATCTCGCGCACGAACGACTGGGTCGCTTCGAAGATCTCGTCGTAGTCATTGCCGATCAGCGCCACCTGCAGTTCGCCCCCGAACCTTCGAAGATTGAGACTGTTCGTGCTGTTGACCGATACGCGGGCGCCCGGAATCTGCGCAAACTGTTCTTCGAGAGCGGCGCTGATTTCCTGCTGGCTCAAGTCCCTTTCATCCCAGTCGGCCAGCGGCACATTGACGTGGCTGCGGTTGGGATCCCAGCTGCCGACGACAGTGAACAGCGATCGGGCAAGGCCCTGGTCGACGAGCGGCTGCAGAATCTCTTCGATCTTTTGTGTCTGCCGGTCCATGTAGCCGATGCCGACACCGTCCGGCCCCTGCGCCATCACCCGGATCATGCCGCGATCCTCCAGCGGTAGCAGTTCCCGGTCCAGTGATTGATAAAAGGAGGCGGCGGCAATGGCGAAGACGACCGCCACGGCCAGCGTGACGAATGGATGGTTGAGCGTCGCGCGGAGCGAGCTCATGTAGAAATCCTTCAGGCGCGTGCCGACTCCAACCATGAAGCGGCGGAAGGCATTGCCGTCGACGGTTTCCGGCAGTCGCGATGCCGCCGCGGGCACGAGCGACAGCGAGACGAAGGCCGAGATCGCGACGGCGACCGCCAGCACCGCGCCGAATTCGCGGAACAGGCGTCCCGCCGTGCTCGGCAGAAACGCGATCGGTACGAATACCGAGATCAGCACCGCCGTCGTCGTGACGACGGCAAAGAACACCTGGCGGGTGCCGAGCACTGCGGCGGCGCGGGCACCCAGCCCCTGGGCCCGACGGCGCTGGATGTTTTCCAGCACGACGATGGCGTCGTCCACCACCAGGCCGGTCGCCAGCACCAGTGCGAGCAAGGTCAGGATATTGACCGAAAAACCGAACAACCAGATCGCGGCGACGGTGCCGACGAGCGAGATCGGTATCGCGATACTCGGCACCAGGGTGGCCCGTATCGACCCCATGAACAGCCAGATTGCCGCAATAACGATGGCAATCGTGAAACCCAACGTGAACAGGACTTCCGCGACGGAGCTGCGAATGAACAGCGCGTTGTCGTCGGTGATGACGAGCTCGAGGTTGTCGAAACGGTTATTGATGCGCCGAACGGCCCTGTGGACCCCGTCCGAAATTTCGATCGTGTTCGATTTCGCCTGGCGCACGACGCCGAGACCGATGACCGAGCGGCCATCCAGCCGCGTGTACTCGTTCGCGTCCTGCGGCCCGAAGTACACATTGGCCACGTCGCCGATGCGGACCGTGCCTTCGATGATGATGTCCGCGGCCTGCGCAGCGGTAACGACGGATGCATCCGCCCGAACGATCAGTTCCTGGTCCGCTGAACGGAAGCTGCCCGCGGGCACGTCGAACGGCGCTTGCCGCAGCACGTCCGCGACGTCGGTGACCGACAGTCCGTAGCTCGTCAATCGCAATGGATCGACGACGACGCGCAGCATGCGCTGCCGCGAGCCGAACGGTTGCACGTCCGCGACGCCCTCGATGGAAATGAGCTCGGGGATGATGTCCTTCTCGATGAT
The DNA here is from genome assembly GCA_050738315.1 of Woeseiaceae bacterium. Lineage (GTDB taxonomy): Bacteria > Pseudomonadota > Gammaproteobacteria > Steroidobacterales > Woeseiaceae > IDS-8. Next base: position 3,484 of record JBOHZD010000004.1, read on the forward strand.
GCGCGTGACCTCTTCTTCCATCAGCGCATCGCTCACGACGGCGAGATTCACGATCGAGTCCGAATCGTTGTCGGCTTTCACGACGACAACCTGTTCGATACGTTCCGGCAACTCGCGCAGGACCCGGCTGACTGCCTCGCGCACGTCGGATGCGGCGCTGTCCAGGTCGACGCTCGGCAGGAATTCGATGCGCATGCGTCCCTGGTTTTCTTCGGACGCCGAATTGATGTGGTGGATGCCGGAGACGCGCGCGACCGCACCCTCCAGAATGCTGATGACCTCGGAATCCATGGTTTCCGGCGACGCGCCCGGGTACTCGGCACGGACAGTGACGATGGGGCTGTCGACGTCCGGCAGCTCGCGTATTTCCACGGCGAGCACCGCGGCGATGCCGGCCAGCAGGATCAGCAGATTCACGACCAGCACCAGCACCGGCCGGCGAATGCTCAAGGATGGCAGGTCATTCATCTGGTCGGCCGGAAGGTCGCCGACTGTATCGTCGAAACCAGAGCTTTCGAGTTCGCGGTCCGAACGTTTCATTGTCAGTCGGTACCTACCGGGGTCAGTCCGTTGCTTTGCTGCTCGACCCGGTCCGCCAGGCTGGCGGGCTCATAGGTCACTTCCATGCCGTCGCGGATGCGCTGGATGCCTTCCACGACGATGAGATCGCCCTCGTCGAGCGGACCTTCGACCAGCACCTCGCCTTGCTGCCGCTGTACGATGCCGACCGGCACGCGATGGGCGCGGCTATCGACGACAGACCAGATGTACGCGCCGTCCGCACCCCATTGCACACCGGTTTCCGGGACGACGGGATACGGAATGCCCTCGAGGCTCATTGTCACGCGGAAGCTCATGCCGGGCCGCAGGTCATCGCCTTCGTTGTCGACGTACGCACGTGCGACGAAGGTCCGCGTCAGCGGATCGATGCGGCTGCCGATGTCGACCACCTGGCCGTAGGCATTCGGCTCACGGCTGTTCCAGGTTGCGATTGCGACGTCGTCCTCCACTGTCAGCCGGCCGCTCAGCGCTTCCGGCACTTCGAAGCTGACGAGCAAGGCGCTGCGATCGTCCAGCGTCGTAATCAGCGTGGCGGGATTGATACGGTCGCCGGGATCGACGTCGGTGATGCCGACGAAGCCGTCGAACGGCGCTTCGATGGTCCGGTAATCGAGGGCAATGCGGGCACGATCGAGTTCTATTTCAGCGCTTTCCACCGCAGCGCGCGCGGCGTCGATCGTGGTCGGCAACACGGCGCCGCTGTCGCCACTGCGCAGGTACCGGTCGTACAGGCGTTTCGCTTCGTCCAGTTGCAATCGTGCCAGGTCTACCGCGAGCTTTTCCTCACGCTGATCGAGCTCGACCAGCACGTCGCCCTTCCGGACCCGTTGACCCGGCTCGAATTTCACGGCAACGACTTCGCCGGCGGCTGCCGGGTGCAGGACGATCGATTGCACGGCACGCGAAGTGCCGACGGCCTCCACGGTCGTTCGCTCCGTGTTGAACTGCAGCGGCGCAACCACCACCCGGACCTGCCGGTCGCGCAGGGCGACCTCCCCGGTCGTCTCCTCCGAGCAGGCCGAGAGCAGGAGCGCATACAAGGCCGCGCCTGCGAGCATCAGGAATGCCAGTCCTTTCATCCAGAAATCCCGGTGGTTATTGCAAAGAAGTCCATCGACGGCTCAGCCACACATTCTGACAGGCGAACTTTCGATTTTACTGCACTTCCGGTGGTAGGTGGTGCCGGGCTTCGGATTTTCGTATTTTTCTTGCGCTGCCCGATTC
>JBOHZD010000005.1:0-15781 GCA_050738315.1 Woeseiaceae bacterium
TCCTTGATTTCCTTGCGATCGTTCGAGTGCATCTGCAGGATGCGACCGATGCGCTCACGCTTGCTCTTGACCGGGTTGTAGATCGTATCGCCCGAATTCAGGACGCCCGAATACACCCGGAAAAACGTCAGGTTGCCGACGAACGGATCGGTCGCGATCTTGAATGCGAGCGCGGAAAACGGCTCGTCATCGTCAGCATGACGGAAGCCTTCGGTTTCGTTTTCGAGGATTCCCTTGATCGGCGGTACGTCGACCGGCGAGGGCATATAACGCACGACGCCGTCGAGCATCGCCTGCACGCCCTTGTTCTTGAACGCCGAACCGCACATCGTAACCACGATCTCGCTCGCCAGCGCACGCTGGCGCAGCCCCAGGCGAATCTCGTCATTTGTCAGCTGGCCGTCGTTGAGAAACTTCTCAAGCAGCTCTTCATTCGCCTCGGCGGCGGCCTCCACCATCTTTTCCCGCCAGCTTGCGGCTTCCGCCTGCAGCTCGGCCGGAATGTCGCGCAGTTCGAACGCCGTGCCCATGCTGGCGTCGTCCCAGTAGATCGCTTTCATCGTAACGAGGTCGATCACGCCCGCGAATTTTTCTTCCGCACCGATCGGTAATTGCACGGGCACGGGATTGGCGCCCAGCCGGGCCCTGACCTGCTCGACCACCCGCAGGAAATCGGCGCCAGCACGGTCCATCTTGTTGACGAAAATCAGGCGCGGCACCTTGTATTTGTTGGCCTGCCTCCAGACGGTCTCTGTCTGCGGCTCGACGCCGCCGACGGAACACAGGACCGTAACCGCACCGTCGAGCACGCGCAGGCTGCGCTCGACTTCGATCGTGAAGTCGACGTGTCCGGGCGTATCGATGATGTTGATACGGTGTTCCTCGAACTGCTGGTCCATGCCTTTCCAGAAACAGGTGGTTGCCGCGGACGTGATCGTGATGCCGCGCTCCTGTTCCTGTTCCATCCAGTCCATGACGGCCGCGCCCTCGTGTACCTCGCCCATTTTGTGCGATACGCCGGTGTAGAAAAGAATGCGCTCGGTCGTCGTCGTTTTGCCGGCATCGATGTGCGCCATAATGCCGATATTGCGATAGCGCTCAATGGGGGTTGTACGTGCCACGGAAATCTTCCTCGAGTATTCTGGATGTGGAAGAGCAGTTACCAGCGGTAATGGGAGAAAGCCTTGTTCGCTTCTGCCATACGGTGGGTGTCTTCCTTCTTTTTCACGGCCGTGCCGCGATTGTCGGCGGCGTCCATCAACTCATGCGCCAGCCGGTATGCCATGGATTTCTCGCTGCGCCCTCGCGCGGCGTCGATCAGCCAGCGCATGGCCAGCGTCTGCCGGCGGGCAGGCCGAACCTCGACCGGCACCTGGTAAGTGGCGCCGCCGACCCTGCGGGATTTGACTTCGACCATCGGCTTGACATTCTCGAGTGCCTGTTCCAGCAACTCCAGCGCCTTGTCATCGGCGTGCGTGGCTCTCTCCGAAATCCGGTCCAGTGCGCCGTAGATAATCCTTTCGGCAACCGACTTCTTGCCGTCGTTCATGATCATATTCATGAATTTCGCCAGCAGTTCGCTGTGAAACTTCGGATCCGGCAGGATCGTGCGTTTTGGAGCCTGGGTTCTTCTTGACATTGCTTGTCTCTTGGTCGCCCGGACCGCGCGAGTTGCTCAAAACGGTCCGGATTGGTGAACTATGATTTCGGGCGCTTGGTGCCGTACTTGGAGCGGCCCTGTTTGCGGTCGCCGACGCCTGCGCAATCCAGCGTGCCGCGCACGGTGTGATAACGGACACCCGGCAGGTCTTTGACACGACCGCCGCGAATCAGCACTACAGAGTGCTCCTGCAGATTGTGCCCTTCGCCGCCGATGTAGCTGGTGACTTCGAAACCGTTGGTCAGGCGGACCCGGGCGACCTTGCGCATGGCCGAATTCGGCTTCTTCGGGGTCGTCGTGTAGACACGAGTGCAAACGCCGCGCTTCTGCGGACTGCCCTCCAGCGCCGGTACCGTGCTTTTTGCCCGCCGGAGCGAACGCGGTTTGCGTACTAGTTGATTCGTCGTGGCCATGGGCCTTAAGTCTCTCGATTTCAAAAAGTGTCGTTCAAAAAAAATAGCGCCGAGAATGGCACGCGCACGCCCACCGGCCGAATCCAGTCCCGATTCAGCCGACGGGTTTCGACGTCGCGAGGCAATTCCTTAATTTTAAAGGCCTTTTGCCGTTACGCCGTCGTTCATTGCACGGCCCGTTTCTGACGGTCCGCGTCGCAAGGGCGGGCATTGTATGGAGGCCCAATGCGGAGTGTCAAGGCGCCCGGCGGAACGCGATCGTCCGCCGGGCAATCATTACATCAGGTGACCGACGATTCGGTCTCTTCGGTCTGCTCGACCGCGTCCGTATCGGCCGCCTCCTCTTCCTCGTCGGCGTCTTCTTTCGCGGCACGGGCCCTGGCCTCCGTCGCGAGCTCCAGTTCCTTCAGCTGGTCGGCCAGATCCTGCTCCCGGGTCCGACGCCGCTCGGCGTGGTGCGCAAAACCGGTACCGGCCGGAATCAGGCGCCCGACGATGACGTTTTCCTTGAGACCCCTGAGGTCGTCCTTCAATCCTCGCACCGCCGCTTCGGTCAGTACCCGGGTCGTTTCCTGGAACGATGCCGCTGAAATAAACGATTCGGTGGCAAGCGACGCCTTGGTAATGCCGAGCAGTATCGGCTCGAAGGTGAGCAGGTCCTTGCCTTGCGCCTCGAGCTGCTCGCCGACTTCGAGGCCGCGCGATTTGTCGATCTGCTCGCCGCGGAGGTAGTTACTCTCGCCCGGATCGGCCACCAGCACCTTGCGGAGCATCTGGCGAATAATCACTTCGATGTGCTTGTCGTTGATTTTCACGCCCTGCAGCCGATACACGTCCTGGATTTCGCGGACGAGATAGTCGGACAGCGGCTCCACGCCCTGCAGACGCAGGATGTCATGCGGGTTCGGTTCCCCGTCGGCAATCACTTCGCCGCGCACCACTTGTTCGCCCTCGAACACGTTCAAGTGCCGCCATTTCGGAATCAGTTCCTCGTGGCTCTCACCATTGTCGTCGGTAATGACCAGGCGGCGCTTGCCCTTGGTTTCCTTGCCGAAGCTGACCGTACCGGTGTACTCGGCCATGATCGCCGGATCTTTCGGCTTTCTGGCTTCGAAAAGATCGGCCACGCGCGGCAGACCGCCGGTGATGTCGCGGGTTTTCGACGACTCCTGCGGAATTCGCGCGATGACGTCGCCAACGGACACTTTTGCGCCGTCGCTCATACTGACGATGGCGCCTGCCGGCAACGCGTAAACCGCCGGAATATCGGTGTTCGCGAAGCAGACTTCGCGGCCGTTGTCGTCGACCAGCTTGAGCATGGGACGAAGGTCCCTGCCCGAGGTGCCGCGCTGCTTGGGATCGAGCACGACGACACTCGTCAGGCCGGTGAACTCGTCGATCTGCTCGGTGACGGTCACGCCGTCGACGAAGTCCTCGAAATGCAGTAAACCCGCCACTTCCGTGACCACCGGGTGCGTGTGCGGATCCCAGGTCGCCACGACCTGGCCCTGCTGCACGGCCTCGTTGTCGTCGACCGTGATCGTGGCACCGTAGGGTACCTTGTAGCGCTCACGCTCTCTGCCGTGCTCGTTGATGATCGAGATTTCGCCCGAGCGCGATACAGCCACCAGGTAGCCGGTCTGATGCTTGACAGTCTTGATGTTGTTGAGCTTCGCAACACCCTTGTTCTTGATTTCGATGTTGCTGACCGCCGCCGAACGCGATGCCGCTCCGCCGATGTGGAAGGTACGCATGGTGAGCTGAGTACCAGGCTCGCCGATCGACTGGGCCGCAATGACGCCGACGGCCTCGCCGATGTTGATGCGATGACCGCGCGCCAGGTCACGGCCGTAACATTGCGAGCACACACCGTAGCGGACCTCGCAGGTAATCGGCGACCGCACCAGGACATTGTCGATCGACAGGTCCTCGAGACGGGCCACACTGGCTTCGTCCAGCATCGCGCCGGCATCGAAGGCGACCTTGTCGGTACCGGGGATCAGTACCGGTTCGGCCAGCACGCGGCCGAGTACGCGTTCGCGCAATGGCTCGACCACGTCTCCGCCCTCGACGAGCGGCGACATGCTGACGCCGTTGCGGGTGCCGCAATCCACTTCCGTCACCACGAGGTCCTGCGCAACGTCCACCAGGCGCCGCGTCAGGTAGCCGGAGTTGGCGGTCTTGAGCGCCGTATCCGCGAGTCCCTTGCGCGCACCGTGGGTCGAGATGAAGTACTGCAATACGTCCAGGCCTTCGCGGAAATTGGCCGTAATGGGCGTCTCGATAATCGAGCCGTCCGGCTTGGCCATCAATCCGCGCATACCGGCGAGCTGCCGGATCTGCGCCGCAGAACCGCGCGCGCCGGAGTCGGCCATCATGTAGATCGAGTTGAAAGATTCCTGGTTGACATTCTTGCCGGACGCATCGCGAACCGTCTCCGATCCGAGCTTGTCCATCATCGCCTTCGCAACCTGGTCGTTGGTGCGTGACCAGATGTCGACGACCTTGTTGTAACGCTCGCCCTCGGTGACCAGCCCGGACGCGTACTGGTCCTGAATCTCTTTCACCTCGGACTCGGCGACGGACAGGATCGCCTCCTTCTCGTCCGGCACGACCATGTCGTTCACGCCGATGGAGATGCCGGCAATGGTTGCGAACCGGAAGCCCGTGTACATGAGCTGGTCGGCAAAGACGACCGTCTTTTTCAGACCCAGGTTCCGGTAACAGGCGTTGATGACGTTGGAGATCGCCTTCTTGGTCATGTCCCGGTTGACGAGGTCGAAGCTCAGGCCCTCCGGCAGCAGGTTCGACAGAAGCGCACGTCCGACCGTGGTATCGACCAGGCGGGTCACGGCCGCCGTCTCACCGTCGGCATCGGTATCGTGCATTGGCACGCGGACCTTGACCCGCGCCTGCAGCTCTGCAGCACCGTTCTCATAGGCGCGCCGGGCTTCATTGATATTGGCGAACACCATGCCTTCGCCTTTGCCGTAAACCTTGGAGCGGGTCATGTAGTAAATACCGAGCACGACGTCCTGCGACGGCACGATGATCGGGTCGCCGTTCGCCGGCGACAGGATATTGTTCGACGCCATCATGAGCGCGCGTGCTTCCAGCTGCGCCTCGATCGACAGCGGCACGTGCACCGCCATCTGGTCGCCGTCGAAGTCCGCGTTGAACGCGGTGCACACGAGCGGATGCAACTGGATGGCCTTGCCTTCGATCAGCACCGGCTCGAATGCCTGGATGCCGAGCCTGTGCAGGGTCGGCGCACGGTTCAGCATGACCGGATGTTCACGAATGACTTCTTCGAGAATGTCCCAGACTTCCGCGCCCTCGCGCTCCACCAGCCGCTTGGCAGCCTTGATGGTCGTTGCCTCGCCGCGCAATTGCAGCTTGGAGAAGATGAACGGCTTGAAGAGCTCGAGCGCCATTTTCTTCGGCAGTCCGCACTGGTGCAGCTTCAGGGTCGGTCCGACCACGATGACGGAACGGCCGGAGTAGTCGACGCGCTTGCCGAGCAGGTTCTGGCGGAAGCGGCCCTGTTTGCCCTTGATCATGTCGGCCAGCGACTTCAGCGGGCGCTTGTTGGTGCCCGTGATGGCACGGCCGCGGCGGCCGTTATCGAGCAGCGCATCGACCGATTCCTGCAGCATGCGCTTCTCGTTGCGCACGATGATGTCGGGCGCGTTGAGCTCCAGCAGGCGCCGCAGGCGATTGTTGCGGTTGATAACCCGGCGGTAAAGGTCGTTCAGGTCCGAGGTCGCGAAGCGCCCGCCGTCGAGCGGCACCAGCGGCCGCAGATCCGGCGGCAGCACCGGCAGCACCGTCAGTACCATCCACTCAGGCTTGTTGCCCGACTCGATGAACGATTCGAGCAGCTTCAGCCGCTTGGACAGCCGCTTGATCTTGGTTTCGGAGCGCGTGCCGTTGATATCTTCGCGAACCTGCAGCACTTCGCGCTTCAGATCGATCGTCGACAGCATCTCACGTACGGCTTCGGCGCCCATGCGGGCATCGAACTCGTCGCCATACTGCTCGATGGCTTCGAGGTACATCTCGTCCGTCAGCAGGTGGCCGCGCTCGAGCGGGGTCATGCCCGGCTCGACGACCACGAAGGCCTCAAAGTAGAGCACGCGTTCGATTTCGCGCAACGTCATGTCGAGCATCAGCCCGATGCGCGACGGCAGCGATTTCAGGAACCAGATGTGCGCGACCGGGCTGGCAAGCTCGATATGCGCCATGCGCTCACGGCGCACCTTGGTCTGTGTCACTTCGACGCCGCATTTTTCGCAGACGACGCCGCGGTGTTTCAGGCGCTTGTACTTGCCGCACAGGCACTCGTAGTCCTTGATGGGCCCGAAGATCTTGGCGCAGAACAGCCCGTCGCGTTCCGGCTTGAATGTCCGGTAGTTGATCGTCTCCGGCTTCTTGACCTCGCCGAACGACCACGAGCGGATCATGTCCGGCGATGCGAGCCCGATGCGGATGGCATCGAAGTCGTCAACGGGATTCTGGTACTTGAATAGTTTCAGAAGATCTTTCATCAGTCTGTTTCCAGTTCAATGTTGATTCCCAGCGAGCGAATTTCCTTCACCAGCACGTTGAAGGACTCGGGCATGCCGGCATCCATTTCGTGCTCGCCGTCCACGATGTTCTTGTACATCTTGGTGCGGCCCTGCACGTCGTCGGACTTGACGGTCAGCATTTCCTGCAGCGTGTAGGAGGCGCCGTAGGCTTCGAGCGCCCAGACCTCCATCTCGCCGAACCGCTGGCCGCCGAACTGCGCCTTGCCGCCCAGCGGCTGCTGGGTCACGAGGCTGTACGGCCCGGTCGAGCGGGCATGCATCTTGTCATCGACCAGGTGGTTGAGCTTCAGCATGTACATGTAGCCGACGGTCACCTCCCGGTCGAACGGTTCGCCCGTGCGCCCATCGTAGAGCCGCGACTGCCCGGTATCCGCCAGATCGGCGAGCTGCAACAATGCTTTGATCTCGGCTTCGTTGGCGCCGTCGAATACCGGCGTCGCCGTCGGCACGCCGTTGACCAGATTGCCGGCGAGTTCGAGCACTTCGGGGTCGGTGAGAGACTTGATGTCCTCGGTGCCGCCGCCGGTTTTGTTGTAGACCGTATCCAGGAACTGCCGGACCCTGGCCGCCGATTCCTGCGCCTTCAGCATGTTGCCGATCTTCTTGCCGAGACCCTTGGCCGCCCAGCCGAGATGCGTTTCCAGCACCTGTCCGACGTTCATGCGCGACGGCACGCCGAGGGGATTCAGCACGATATCGACCGGCGTGCCGTCCGCGAGGTAAGGCATGTCCTCAACCGGTACGATCGTCGAGATCACGCCCTTGTTACCGTGACGGCCGGCCATCTTGTCACCGGGCTGAATGCGCCGCTTGACCGCGAGGTACACCTTGACCATTTTCAGCACGCCCGGGGCGAGGTCGTCGCCGGCGGTGATCTTGGCTTTCTTCTCGTCGAAACGACGGTCGAACTCGGCGCGCTGCGCTTTGAGCCTTTCAGCCGCACGCTCGAGCTGCTCGGTCGCCTCGTCGTTCTTCAGGCGCACCTCGAACCACTGTTCGCGCGGCACTTCGTCGAGATAGGCCTTGGTGATCTTGCTGCCCGCCTTGAGCTTGTTCGGGCCGCCCTCGGCGATCTTGCTGGTGAGCATGCGTTCGATACGCTCATAGATATCGTCTTCAAGGATTCTGAGCGTGTCGTCCAGGTCCTTGCGTACGCTTTCGAGTTCGGATTTCTCGATGGACAACGCCCGTGCATCCTTGTCGACACCGTCGCGCGTGAATACGCGCACGTCGATGACCGTACCGTCCATACCGGGCGGTACGCGGAGCGAGGTGTCCTTTACGTCCGAGGCTTTCTCACCGAAGATCGCACGCAGCAGTTTTTCTTCCGGGGTCAGCTGAGTCTCGCCCTTCGGCGTCACCTTGCCCACCAGAATATCGCCGGCACTGACCTCGGCGCCGATGAAGGCGATGCCCGATTCGTCCAGCTTCGCCAATGCGGCATCGCCGACGTTCGGTATGTCGGAAGTGATGTCTTCCGGACCGAGCTTGGTGTCGCGCGCGACACAGGACAGCTCTTCGATGTGTATGGTCGTGAACCGGTCTTCCTTGACGACCCGTTCCGAGATCAGAATCGAGTCTTCGAAGTTGTAACCGTTCCACGGCATGAACGCGACCAGCAGGTTCTGGCCGAGCGCGAGCTCGCCCATGTTGGTCGAAGGGCCGTCGGCCAGCACGTCGCCGCGCGCAATCTGGTCGCCTGCCTTGACCAGCGGACGCTGGTTAATGCAAGTGTTCTGATTGGAGCGCGTGTATTTCGTCAGGTTGTAAATGTCGACGCCCGACTCGTAGGCATCGGTTTCGTCGTCATTGACACGCACCACGATGCGCGATGCATCCACCGAGTCGACAGCGCCGCCACGCTTCGCGACGACCGTGACGCCCGAATCGACCGCGACCGCACGCTCCATGCCGGTACCGACCAGCGGCGCCTCGGAGCGCAACGTCGGCACTGCCTGGCGTTGCATGTTGGAGCCCATCAGCGCGCGGTTGGCATCGTCGTGCTCGAGGAACGGAATGAGCGACGCCGCCACCGACACGATCTGCCGCGGCGACACATCCATGAACTCGATCGTCGACGGATCGGCAAGCGAAAACTCGTTCTTGTGCCGTACGGACACCAGGTCTTCGACGAAACGTCCGGATTTGTCGAGCTCGGAGTTCGCCTGCGCAATGACGTACTGGCTTTCCTCGATCGCCGACAAGTACTGGATTTCGGTCGTTGCCTTGCCGTCCTTGACCTTGCGGTACGGGGTTTCCAGGAAGCCGTATTCATTCGTCCGCGCATAAACGGCGAGCGAATTGATGAGTCCGATATTCGGGCCTTCCGGCGTCTCGATCGGACAAACCCGGCCATAATGCGTCGGGTGCACGTCGCGCACTTCGAATCCGGCACGTTCCCGGGTCAATCCGCCGGGACCGAGCGCCGAAACGCGCCGTTTGTGCGTCACCTCGGACAGCGGGTTGTTCTGATCCATGAACTGCGAGAGCTGGCTCGAACCAAAGAACTCCTTGACAGCGGCTGCCACCGGCTTGGCATTGATCATTTCCTGCGGCATGAGACCTTCGGTCTCGGCCTGTGTCAGCCGCTCCTTCACCGCGCGTTCCACGCGCACGAGTCCAACGCGAAAGGCGTTTTCCGCCATTTCGCCGACGCTCCTGACGCGACGATTGCCGAGATGGTCGATATCGTCGACCGTGCCGTAGCCGTTGCGGATATCGATCAGCGTTCTCAGTACATCGAGAATGTCGTCGTTGTCGAGCACGCCGCTGCCTTCCGACGTGTCGCGGCCGACGCGGCGATTGAACTTCATGCGCCCGACGGCTGACAGGTCGTAGCGATCCGCATTGAAGAACAGGTTCTGGAACAGGTTCTCGGCCGCTTCCTTGGTCGGCGGTTCGCCCGGACGCATCATGCGATAGATCTCGACCAGCGCCTCGAGACGGGTTGTCGACGGATCGATCCGCAGCGTGTTCGAAATATAAGGTCCACGATCCAGGTCGTTTACGTACAGAGTCCGGATCTGATCGATGCCTTTTTCGATCAGCGTCTGGATCAGAACGTCGGTCAACTCGTCGTTCGCGGCCGCCAGCAATTCGCCGGTTTCCCGGTCGACGATGTCATGGGCCAGGATCTTGCCTTCGAGATACTCGGGAGGAACAACCAGGCTCTCGACCTGCGACTGCTCCATCTCACGGACGTGCTTGGCGGTAATACGCCGCCCTTCTTCCACGATGAGCTTGCGCCCGAGTTTGATGTCGAAGATCGCGGTTTCGCCGCGCAGACGCTGCGGGACGAGACCCATGCGAATCTCCTTCGGCGACAGGAAGAAATCGTTGGTCTCGTAGAAGATGTCGAGCATCTCTTCGTCGTTGAGCCCGATGGCGCGCAGAATAATCGTCACCGGCAGCTTGCGGCGACGGTCGATGCGCGCGAACACGCAGTCCTTCGGGTCGAACTCGAAGTCCAGCCAGGAACCGCGATATGGAATGATGCGGGCCGAGAACAGGAGCTTGCCGGACGAATGCGTCTTGCCCTTGTCATGGTCGAAGAAAACGCCGGGCGAGCGATGCAACTGTGAAACGATCACACGCTCGGTACCGTTGATCACGAAGGTGCCGTGATCCGTCATCAGCGGCATCTCGCCGAGATACACTTCCTGTTCGCGGATGTCCTTGACCGGCTTCGGCGTGCCGCTGGCTTCCTTGTCGTAAATCACCAAGCGCACCTTGACGCGAATCGGCGCGGCATATGTGAGGCCGCGCATCTGGCATTCCTTCACATCGAATACCGGCTCGCCGAGGCGATAACTGACATACTCGAGCGCCGCATTGCCCGAATAACTGACGATCGGAAAGACCGTCTTGAACGCGGAGTGCAGGCCCATGTCCGTTCGCTGCTCTTCGTCGCAGTCGAGCTGCAGAAACTTGCGATAGGAATCGAGCTGGATAGACAGAAGATAAGGCACATCCAGGATCGTCGGCCGCTTGCCGAAGTTCTTTCGTATGCGCTTTTTCTCAGTGAATGAATAAGCCATTCGGAGTTACCCTCTCTTGAAGAAGTGTCCGACCGGACCGAACGCCCGGTGCATTGATTGCCACTTCCACGATTTCAAAATTCGTTGACCGCGTCGTACCGGACCGGCAGCCGGATCGTGCACAACAGGCACGACCGGGCAGGCCGCGAACTCAGTCCACGGCCTGCCCGGTCGAGTCGGACCCGGCGCACATCGGCCGGGCCCTGCATCGCGAAAAGTTTTTTCAATCTTTACTACTTGAGCTCGACCGTGGCGCCGGCCTCTTCAAGCTGCTTCTTGAAGTTTTCGGCGTCCGCTTTCGACGCGCCCTCTTTGATCACGGACGGTGCGCCCTCGACCGCGTCCTTTGCCTCTTTCAGGCCGAGACCGGTAATCGTGCGCACGGCTTTGATGACCGCGACCTTGTTTGCGCCGAAGCTCGTCATGACGACGTCGAACTCGGTTTTCTCCTCGGCCGCGGCGCCTGCGTCGGCGGCGGGACCCGCAGCGGCGACTGCGACGGGAGCGGCGGCGGATACGCCCCACTCTTCCTCGAGCATCTTGACCAGTTCGACCACTTCCATGATCGGTTTTGCGCTCAATTCTTTGAGCAGTTCTGCATTGGACAATGCCATTTCAATATTCCTCCGGTATTTTCCTGAATCAGTTGGCTTTCATTCCCGATCTCAAGCTGCCTGCTGGCTCGCCTTTGCGGACAGGGTCCGCGCCAGCATTGCCGGCGGCTCCGCGAGCGTCCGCGCCAATCGGGTCATCGGCGCCATCAGCAGTCCGAGCAGCATTGCCCGCGCCTGATCGAGCGTTGGCAGTTCCGCCAATGTCGCAAGATCGCTGGCCGGCAACAGCCGCCCGCCTGCAGAAAGCGAGACCGCCTTCAGAGCTTCGTGCTCCTTGGCGAAGTCCTTGATAACCCTGGCAGCAGCACCTGGATCGTCTTTCGCAAACGCGAGCAGAATCGGCCCCTTGAGCGTGTCCTTCATACACTCGAATTCGGTGCCCTCGATGGCCCGGCGTGCCAGCGTGTTTTTGACCACACGCAGGTAGACGCCGGCGGTGCGCGCTTGCTTGCGCAGTGCCGTCATCTCTGCCACCGACAAGCCTCGATACTCCGCTGCAACAGCGCTCAAGGAATTGCCGGCAATCGCGTTGACCTCTTTGACAAAAGTCTTTTTGTCTTCGAGTCTCAGTGCCATGAATTTCTCCTGGCTGGGAGCCTTGCTGCAGGGAAACCCTGCTCTGCAAACTCCCGGTCACACAAAGGCAGAATCCTTCTCTGCCCGCCCATTTCGAACGGCGCTCGTCCCTTGCGATTCGAGTCCGTCCTGACGGTGACTGTCGCCAGATTCCTCCGACTCAGGTAACACCGTCTGCGCAGGCCGATTAACGATTAAGACCGGCATCTGCCAGTCGCCTGCGGTCTCTGACGCTGACCGCGACTGCGGATCGTTCGACCCGCTGCCCCGGTCACAGCCGCTTCCGCATCCGGATTCCCTAAGCGAAAACGGCAAACCTTCAAGAAATCAGACGTCGACGCTCGCCTGATCCACTGCCACCCCCGGCCCCATGGTCGAGGACAAGGTCAGCTTCTTCAAATACGAACCTTTCGACCCTGCCGGCTTCGCCTTCTTCAGGTCCGCCAGCAACGCGATGAGATTTTCCTTCAGCGCCGACACTTCGAAATCCGCGCGTCCAATCGGGCAATGAACAATGCCCGCCTTATCGGTCCGATATCGCACCTGGCCGGCCTTGGCATTCCGCACCGCGGTCTCCACGTCGGCGGTGACCGTCCCGACCTTCGGATTCGGCATCAGACCGCGCGGTCCCAGCACCTGCCCGAGCTGGCCTACGACCCGCATTGCGTCCGGCGTTGCGATCACGACGTCGAAATTCATTTCGCCGCCCTTGACCTTGGCGGCCAGGTCGTCGAAACCGACGATGTCAGCGCCGGCCGCCTTTGCCTTTTCCGCATTTTCGCCTTGCGCAAAGACCGCAACGCGAACCGTCTTGCCGGTACCGTTCGGCAGTACCGTGGAGCCGCGCACCACCTGATCCGACTTTCGTGGATCGACGCCGAGATTGATGGACACGTCCACGCTTTCCGGGAACCTGGCGTTGGCGAGTTCCTTCACGAGTGCCAATGCTTCGTCGATCTGATACACCATGGCGGCCTGCAATCTCGTGCGCGCGGCCTTCCTGCGCTTCGTCACTGCGGCCATCAGTTCACCCCCTCTACGTCGATGCCCATGCTGCGCGCCGTTCCGGCAACGGTCCGGACCGCGGCGTCGAGGTCGGCTGCCGTCAGATCCGGCATCTTCGTCAGTGCGATGCCCTCGAGCTGCTGCCTGTTCACGCGGCCGACCTTCGCGGTATTCGGCGTGCCCGAGCCTTTCGGTATTCCGGCAGCCTTGCGCAGCAGCACCGCAGCCGGCGGCGTCTTGGTGATAAACGTGAAACTGCGATCGCTATAGACGGTAATGACCACCGGAATCGGCAAACCCGCTTCCGTGCCCTGCGTGGCGGCGTTAAATGCCTTGCAGAACTCCATGATGTTCACGCCCTGCTGGCCCAGCGCCGGGCCGACCGGGGGACTGGGATTGGCCTGTCCCGCAGGCACCTGCAGTTTGATATAGCCAGTGACTTTCTTTGCCATGTTTCAATACCTCTTGGGTGCAAACGCCTTGTCAGGGCTCCCCGGTTCCAAATTGGCCTCAGCCTTTCTCTACCTGTCCGAAGTCGAGCTCGACCGGGGTGGAGCGTCCGAGAATCTGGACAGCCACCTGTAGCCGGCTCTTTTCGTAATTCACGTTCTCCACCACGCCGCTGAAATCGTTGAACGGGCCGTCGATCACCCGCACGACCTCACCCGGTTCGAACAGGACCTTCGGCCGCGGCTTGTCGACACCTTCCTTGACGCGCTGCAGAATCGCGTTCGCTTCCTTTTCCGATATCGGCGCAGGACGATCGCTCGAGCCGCCGATGAAGCCGAGCACCTTCGGCACTTCCTTCACCAGGTGCCAGGTCTCGTCGTCCATTTCCATCTGCACGAGCACGTATCCCGGGAAGAACTTGCGCTCACTGCGCCGTTTCTGCCCTTCTTTCATTTCGACCACTTCCTCGGTCGGGACGAGGATCTCGCCGAATTTCTCCTCGAGACCCATCAGCGCGATGCGCTCTTCCAGAGACTGCTTGACCTTGTGCTCGAAATTGGAATAAGCGTGAACGATGTACCAGCGTAACGGCACTGATTCTTACCTCTGAAATTCTTCAATCAAGCGGTCGAGCCGACCAGGGTTTTGGTAAGCCAGAGCAGGAACGAGTCCAGCCCCCAGAAAAAAATCGACATGACCAATGTAAATACAAATACGGCGATGGCGGTCTGCGTCGTTTCCTGCCGGGTGGGCCACACGACCTTGCGGATTTCGATACGCGAGCCCTGAATGAACGCCCACAGCCGCCGGCCCTGCGTGCTGGTCATCGCGATGCCGACGCCAGCGATGGTGCCGCCCAGCACGAGCAGGACCCGCACAGGCAGCGGCCATGTCGGATACCAGTAGTAACCGAACAAGCCGGCTATCAGGACACCCGCCGCCAGCAGCAGCTTCAGGGTATCGAGAACTCCGGACTCGCTTGTTTCCGCCTGCGCGCTCATCTGTATCGAATTCGTTTTACTCAACTGGCAGGCCAGGAGGGAATCGAACCCCCAACCTGCGGTTTTGGAGACCGCCGCTCTGCCAATTGAGCTACTGGCCTAATTGAATGTGTGCAGTGCCCCTGCGGGGACATTCCTCGTCTGCCGTCCTGCGTGTCGATTCTTACTCGATGATCTTGGCGACGACGCCCGCACCCACGGTGCGGCCGCCTTCGCGAATCGCAAATCTCAGCCCGTCTTCCATCGCAATCGGCGCAATCAAATTCACCACCATCTGCACGTTGTCGCCCGGCATCACCATCTCGGTGCCCTCCGGCAACTCCACCGCGCCCGTCACGTCCGTGGTGCGAAAATAAAACTGCGGCCGGTAGCCCTTGAAAAACGGCGTATGCCGGCCACCCTCTTCCTTGGTCAGGATGTACACCTCGGCCTCGAACCGCGTGTGCGGCGTGATCGAACCCGGCTTCGCCAGCACCTGGCCCCGCTCCACTTCCTCGCGCTTCGTGCCGCGTAGCAACACACCCACATTGTCGCCCGCCTGCCCCTGGTCCAGGAGCTTCCGGAACATCTCCACACCCGTGCAGGTAGTCTTGCCGGTGTCCCGGATACCCACGATCTCGATCTCGTCACCCACCTTGATCACACCGCGCTCGATGCGCCCCGTCACCACCGTGCCACGCCCCGAAATCGAAAATACGTCCTCAACCGGCATCAGGAAGTCCCCGTCAATCGCCCGCTCAGGCTCCGGGATGTAACTGTCCATCTGCTCCACCAGCCGCTCGATCGACGGCACCCCGATCTCCGAGGTGTCACCGTCAAAAGCCTTCAGCGCCGAGCCCGTGATGATCGGCGTGTCATCCCCGGGAAACTCATACGTCGACAACAGATCCCGTACCTCCATCTCCACCAACTCCAGCAACTCCGCATCGTCCACCTGGTCTGCCTTGTTCAGGTACACCACGATGTAGGGCACACCCACCTGCCGTGCCAGCAATATGTGCTCCCGCGTCTGCGGCATCGGACCGTCCGCCGCACTCACCACCAGGATCGCACCGTCCATCTGCGCCGCACCCGTAATCATGTTCTTCACATAGTCCGCATGCCCCGGACAGTCCACATGCGCGTAATGCCGGTTCGCACTCTCGTACTCCACGTGCGCCGTCGCAATCGTGATCCCGCGCGCCTTCTCCTCCGGCGCATTGTCAATCTGCTCGTACCCGCGAACCTCACCACCAAACTTGCCCGCCATCACCTTCGTCAACGCCGCCGTCAGCGTCGTCTTCCCGTGATCCACGTGTCCAATCGTGCCCACGTTGACATGCGGCTTCGTACGCTCAAATTTTCCTTTCGACATAGCTCTGTTCCGTTGATTGTTGGTGGTTCAACTCGCCTTCTTCATCACGCTTTCAGCGACGTTATTCGGCACTTCACTGTAC
>JBOHZD010000006.1:0-1539 GCA_050738315.1 Woeseiaceae bacterium
GTGCCGGTCGCCATGGCGGCGGTCCAGCCGAAAGCCGTTGCCGTAAACGGCACCAGCAACGCATTGACGAAGCCCGCCGAGTTGCCGCCCGTATTCATGACACCGCAGGCTGCTGCCGCGCTGCGGCCGCCAACACCGATCGCAGCTGCCCAGAATGCGGCCTCGGTAATCTGATTGCAGAGGAAGCACAGCGCGAGGCACGCGACGGCAACGTACGCGTGCGGCGAAATCGCGCCGATCAGCAGGAACACACCGGACATGAACAGGGCAGCCATGGCCGGTCTCGCACAACCGCGCCGCATCCCTTTTCTGCGGCACAGGTAATCGCAAGCAAAGCCACCCAATGTCGCGCCCACGGCCCCCGCGATCCATTGCAGCGACGTCAGGTAACCCGCAGCCTGGTTTTCGAAACCGCGAACTTCGGCGAGATAGAAAAACCCCCAATTGAACATCAGCGCGAAAATATAGTTCATGCAGAAGTAACTGAGCGTCAGCAGCAACACGTCGCGATTTTTGAGCACGCGAAACCAGCCGGGTCGTTCTTCGGCAGAGCCGAAACTATCCGGCCGGTTCGCCATGATGAGCGTCGCTTCCCCTTCGTTGACGTCCGGATGCTCGGAAGGTTCGTCGCGCACGTACCACCACCACAGCACCGCGCCGATGAATCCGAGCGGCGCCAGCATGACGAAGGACATCCGCCAGCCGTACTGGGTGAGCATCCAGGCCAGCAACGGTGCAACCGCGGCACTGCCGAGGGTGAGACCGGTACTCGACAACCCATTCGGCAACGCCCAGCTGCCAATCGGGAACCAGCGTTCCACGACGCCGCCGGTCAGCGGATAAATCGGCGCATGCACTGCGCCGATGACAAAACGGACGGCGATCAGCGCAGCGAGCGTCGTGACCGTACCGGCGCTGCCGGCTTCCGGTACGGCGCTCGTCAGTATCGTCAGCGCGCCCCACAGGACCATGACAATGGTCATCGCGCGGCGCATGCCGATCTTTACGCCGAAAACGCCCCCGGGAAACTGGAAGATCGTATAACCGGCGGTGAACGCCGCGAGGATGTAACCTAATTGCTGCGCCGTCAGTCCGAGATCCGTCATCATCGCGGGGCCTGCGATCGATATGTTCGAACGGAGCACGTACGACACGAAACTGGCGACCACCAGCAACGCAAGGATGCGCCAGCGAACGCCGGTCGGCCGGGTCATCGGTTCAGCGATCATTCTTCCCCCCTGTTGGGGCTCAAATCGGATAACGATCGAGCACGGGCCCCAGCGCGTCCTTCAGCGGTCCTAAGTGTTTTTCGTAGTGACGCCAGTGTTCCAGGCCTTCTTTGTATACGGGTTGCCGTACCTGCTCCGCGCTAGGCGTGCGGATGGCGCGGTCCGTTTCATAAAAGCGCACGCACTGTTCTTCGAATTCCAGGCCGCAGTAATCGAGCAGGCGGCGAATCTGTGCTTCGGTGTCGGCCACCATGTCTTCGTATTGCACGCGCAGCACGCGGCCCGGCAGCACTTCGTCCCAGTGGTCCAT
>JBOHZD010000007.1:0-27463 GCA_050738315.1 Woeseiaceae bacterium
GAAGAAATCTTCGCGCGTGATGTCCTGTGCTGTTGCAGACTGGCCCTGGAATGCGGTCAGCAACGCCAGAACCGCAAGGGTCGTACCGACTATGCTGCTCATCGGTGGCACGTCGATACTGTAGGCGACCGTCATTTCACAGGGGTCCATTCCAGACAGGAATCCGCATAAAAACGGTCATAAACGCTTTCCAAATCAGAGGGGTGGGAGTAGAATACTGGATATAATAACAGGCCCGGGAGAACACCGCAATGTCCGCTTCCGACCCCGCAGGTGACGATTTTTCAGGGCCCCGCCCGTACCCCAAATACCTGAAGAGCGAAGCACTCGGCAAACGCATCACCGAATACTCGGCCTGGCTCAATGCCGGTGAATACCAGCTGCTCGTAATGATCGCCGAGTTCGATCGGGAAGGACTGTGGCAACTGGACGGCATCGGTTCCTGTGCCCACTGGCTCAACTGGCAATGCGGCATCGGCATGAACGCCGCGCGGGAGAAAGTCAGGGTGGCGAATGCTCTGGCGGATCTGCCGAAAGTGAGCGAGACCTATCGCAAAGGTGAGATCAGCTATTCCAAGGTGCGGGCGATCAGCCGCATCGCCGCACCGGAGACGGAAGAGTATCTGCTGATGATTGCACGCCACGGTACCGCCTCGCACGTGGAAGGACTGGTGTCGAGGTATCGCCGCTGCAGAAGGTTGCAGGACCAGAAGAATTCGGTGAAGCAGCACGCGCTGCGGGAACTTTCCTACTTCTACGACGAGGAGGGTTCATTCAATCTGCGCGGCCGCTTTCCGGCCGAGCAGGGTGCCATGATCCTGAAGGCATTGGAACTTGCGATGGAGCGAGTCGATGCCGAGGTGGAGGCGGAACGACAGCATGCCGAGGAACACTGGGACGAAGAGAAGCCCTGGGTTGCCGCTAATGACGTCGACGAGCCTTGCTTGCGCTACCACAGCGATCCCTCCGGTGAAACGCGTCCCTGCGAGAGTTTTTCGACCCGCCGCGCCGATGCCTTGAGCCAGTTGGCCGAGAGCTACCTCGCCCACGGGCCGAAGGCCACATCCACCGCCGACCGCTACCAGGTGCTGGTGCACGTTTCCGCGGAAACGTTGAAGAAGGAGGCGGCGGATGTTTCCGCGGAAACGCAAAAGGATGCCCCTGTAGGAACCCGCCATGCGGGCGACCCACCGCCCGCCGATCCCGACGTTTCCGCGGAAACACCCGATCTCTTCAATCCCGGTTTCTCCTACCTCGAAGACGGCCCGCACATCGCCGCGGAAACCGCCCGCCGCTTGAGTTGCGATGCCTCCAAAATCGAGGTGACGGACGATGAACAAGGCGAACCTCTAAACATCGGCCGTAAATCCCGCATCATTCCGCCCGGTATGCGCCGCGCTTTACGCATGCGGGACGATGGCTGCCGCTTTCCCGGCTGCACCCACAAACACTTCATCGACGGCCATCACATCGAACACTGGGCCGACGGCGGCGAAACGAGCATGAACAACCTGGTGCAACTCTGCCGCCATCACCACCGGCTGGTGCACGAGCACGGCTTCGGCTGCGAGCGCATGGACGATGGCGAACTCCGTTTCACTAATTCTCTCGGCAACGAGATCGGCCGCAGCGGCGAGTTACCGCGGGTGGCGGAGAACGCCGATCCGCGTAAATGGCTGCGAGAAGAAATGGACGATCTCGAGATCGATTCCGAAACCGGTGTCACCCGGTGGCGCGGCGAGCGTATCGACTGGCCGCTTGCGGTAGGTCATCTGTTCGATAAGCAGGGGCTCTGAGCGCTCGGCTTATCTATTTTGATCGCCTGGATTGAGCGAAACCAAGCGCAGCTCCAATCGCTACACTTGATGCGATGCCTATTCCAAGGTCCTTTCGTCGATCCTGGTTGTCTTTCTCCATCAGGGTAGCCAGTCGAGCGCGTACTACCATCGATAGCGCGCCGATGATGACGAAATCAATCATTCGTCCGCCGAATCGCTTGGTGGCCTCTGGCGACGTCGCGGGAATCAGTTCGAACGCCCATGCCAGTGCCAATGCGACCGGGAAGCCGGCCGCGAGCGCGAGGATCGAGTAGGGCCCCACCCACTCGGGCAGATTGAGTATGTCCTTCAGGACATCGACGATCTGCAGCAAAAGCCAGGCCACTGCAAGATAGGCGGCACCTATCCTGAAGACGTTGCGGCGCTGCAGTTCGGCAAATAGTTTGGCCATCGCAAGCCAACACACGCCAAAGGTCGGGCATTCGAGCGCCTGGACCGAAGCTAATGCCAGAGTCTGAATGGCAGAAGGTTCCACGCGGCGAGATCCTTCCTCATTCAGCGCCTGCTCCATGTCTGAATGCAGCGTGAGCGCACCGGGGGTCGCCGAAAGCGGGAAGGCGATGAGAAATAGTAAACCGATCAGCACGGCTGCAGTGTAAATGGAACCTTTACTCGCGTGCTGCTTTGTGGAGTTGCGATCTCAGCTCGTTTCCAGGATCTTCCCCTGTTCTTTGGCGCGCGTCTCGAACTGGTGCTGCCATTCGGAGCGGTGCACCGCCGGGGCGACCTGCACCGCCGTCACCTTGTACTCGGGGCAATTGGTCGCCCAGTCGCTGTACTCGGTCGTCACGACGTTGGCGCCGGTTTGCGGGTCATGGAAGGTCGTGTACACCACGCCGGGTTGCACCCGTTCCGTCACTTTCGCCTGCAGCGTGATTTCGCCTTTCCGGCTCGACAACGACACGCGATCGCCTTCCTTGATGCCGCGCAGCTCTGCATCCGATGGATGTATCTCCAGCAGGTCCTCGTGGTACCAGACGATGTTGTCGGTGCGCCGCGTCTGCGCGCCGACGTTGTATTGTGACAAGGTGCGGCCGGTCGTCAGTATCAACGGGAACTTGCGAGTCGTGCGTTCTTCCGTCGGCACGAACGCTGTCTCGATGAACAGTCCCTTGCCGCGCACGAAACCGTCGACGTGCATGATCGGCGTACCCATCGGCGCTTTTTCGTTGCAGGGCCATTGCACGCTGCCGACACGGTCGAGGAAGGCGAACGACACACCGCCGAAGGTCGGTGTCAGCTCCGCGATCTCGTCCATGATTTCCGCTTCACTGTTGTAATTCATCGGGTAACCGAGCGCCTGCGCAAGCTCCTGCGTGATGAGCCATTCGCCTTTACCTTGACGCGGTTTCATGACGGGTCGCACGCGATTGATGCGGCGCTCCGCATTGATGAAGGTCCCGTCCTTCTCGAGAAACGATGTGCCCGGCAGGAACACGTGCGCGAACTTCGCCGTCTCGTTCAGGAACAGGTCCTGTACCACGATGAATTCCATGCTGCCGAGCGCGGCTTCCACATGCTTCGTGTTCGGATCCGACTGTGCGAGATCCTCGCCCTGTATGTACATGCCCTTGTAAATGCCGGCGATCGCCGCGTCGAACATGTTGGGGATGCGGTAACCCGGCTCCGGATCGAGTTTGAGGCCCCAGTGCTTTTCGAACGAGCCACGCACGGCATTGTCCGCGACCGGCCGGTACCCCGCGAGTTCATGCGGGAACGATCCCATGTCGCAGGAGCCCTGCACGTTGTTCTGTCCCCGCAATGGATTCACGCCGCATCCGGAGAAACCGAGATTGCCGGTCGCCATCGCCAGGTTGGCCATGCCGATGACCATGGTCGAACCCTGGCTGTGCTCCGTGACGCCGAGCCCGTAGTAAATCGCTCCGTGTTCGGCTCCGGCATAAAGTCGCGCCGCGGAGCGGATGTCCTTCGCCGGCACACCGCAGATGGCGCTGACGGCCTCCGGCGAATTTTCCGGCCGCACGATGAATTCTTTCCATGCCTCGAACGCATCCACATCGCAACGCTCGGCAACGTACGCCTCGTTGACCAGGCCCTCGCTGACCACAACGTGCGCAAATGCGTTGACCATCGGCACGTTCGTGCCAGGCAAGAGTGGCAGGTGGTAATCCGCCTTGATGTGCGGAGAGCGCACCAGGCCGATCTTGCGCGGGTCCACGACGATCAGCTTCGCGCCCTCCCGGAGCCTGCGCTTCATCTGCGACGCAAACACCGGGTGTCCTTCGGTCGGATTCGCGCCGATGACCACGATGACGTCGGCATCCATGACGCTGTCGAAGGGCTGCGTTCCCGCGGACGTGCCGAGCGTATTCTTCAATCCGTAACCGGTGGGCGAATGACAGACCCTGGCACAGGTATCGACGTTGTTGTTACCGAACGCGGCGCGCACCAGCTTCTGTACGATGAAGACTTCTTCGTTGGTGCAACGCGACGACGTGATGCCGCCCACCGATTTCCGACCGTACTTCTCCTGGATTTCCTTGAAGCGCCGCGCGCTGTGCTGGATCGCTTCATCCCAGCTCGCCTTGCGCCAGGGATCGTGAATACTGTCCCGCATGAGCGGGTCGAGCACCCGGTCCCTGTGTGATGCGTAACCCCAGGCAAACCGGCCTTTCACGCAGCTGTGGCCGTGGTTGGCCTGGCCGTCCTTGTGCGGCACCATGCGCACGACCTGGTCGCCTTTCATCTCTGCCTTGAACGAACAGCCGACGCCGCAGTAGGCGCAGGTGGTCAGCACGCTGTGCTCCGGCTGGCCGTGCTCGATGACGGATTTCTCCATCAGGGTCGCCGTCGGGCAGGCCTGGATGCAGGCGCCGCAGGAGACGCATTCCGAATCGAGGAAACTTTCGCCCATGCTCGCGGCCACTTTGGAATCGAAACCGCGGCCCTCGATCGTGAGTGCAAACGTGCCCTGAACTTCGTCGCAGGCACGCACGCAGCGCGAGCAGACAATGCATTTGGCCGGATCGAAAGTGAAATATGGATTGCTGTCG
This sequence comes from Woeseiaceae bacterium, assembly GCA_050738315.1. Lineage (GTDB taxonomy): Bacteria > Pseudomonadota > Gammaproteobacteria > Steroidobacterales > Woeseiaceae > IDS-8. Next base: position 4,853 of record JBOHZD010000007.1, read on the forward strand.
TCAATCGCTGCAAAGAGGTGATTCTCTCCATCCATGCCGTAGCGCACTTCGCGCAAGCCGACAGCGCCCGCCATGTCCTGCAACTCGCAATCGCCATTCGCCGAGCAGGTGAGGCAGTCGAGCGGGTGATCGGAGATGTAGAGCTCCATGACGTTCCGCCTGAGTTTCGCGAGCGCCGGCGTCTGCGTGCGGATCTTCATGCCGGCTTCGACCGGCGTCGTGCAGGAGGCCGGGTAGCCTTTGCGGCCCTCGATTTCGACCAGGCACAGGCGACACGAGCCGAACGGCTTCAGGCTGTCGGTCGCGCAGAGTTTCGGCACGTCGATGCCGAATTCGCGCGCCGCGCGCATGACGGTGCTGCCGGCGCGCACGGTGACCGGCATGCCGTCGATCTCCACCGTAACCGACTCGGTGCGCGGACTGAGCGGCGTGCCGTAGTCCGCTTCCTTCAAAAGAGTCATTTGCTCACTCCTGCCCGGGTTTGGACAGCTAAATCGCCCTCGAAATCCCCGCGAAAGTACTTGACGGCGCTGCGGACCGGAAAAGGCGTCATGCCGCCCATGGCGCACAACGAGCCATCCACCATGGTATCGCAGAGTTCCTGCAGCAATTCGAAATTCGCCGCCCGGTTTTCGTTGGCGATGATGCGGTCGATGACCTCGACCCCGCGCACCGCGCCGATGCGGCAGGGCGTACATTTGCCGCAGGATTCGACCGCGCAGAACTCCATCGCGAAGCGCGCCTGCGCCGCCATGTCGACGGTATCGTCGAAGACGACAATGCCGCCGTGGCCGATCAGGCCGCCTTCTGCCGCGAATGCCTCGTAATCGAGCGGCGTGTCCAGTAATTCCTGAGGGAAATAGGCCCCGAGCGGGCCGCCGACCTGCACGGCACGGATCGCGCGGCCGCTCCACGTTCCGCCGCCCCAGTCTTCGATCAGTTCCCGCAAGGTCAGGCCGAACGCTTTCTCGACCAGTCCGCCACGGCGGATGTTGCCGGCGAGCTGGAACGCGAGCGTGCCCCTGGAGCGACCCGTGCCGAGGGCGGCATAGCTCGCTCCGCCGCGTACCAGGATTTGCGGCACGGAGGCGAGCGTAATGACGTTGTTGACGACCGTCGGCTGCCCGAAGAGTCCCCGGATGGCCGGTAGCGGCGGCCGGTAGCGGATCACGCCGGCCTTGCCCTCGAGGCTCTCCAGCATCGCCGTTTCCTCGCCGCAGACATAGGAGCCTGCGCCGATGTGCAGCTCGATATCGAAGTCGAATCCGCTGCCTTCGATGTCGCGTCCGAGCAAGCCGTGTTCACGCGCCAGCACGAGCGCTTTGGCGAAGATCGCCTTCGCGAGCGGGTATTCCGAACGCAGATACACGTAGCCGCGGTCGGCGCCGACCGCGAAACCCGCGATCGCCATGCCTTCGATCAACGTGAATGGATCGCCTTCCATCAGGAGGCGATCGGAAAAGGTGCCGCTGTCGCCTTCGTCGGCGTTGCAGGCGATGTATTTTTGCTCGCCGGGGGTGTCGGCCACCGTCTGCCACTTGATGCCGGTCGGAAAGCCGGCGCCGCCCCGGCCGCGGAGCCCGGACGCCTTGAGTTCCGCGAGCACGCCCGCGGGTCCCAGTTCGAATGCCCTGGCCAGACCGGCAGAACCGCCGTTCGCCCGGTACTCGTCGACGGACAGCGGATCGATCAGCCCGCAGCGGGCGAAGGTCCAGCGCTCCTGGTTCTTGAAATAAGGAATGTCGGCCGTTTTACCCTGGCGCAGGCGATGTTCGCCACCGCTCAGGAAATCCGCGGCGAAAAGCGCGTCGACGTCATCCGGCGTGACCGGTCCGTAGGCGATGCGTTCTCCGCCGACATCGACTTCGACCAGCGGTTCCAGCCAGCTCGTGCCCCGCGATCCATTGCGCACGACTTCGAAGTCGTCGCCGCTGCCCTTGTTGCGCGCAAGAATCTGCGCCGCGACTTCGTCCGCGCCCATCGACACGGCCGCGGTATCGCGGGGTACGAAAACCCGGGTGCGGCGCGGCAGGTCGTTCATTGCCGCCTCGCTTGTATGAGGCGATCGAATTTTTCCGCATCGACGCGCCCGTAGACCTGATCGTCGATCATCACAGCCGGAGAACAGGCGCAGTTGCCGAGGCAATAGACCGGTTCGAGGGTCGTCTCGCCGTCGTCGCTCGTTTCGTGCAAGCCGACGCCCAGCTTCTTCTCGGCGTGCGCCGTCAGCGCACGGCTGCCCATCGACTGGCAGGATTCCGCCTGGCAGATTTTGACGACGTGCCGGCCCGGCGGCTGCGTGCGAAAGTCGTGATAGAAGTTGACGACGCCGTGAACTTCAGCGCGGGAGAGGTTCAGTTCGTCGGCGATCTGGCGGATCGCCGTGTCACTGATATAGGAATAACGATCGACGAACGCGTGCAGGATCTGCACCAGCAGTTCGGGTTTCGCACCGAAACCGCTGATGATTTCGGTGGCGATAGTGGCATCGTATTGGGTTGCCATGGTTCGCATGAATTCCTGTCGTTCAGTGTGATTCCCGCATCAAGTCAAGCGGTCGCCCGCGGAATAGATGTTGAAATTGCCGCGACGCAGAAAGCCCACGAGAGTAATGTCGAACTCTCGGGCGAGCTGGACGGCGAGGCTCGACGGCGCGCCGACTGCCGCCAGCAACGGCAGGCCCGCCACCAGCGCCTTTTGCAGCAGCTCGAAACTGGCGCGGCCGGAGACCAGCAACCCGTAGCGGTGCGCCGGCAATTTGTTCTGCGTGAGCAATGCGCCGATCACCTTGTCGACGGCATTGTGCCGGCCGACATCTTCCCGTACGAGCGCGATTTCACCATCTGGGCTGAAAATCGCCGCTGCATGCAATCCGCCCGTTGTCGAAAAGACCTGTTGTCTGTCTCGCAACTTGTCCGGCAAGCGGACGAGGACGTCGCGCGCGAACGGCGTCCTGACTTCGGTCAGCGGCCGTTGCCCGCCGACCCGCAATGCATCCAGGGATGCCTTGCCGCACACGCCGCAGCTCGAGGTCGTATAGAAGTGGCGCTCGAGCCGCTGCAGGTCGACGTCGACGTCCGGTTGCAGCTCGACCCGGATGACATTCCGCATACCGGTGTCGGGATCGGGAGCGCCGCAATGATCGACGGCTGCGATCTCACCGGCGCGGGTGACGATCGCTTCGGAGAACAGGAAGCCGAGCGCGAGTTCCGCGTCGTCGCCGGGCGTGCGCATCGTGATGGAAATGCTTTTGGCGGCAGAGCCTGCCGCCGTGGGGTAGCAAAGTTGTATCTCGAGCGGTTCCTCGACGGCGACGCAGTCTTCCCTGGAAAACTGCCTGTCACCGTCAACCTTGCTGACGTCGATGGCCAAGCTTCCGCCCGTCATGTGCTCTGCCGTTTACACCGTTTGCATCGGAATCGTGCAGTATACAACGCGGCGGGCGGCAGCCCTTAACTGACTGATATTACAGCGTTCACTCCGCGCAAGTCGCCAGGCGATCAGTTGCCGGCGTGATACCGCGAGGCGCGCTCATGCGCCGCCAGTTGTTCGCGCCACTCCGCGGTGGCCGGGTCCGTTTTCGTGATCGCGATACGGATCTGCTGCAGTTCGCCGCCGCGCTGTATGCGGACCTTTTCGTCCATTACCTTGAGACCGAGGCGGGCGAACAGCGGCCGCGTATCCGGGAATCCCGCCGTGTCCGCGTAGCGGCGGTACAGCGGCATGAAAACAGGGTAGCTCGCGAGCTGGTCGAGCGTGGCGAAGAATTCGGGCGCGGACCACACCCGGCGCGACGGCAGGCAGCAGGACTGCAGGCGGCCCATCACATCGTCCAGGGATTCCTTGCCGCCGGATCGCTCGCGCAACGCGACGTCCGCCATCAGCGCGAGCGCGGCGCCGCTCCAGTAGATCTTCATGCGTGCGCTGCGAATGCCGGCAGCCGTCGCCGCATTCGGTGACAACTCGGGACGCGATTTTCGCCCGCGTTCGAAACCGTCGTACAGCTCCTGCCAGGCTTTTTGCGAGTCGTAAGCGCCGGAGCGCGCGAGCAGCACGTTCTGGTAGTACTGCGCGAAGCCCTCGGAGACCCAGCGGTGCTGTTCCTCGATGTAGGGCAGCATCAAATGACTGAATTCATGGGTCGCAGTCCAGTCGCCGAGTAAGGCATGGAGCGGCTGGCGCTGATCCACGAACAGTTCGACCGCTTCGCCGCCGTCGCGGATCACGCGCCCGAACGGTACCGCGCTATCGCCCGACCCGCGTTCATTGCCGACGGGGATGACGACGACCTGGGGCTCCGGATTCGGAAAACGTCCGTAAGCGAGGCTCACGTCGGTCGCGGTGGCGCGCAGCCATTCCGCGATGGCTTGCGGGTCGAGACCCAGGTCGTGGCGGTCACCGCTCTGCAGGATGCTGACCCTCAAGACGGCGCCCGGTACTTCGATTTCACGATAATCGAAGCTGCCGAACACGGCCGGGGCGCTGGAACTCTCTGGAGAACTGGTCAGGCGATAGGACTGCGATTCGCCGTCGATGGCCTGCCACGGGACGGCGACCCGGATGTGCGCGGGCAGCGCAAAATGGACCCGAATCTCGGCATCCGCCGTCAGTTTCGGCCGCCATAGCCATAATGACGGCGGCACGACGACATTGCCCGGTGCCAGCGCCCGGTTGTAGCGCTGCTGCATTGCAGCCCGTGCCAGGTCGACGGTGTAAGTCATGCAGCGAATGCCGGTGGCGGGCAGCATCATGCGCCGGTTGCGCAGGCGTATGGGCATTTCATCGCCGCAATTGCGGGCGTCGATCAGGAAATCGCCGGCCTCGTTCGAGCGTGCCGTAACGCTGTCGACGGCGCCGGCAAAGCGCGCTTCCACGTGCATACGGCTCATCGACGGATCGATCCGGATCCGGTACTCGTGCACGTCGCCGGCCCACACCGGCGAACAGAACAGCGCGGCCACGAGCGCCAGCGGTGCGACGAACCGGCCGGCAGGTTCTGGGATCGGCGGATGCATACCGGAAAGCATAGGCCAAACCGCGCGACTTGAAATGGTTCAGGCAGCCGATTGTGATTGCGTTCACGTTCCGGGCTGAAAAAAGTGCGCCGGCGCAGGCTGCGTGAGGCCGGCGGAGCGGTGAATCGTTTTGCCGCCATTCAGGTATTTCTCATAGAATAGGGGTCTTAAAGACCCGTCCGAAAGGAGATTCCCTTGAGCAAGATCGCGAGACGCCAATTCATCCAGTTGTCGGCCGTTGCGGCTGCCGGTTGCTTCGTTCGGCCGGGCGCGCAGGCCATGGCACAGGACCTGCCAAAGCTGGCCGAGGACGACCCGCAGGCGACGGCCTTGAAATACACCAACAATGCCAGCACGGTCGATGCCGCCGCGATGCCCAATCCGGCCCCGGACCAGCATTGCGGCAATTGCTCGCTCCTGCAGGGCGAAGAAGGCCAGGACTGGCGGCCGTGCCAGATCTTTCCCGGCAAACTGGTGAACGTGAACGGCTGGTGTTCCGTCTGGGCACCGAAAGGCTGACCTTCCGCCGGGGCGGGGCATTGTAATCGTGACTGCGGCGAGCCGCGCCGATGTCCGGCATTTTTATCACCCGCCCACCGGCACGCTGTCGTATGTCGTCAGCGATGCGCGGACCGGCAGCGCCGCCGTCATCGACCCGGTGCTGGGCTTCGACGTCGTCTCCGGGCGCACGGACAGCCGGCCGCCGCAGGAAATCGTGGAGTTCATTTGCGACCATTCACTGCGACTGGAGTGGATACTGGAAACACACGCGCATGCGGATCACCTGAGTGCGGCGCAATTCATAAAAGACGCGGTCGGCGGCAGCATCGCGATCGGTGACGGCGTTCGGACGATACAGGCGCATTTCGCTCTCCTGTTCAACCTGCAACTGCCGGCCGGCACGGGTGGACATTCTTTCGACCGCCTGTTTCATGACGGCGATCCGTTCGACGTGGGCGACTTCGAATGCCGTGTACTGGCGACACCCGGGCATACGAACGACAGCATCACCTACCTGGTCGGCGATGCTGCATTCGTCGGCGACAGCCTGTTCATGCCCGACATCGGCACCGCGCGCTGCGATTTCCCGGGTGGCGATGCGGGGTTGCTTTACGATTCGGTCCAGAAAATTCTTGCACTGCCTGACGGAACGCGGCTCTTCATGGGTCACGATTATCCGCCGGAGGGCCGAACGTTGCGGTACGAGACCACCGTCGCCCAACAGAAGAAATCGAACATTCACGTCGCCGACGGCGTGACCAGGAAGGATTTTATTGCGCTCCGCGAAAAGAGAGACGCAACGTTGTCGCTACCCGCGTTGCTGCTGCCGGCAATCCAGGTGAACATTCGCGCGGGACGACTGCCGCAAAGCGAAGACAACGGCACCGCCTACATCAAGATTCCGCTCGACAGACTGTAGGCGCCGCGGCATTGTATCCACTGCCAGGCTGCTGATCGGAGAGCTCTCTTGTTCCAAAACCTGAACCCGCTGCCCGCGGACGCGATATTGCGGTTGATCGCCGAGCAAAAAGACGATCCAAGGGACGACAAGATCGATCTGGGTGTCGGTGTCTATCGGGACGCGAACGGGCACACGCCGATACTCGAGACGGTCAAACAAGCCGAGCGGCGCCTGATCGACGCACAGACCAGCAAGACCTACCTCGGTTCGGGCGGGAATCCGGCCTTCAACGAAGCGATGCAATCGATGATCTTCGGCGGTGCTGGAGACGGCAGCAATCGGATCACCACGCTGCAGACTCCGGGAGGGTCCGGGTCTCTGCGCGTCGCGGCGGGACTGATCCTGCGCGCGCGGCCGGAGGCCACTGTATGGGCGAGCGACCCGACCTGGGCGAATCATGTACCGTTACTGGGCGGCGCCGGCATACGCCTCGAGAAGTACCCTTACTATGAGGCGGAAGGCAAGACGGTTCGCTTTGCCGAAATGCTGGACACCTTGCAGCGCATGCCGCAAGGCGACATCGTGTTGCTGCATGGTTGTTGCCACAATCCGACCGGCATGGACCTGACCACGGAGCAATGGCGGGAAGTCGCCGGCGTCATCGCGAAACGCGGACTGCTGCCGTTTATCGACATCGCATACCAGGGCTTTGCAGAAGGACTCGAAGAAGACACGTTCCCGGTACGACATCTGTTCGACCGGGTTCCAGAAATGATCGTGTCGAGTTCATGCTCCAAGAACTTCGGACTTTATCGCGACCGCGTCGGCAGCCTGTCCGTGGTATCGGCCGACGCGGCCACCGCGGCAACGATACGCAGCCAGGCATTCAACATCGTTCGTACGCTGTATTCGATGCCGCCGGACCACGGCGCAGCGATCGTGAATTGCATCTTGCGGGATGACGAACTCCGCGCCGCATGGCTGGCGGAACTGGCGGGAATGCGCAAACGACTGCAGGCAATGCGCGCACTGCTCCGTGCGGCGCTCAAGGAACAGGCCCCGGGGCAGGACTTTTCGCACCTCGAACGCGGCCGGGGCATGTTTTCGTTTCTCGGCGTATCGCCCGCCCAGGTCGAACGGCTGAAGTCCGAGTTCGGGGTTTACATGGTCGATTCCAGCCGCATCAACGTCGCGGGAATCACTCCCGCCAACGTCGGCCGACTGGCCGCAGCCATCGCCGCCGTGCTGTAGGCCTGCAGCCGGTGATTCCCCCAATGCAGGAGCCCGCCATGCGGGCGACCTTCGTTTAATCGGCCCGCTCCGGCAGGTATATACGGCTTTCCCTGTCGATTCCCAGCGCCTTGCTCACTCCGGCATTCAATTCGAGCACAAAGTGCACGGATTCCTCTGACGCGATCGACTGCAACGAAAGCGGCTCGGTCTCGGCCGCAATGGACGACACCGTGCCATCTGCCCGGATAAAGAGGATGTCGAGCGGGATATAAGTGTTCTTCATCCACATCGATCGCCTGGCCGCGTCGGGATAAACGAACAGCATGCCGGTATATCGCGGTAACTGCCGCACGAACATCAGGCCGCGCCGGTGTTGTGCCGAAGTCAGCGCCAGGTACACGTCGAACCGGTAACACGCGCCATTGCCGGACTCGATGACGATCGTGCCGCTGCCGAAGGACTGATCGAGGTCGGCCGTATTGTCCGTAGCCGCACCTGTCAGCAGAATCGCCGCAACGACGGCGAAGAGACGGCGCGGCACACGACAGTCCGCCCGCCGGACGGACGCCCGATCCCGATTTTTCCTGATTCCCTGCAATTTACACGCATCCGGGCGGTCGTAGAGGGAAGTCATTATTACCTGAATCGCAATTCGAATATGCAAAGCCGCGTGGATCGGTTGGCCTGTACCCGCTTCGTCTCTACAATGACACGCCGTTTTGACCGCCGGAGTCATTGATGAGCGTGATAGAACAATTTCAACAGCTCGAAGCCCATGCCAGCCGCTTGATCGTCGGCCAGTCGCATCTCATCAACCGTATGCTGATCGCCCTGCTCTGCGACGGGCATCTGCTGGTCGAGGGCGCGCCGGGGCTCGCCAAGACACGCGCCATCAAAGTACTCGCGGAAAGTATCGAAGGCGACTTTCATCGCCTGCAGTTCACTCCGGACCTGCTGCCGGCAGACCTGACCGGCACCGAAATTTACCGGCCGCAGGACGGCACGTTCGAATTCCGCAAAGGCCCGTTGTTTCATAACCTGATCCTGGCGGACGAGATCAACCGCGCGCCTGCGAAAGTGCAGTCGGCACTGCTGGAGGCGATGGAGGAACGGCAGATCACGGTCGGCGAGAAGAGCTATACATTGCCGGGTCTGTTCATGGTCATGGCAACGCAAAATCCGATCGAGCAGGAAGGCACTTATCCATTGCCGGAAGCGCAACTCGACCGCTTCCTGTTACACGTGCAGGTCGGATATCCGAACATCGAGGACGAGCGGCGAATCCTGGTGTTGAATCGGGACGAAGCGCTGGCGGGCCTGCGCGATGCCTTTCAACCGCCGGAACTGTTGTCGGTCTCGTCCATCATGCAGGCGCGCCAGGCCATTTTGCAGCTCCATCTTGCGAGCGAACTCGAGCAATACATCGTCAACGTCGTCGTCGCGACACGCAATCCGGGTGCGGTCGACAATTCCTTGACGGGACAGATCATGTACGGTGCCAGCCCGCGGGCCTGCATGGGCATCGACCGGACAGCGCGCGCACACGCCTGGCTCGAAGGCCGCGATTATGTCGGGCCCGAAGATATCCAGGCGGTCGCAGCCGACGTGCTGCGACATCGACTGGTCTTGAGTTTCGAAGCCGAAGCAGACGGCGTGACTCCCGACTCGATCATCGAGCGCGTACTGGACGGCGTCGGCGTCCCGTAGCGTTGTCAGACAGGTAACAGACTTGCAGCACGACACTGGACAGGCCGTTGCATCGCCGGTCAGCGTGAACCAGGCGGAACTGATCCGGCTCGCCGGACCGGCCCGGATCATCGCGCTCGACGTGCTGCGCATCAATTCATTGCAGACCGGCGCTTACGTGTCGCACTTTCGTGGTCGCGGCATGGAATTCGACGAGTCACGGCCGTATCAACCCGGCGACGACCCGCGCAACATCGACTGGCGGGTGACTGCCCGCAGCACGACTGCCTATACCAAACTGTTTCGTGAAGAACGTGAACGGCCGGTGCTGCTCGTAGTCGATCTCAGGAACACGATGCATTTTGCAACGAGGGGCTGCTACAAGGCGGTCGTTGCAGGCCGCGCCGCCGGGCTCCTGTCGTGGGCCGCGAATCATCGCGGCGACCGCCTGGGCGGGCTGATCTTCGGCGATACGACGCATCGGGAGGTGAAGCCGCGGCTGGGCCGTCAGGCCGCCTTGCGTTATCTGCACGAACTGGTCGCGCATCCGGACTGGGCTCACTCCGATCCACCGCCCGGCGCCGACGCGGAGCCGCCGTTGACGCAGGCGATGGCCGCGCTGCGCCGGGTCGTGCGGCCCGGCAGCCTGGTGGTCGTGCTGAGCGATTTCGTGGATTTTTCGCGCGCCGCGCAGTCATACCTTGCAGGGATTGCGCGGCACAGCGAGGTGATGGCGGTGTTTATCAGCGATCCGCTGGAGCGCCGGTTGCCGCCGCCCGGCCGTTACCGGCTGGTCAGCCATGAGGGCGAAATGGCCATCGACACGTTTCTCTCGAGCGCGCGCGCCGATTATCAGCGGGCGTTCGAGGAACGGCGGGAGGGACTTGAAACATTCTGCCAGCGTTACGGTGTGCACCTGCTCGCATTGTCCACGGAAGACGATCCTGTGCTCTCCCTGCAACAGGCGCTCGGCAAGAGACGACACTCGACATTAAGACGGCGATGAACCCGGACCAGATACCATTGCGAGACCTGCACCTGCCGGAGGCGATCGGCTGGTGGCCGCTCGCGCCCGGCTGGTGGTTGTTGATCGGCCTGCTCGTCACGGGTCTCGTGCTGATTGCGAGGGCGTTGTACCGGCAGCACCGCCACAACAGGGCGCGCCGCCATGCGTTGCGCGAACTGGTCCGCTCGAAAAAGGTGTACGACACGGATGGCAACCTGGTCGCGCTGGGCGCGCGCTTGTCGGAACTGCTGCGCCGCTCGATGCTTGCCTATTCGCCCCGGCACGAAATGGCCGGTCTGACCGGCCACGCCTGGCTCCTGTGGCTGGACCAGGGGCTCGAGGACAGACCCTTTTCCGAGGGACCGGGACGCCCGCTCAAGGACCTGCCCTACCGCAAAGCGGCGCCGGATCCCGCGGATCTGGACGTGGACGGCCTGATCGATGTCGTGCAGCGCCGGCTGCAGGCGCCGTTACCGGGGACGGCATCGTGGTGACCTTCGCCTGGCCGTGGATGTTCCTCGCGCTGGTGTTGCCGTATTTCGTGCGTCTGTTGCTGCCACCGGCAGGCGAGAGCGGCGATGCCGGCCTGAAAGTACCGAGCCTGCGACGGTTTGCCGTCCTCACCGATCGTTCCGAGGCCGGGCAACTGCGCAACTGGCGCTTCTGGGTGGCTGCCATCGCGTGGCTGCTGCTGGTCATCGCCGCTGCCAGACCGGAGCGCATCGGCGATGAATTCGCGGTGCCGGTCTCCGGCCGCAACCTGATGCTGGCCGTCGACCTGTCCGGCAGCATGGACGCGAAGGACTTCGAACTCGGGAACCGGCGAGTCGACCGGCTGACCGCCACCAAGGCAGTGGCCAGCGATTTTATCCGGCGCCGCGAAGGCGACCGGCTGGGCCTGATCCTGTTCGGTGAGCGCGCCTATCTGCAGGTGCCGTTGACGCTCGACCGCGAGACCGTCAATACCTTGTTGCTGGAAGCGTTTATCGGACTCGCGGGAGAAAAGACGGCGATCGGCGATGCGATCACGCTGGCCGTCAAGCGCATTTACGAACAGGGCGCGAACGCCAGCGAACAGGTCCTGCTTCTGCTGACCGATGGCGCGAACACCGCCGGCCAGATTGCGCCGCTCGACGCGGCAGAACTGGCGCAGCAAATCGGCCTCAAGATCTACACGATCGGCATCGGCGCAGAACAACTGGACGTGCCCTCGATCACCGGCGGCCTGCTGCGGGTGAATCCGTCCGCCGATCTGGATGAGGATACCCTGACACGGATTGCCGGCATGACCGGCGGCCGCTACTTCCGCGCGCGGGACACGGCGGGTTTGCAGGAAATCTATCGGCTGCTCGACGAGATGGAACCCGTCGCCGAACCCGAAGCCGGTTTCCGGCCGGTCGCCTCGCTCTACTACTGGCCCCTGGGCGGAGCGTTCGCGCTGGCCGCATTGCTCGCGTCGGCTTACCTGCTTCGCGGGCTTCGATACGGCCGGCTGCACAAGGTGACGGCACATGCCGGCTGACTTCCACTGGCTGCGGCCGGAATGGCTGCTGGCGCTGCCGCTGATCGCGGTTTTCGCGTTCCTGATGGCGCGACGGAGACTCGCGCCCGGCCTGTGGCAGCGCGTGGTCGATCCGGCACTGGCTCCGTTCGTCCTGACCCGTCTGCCCGCCGGCAGTGACCGCCGCTGGTGGCTCGTGCTCGCGGGCGGGACGCTCGCTTCCCTGTCGCTTGCAGGGCCGAGCTGGAACCGCATCGAACAACCGGTGTTCCGCTCCGAGCAGGCCATCGTCATCGCGCTGGATCTGTCGCGTTCAATGGATGCGGAGGACGTGTCGCCGAGCCGACTGACCCGCGCGCGACTCAAGGTCCTGGATATCCTGGACAGCCGGGAGAGCGGTCAGACCGCCCTGGTCGTCTACTCCGGCAGCGCCTTCACGGTCACGCCGTTGACCACCGACACGGATACGATTGCCGCCCTGGTCGGCAGCCTCGACACGGACATCATGCCGAGCGGCGGCAGCAATCCCGTATCGGCACTCGAGAAAGGCCGCCGCTTGCTGGAGCAGGCCGGTGTCAGCGATGGCGGCATTCTGCTGATTACCGACGGCGGCGCCTCGGTCGAGGCGGAACGCACGGCGGCCGAACTCCTTGATGCAGGTTACACCCTGTCGGTCCTCGGCGTCGGTACCCCGGATGGCGCCCCGATTCCGGAGCATGGCGGCGGCTTCGTCACCGACCGTACGGGTCGCATCGTGGTACCCAAACTCGAGTCCGCCGGGCTGCGCTCGCTCGCCGACGCCGGCGGCGGGCGCTTCGCCGTCATGACGACGGACAATCGCGACATCGAAAGCCTGCTTTCGCTCTCCGGCGGATTCGCGGCGGCCGGCGAATCGGGTGACATCCATGCCACGGATCAATGGCAGGAGGAGGGACCGTGGCTCTTGCTATTGCTGGTGCCGCTCGCCGCGCTCGCGTTTCGCCGCGGCTGGCTACTGGTCGCGTTCGTTTGCGTCATGCCGATGTCCGACCCCGCGCATGCCTTCGGCTGGCAGGATCTCTGGCAAACCAACGATCAGCAGGCAAAGGCGAAGCTTGCGGAAGGCAATGCCGCGGATGCCGCCGCGCTGTTCGACAATCGGCAATGGCAGGGCGTCGCAGAGTACCGGGCGGGTGACTACGCCGCGAGCGCGGACTCTTTCACCGGCCGACGCGATGCGGATGGTTTGTACAACCTGGGAAACGCGCTGGCTCGACAGGGCGAGTTCCAGGAGGCCATCGATACGTACGAGCGCGCGCTCGCGCTCGATCCACAGGCGGAGGACGCGGCCTACAACCGCGATCTGCTGCAATCCATGCTGCAAAAGCAGCAGGCGGAGCAGGGGGACCCAGGCAATCAGCAATCGTCGTCGCAGGGCGACGGCCAGTCACAGAAGGCGGACAGCGACAACGCTTCCGATCCATCGAACCAGGATGGCAGTTCCGGCGCGGCGGGCAGCGACACGCAGAACGGCGAGTCCGCCGCCCGCAGCGAAGAAGAGACGAAGAAGGAAGACCTCGAAGCGATGCAACGGGAACTCGATCGAGCGGCGCGCGAGGCGGCCGGGCAGGAGCTCGAAACGTCCGATGACAAGGCGCCGAGCGCGGCAGAACTTGCGGCGGGCAGACGCGCGCAGGAAGAACGCCAGGCACTCGAACAGTGGTTGCGGCGCATTCCGGACGACCCCGGCGGTCTGCTGCGTCGCAAGTTTCGTTATCAGTATCAGCGCCAGGGTGTCGATCAGGAAGGGAACAGCCTGTGGCAGAACCCGACGGACGAATCGTGGTAAAAACGCAGCGTACGATACTGCCGGCAGCAGCGCTGCTCGTCCTGTTGTGCGCACCTTGCGACGCCGTTCTGGCGTCGGTCGTTGCCAGCATCGACCGGGCCGATGTCGAACTGAATGAATCGTTCACACTCGACGTGACGGTCGATACGGCGGTCAACACCGAGCCGGATGTAACGGCGCTGGAAAAAGATTTCTACGTCGTGTCGCAGAGCGCGCTCAGTAACACCACGATCATCAACGGCGAGATCAGCCGCAGCAGAACCTGGACTTACGTGCTGATGGCGAAACAGGCGGGTGACTTCGTGATTCCGCCGATTGCGGTCGGCAACGAGCAAAGCCAGGCGCTGCAGATCTCCATCGCGCCGGTCCGCGCTGCGTCACCGGGACAATCCGACATTTTCGTCGTCACGGACGTCGATCACGATGAAACCTACGTCCAGGCGCAGGTGCTGTACAGGATCAAGGTGTATCGGGCGGTCGCGACGCGCCAGCCGCGCCTGAGCGAGCCGGACATCGGCGGCGTCGACGTGCTGGTCGAACTGGCCGCGGATGAAAAAAGTTACGACTCGTTGATCGACGGCAAGAATTACAATGTCGTCGAGCGCGTGTATGCGCTGTTTCCGCAAGCGAGCGGGGAAATATCGATCAAGCCCGCGCTGTTCGAGGCGCGAGTTCTGCGCGACGGCCGCATCACTGGCCGCAAGTTATTCAAGTCCGACCCGGTCAGGATCGAGGTCAGGCCCATCCCGCCGCCGCCGCCCGGATTTCCGAATGCGGCCTGGTTTCCGGCCAAATCGGTGGAACTCGCCGAAGAATGGTCGCGGGAGCCGGACCGCCTGCCGGCCGGCGAGCCGATCACCCGGCGCATCACCGTGACCGCGGTCGGGCAGCTGTCGACGCAGATTCCGGTCATCGAGCCGGTGGCATCCGACGGCATCAAGGTTTATCCCGATAAGCCGGAATTGCAGGTCAGCGCCGTGCCCTCAGGGATGCTCGCGACGCGCAAGGACCAGTATGCCCTGATCGCCGTCGAGCCCGGTGAGGTTTCGCTGCCCGAACTGAGTTTACCCTGGTGGAATATCGACGAGGGTCAGTGGGAGATCGCGACGCTACCGGAGAGGACGGTGAGCATACTGCCGTCCGCCGACGCGATGCCGAAACCGTCCGTGGCGAGCGAGCTGCTGCTGAAAAATGAATCAGTCGGAGGCACACTCGTTGTGCATTCGAATACGTGGCGCCGCGTCAGCGAGGTGCTTGCCGGCATCTGGCTCGTAACACTTTTTGGGTGGTGGTGGTCGCGCCGTAAGTCCGGCACTCCGTCGAGCCACGAGCGAACACCGCCGCCGGCGCATAAGCAACGGGCACAGTTCATCAAAGAGGCACGGCAGGCGGCGGAGAGCGGCGATGCGCGCACCCTGAAGTCGGCGCTGTTGCACTGGGCCCGGCTCCAGTGGCCGGAGAATGCCCCGAGGAGCATTGGGGAAATTGCGGCCAGGGTGCCGGAGCCGTTGTCGACAGAGTTGGACACATTGTCCCGTAACAGCTACGGCCCTCATGGGGAATCGTGGAACGGCGCCGGGCTCGCCCGTGCGTTGCGTGCTTCCCGCCTGTCAGCGGGCAAGCCGGAAGAGCGAGCGCGGGAAGATCTGCCGCCGTTGATGCCGCAGACCTGAGCACATCACCAGTGACCTGTATTCGCCATCGAAGCCCACGGCTCCGCCGGCGCGAGGGCCGGTCCTTTCTGCAACAGCTCGATCGAAATATTGTCAGGTGAACGCACGAAAGCCATGTGGCCGTCCCGCGGCGGCCGGTTGACGGTGACCCCGCTGTCCATGAGCTTTTGACACACCGCATAGATATCGTCGACCGCATAGGCGAGATGGCCGAAGTTCCTGCCTTCCGTGTAGTTTTCCGGATCCCAGTTGTACGTGAGTTCGACCTGCGCCGCGTGATCGCCGGGGGCCGCGAGGAAAACCAGCGTAAAGCGGCCTTTATCGTTGTCCATGCGGCGCACCTCCGTGAGTCCCAGTTTGTCGCAGTAGAAATCGAGCGATCGATCGAGATCACTGACCCGGACCATGGTATGCAGATACTTCATCGTTGCCTCCGCAGGGTCGCGCAAGCGGCCGGTTGAACTACGGCATATTATAAGACGACAATCCCTGCCCCCAACCGGCCAGTGCCGTCCTGGAAATCGCCTTGCTGCATATCCGCGCCATCACGCTCGACCTCGACGATACGCTCTGGGAGATTGCGCCGGTCATCCAGCGTGCCGAAGCCGAGCTCTGGCGCTGGCTGGAACGGCATTGTCCGGCGATTGCAGAGAAATTCAGCGCAGAGGCCGCGCTCGAAATCCGCGAGCAGATCATCCTGGAGCATTGGGACAGAACGCACGACTTCAGATACCTGCGCAAGATGGCGCTCCGACATATGCTCGACGCCTGCGGTTACCCGGACGACTTCATCGAAGACGCTTTCAACGTATTCGATGTCGAGCGCAACAAGGTGCGGTTGTTTCCGGACGTCGTACCTGCCTTGGAAGCCCTGGCGCAACACTTCACGGTCATTGCGGTAACGAACGGCAATGCCAATCTGCAGACGATCGGCATCCGGCACTTGTTCAGCGACGTGGTGACCGCGATCGATGCCGGGGCCGCGAAGCCGGAGCGGCTGATCTTCGACGAGGCGGTCGCCAGGGCCGGTGTTGCCGCGGCCGAGACGCTGCATGTCGGCGACCATCCGGAAATCGACATTGTCGGAGCGAAAGAAGCCGGCCTGTGCACGGCGTGGATGAATCGCCACGGCATTGCCTGGCCGCGGCACCTGCCGGCGCCCGACGTGATCGTCGCCAGCGTCGGCGAGTTGCACGGCATCCTCGAAGCCGCGGTGCAGAGCAGGCGGGCCGAAAGCGGCCGATGAGCACCGGGCCGCTGATTCTTTACGTTCCGGGCCTGAAGGCCAAGCCGCCGCCCGGCATTCACCGGATGGAACTGTTGCGATGTCTTCTCGAGGGCATACGACGCACCGATCCCGAAACGGCGGCGCAAATCCGGGACCGGGACCATGCATTCGATCTCGTCGGCTGGAACTTCGACTTCTATGCAGAGTACCGCGACATCGAACTGGACCGTGCCGGGATTACCGGCGTGCTGCAACAACAGGAAGCCTCCGCCGAGGACAGAGCGCAGGCAAGTACGCTGAAACGCCATATGGTGCGGTGGCTTTATCGCGCGGCGGATCGGCTGCCGTTCCTCATTCCGCAGGTCGCGGACGAGAACCTGCAATTGCATTTACGCGACCTGCGCCGTTATTTGAATAACGACAACGAGATCGCTGAAGCGACACGTCGACTGCTGAAAATGCCCCTGCGCGCGGCGTCGCAAAACCAGCGACCGGTCCTGTTGATCGGTCACAGCATGGGCTCTGTCATTGTCTACGACACGTTGTGGCAGTTGAGCCATGAATCCGGCGACGACGTCCGCATCGAGCTGTTGCTCACGCTGGGCAGCCCCCTCGGCATGCACTATCTGCAGCGCCGGCTGAAAGGCTGCCGGGAAACGGGTCGAAAGCGTTTTCCGGACAACATCACGCGCTGGGTCAATATTGCCGCAGTGGGCGAACTCACCGCCATCGACATGCGGCTCCAGAACGACTATGCCGACATGATCGAACTGGGACTGGTCGAGGACATCGAAGACCACGTGATCTACAACTATTTCCACCAGGACGGCGAACTGAACGTGCACGCCGAGTACGGCTATCTCGTCAATGAAGCAACCGCGACCGTGGTGCGGGACTGGTGGCGTCGCGCCGTCAGGCAGTATCCGGGTTCGGCTTGATGACGATATCGATGCGGCGGTTCTGCGCGCGGCCGGAGGCGGTTTCATTGTTTGCCACCGGATTCGTTTCCCCGAAACCCGTCGCAATCAGCCGATAACTGGGAAGGCGCATCGCATTGATCATGTATTGCTGCACCGACTCGGCGCGAGACTGCGACAACGTCTGATTCGATTCGTCGCTACCGTATGAATCGGTGTGGCCCTCGATGATCAGTTCGCTGCGCGGAAACACGTCGATCGCTCTTTCGACTTTCGCCAGCAGGTCGAAGCTCTCCTGCCTGATCTCGGCCTTGCCGCTGTCGAATGTCAGGCCGACCAGGCGCAGGATGACATTGTCGCCCTCGCGAAAGATGCGAGCCTCTTCGCGGGTGAACATCTTCTCGACTTTTTCGAATTGCGCTTTGACTCGCGCCTGGGCTTCGAGACGCTGTACCAACGCAGCCCGTTCAGCCGTCGCGCCGCCCAGCCGTTCATCCAGTGTGCGGATTTCCTCCGCCATATCGGCCAGGCGCAGGTTATTGGCTTCGGATTCCTGCTGCAGACTCTGGTTTTCCGCGCGTACATTCTCGACAAACGTGACGAGCTCCTGCTCGAGTGCCTGATGCCCGCTTTCCATGTGTGGAACGATGTTTGCCGCATCGGCAATCCGCTTCAGCGGTTCTTCCCACTGCAGCACGAGTTGTTCGACCGTGAGATCGTCGTCGCGCACTTTACGCACGACTTCGGACAGATAGATGGCGTGCTTCGCTTCATAATTGGCCTGCTGCGCCAGACTTCTCGGCAGGTCGGTGTCGTAGCGATTCTGACTGAGTTCGCGTTCCGCATCGGCAAGCAGTTGCTGCGCCTTGCTGAGCGTGAGCGGTGCATAACGCTCGACTTTGGCGCGTTCCGCATCGGCCAGCAGGCGGCGCGTTTCACTGAGATACTGGTCCTTGATCGCAACCAGTTCGGCATCGCGATAAAGCGCGGTGGCTTCTATGTTCTTGCGCTTGGCGTCGCCCAGGTCGCCCCCTTCGAGTTCGCGAATGGCGGCGGCAAATTCCCGTTGAGCATCCTGCCAGAGATCGGGTGCCAGTTCCGGAGCGCGTGCGTTTGCGGCATCCTGGCGGCTTTTCATCACCTGGGCCAACACCGTTGTTGCAAGCTGCGCCGTTTTCGCGGCCTGCTCGAAGTGCGCCTTCGCGTCCCCGGCCTTGTCACGCACGTATTCGATGTTACGGCCGCGCTCCAGACCCGATTCAGCCGCAGTGAAAGCCTCGCTGCCGTCTTGATAACTCTCCGGGGCAAGGAGCTTCGCGTTGGCGGCGTCGGCCTCGGCAAGAGCGGCTTCCGCCTCTTTGAGGAAAGTCGTGCGCAGTTCGTTCTGCGCCGCCGTCGTGTTGGCAAAAGCCAAGCACAGGGCCATCGCAATCAGTCTGACGATCGTGGGTAAAGAAGCCATTTTTCAGGTCCGCTCGAGTTCAAGAACGCAAAAGGTACAAAAAGTTACAAAAAATTGCGCGCTAAATGCGCACTAAAACTGTGCGGCGCCTCTCTGCCTGTCAACATGACATCGGCTGCCAGCCCGCTGAACCGGCGCCGCCGCGCAGGGCGTACAGGCTCCATAAGCCGCGGATTCTACGCCATTAACGGACCCGTTGTGGCGCCGGTGCCGGCTGCTGTCGGCGGCCGTTGTGATCGCTTTCACCGTTCCGCGGGTTGCCACGGCGGCCGAGCCCGACCCGCCTGCGATTTGTGCTTTGGCTCACAGACGAAGTAGCGACCCGGCGGTAATCTCCGTTCCATGTCTGCCAAGTACTACACACAGTTCAGACTGACGGACGCCAAGTATCGCGGCGGCAACGAGTTCAGTGGTGTGGTCGAACTCAGCCGGCCCCTGGCCCGCGATTCGAATGTTGCAGACATCGAGGCCGTACTGGCGCGAAATTTCGACCTGCAGAGGAGTGCAGTCAAACTCCTGAGCTGGGCCCGCTTGCACTGAAATCGTTTTTCTGGCGTTAGATTTTTCCCCCTGATTCTCCCGGCCACCGGCCGGGATTTTTTTTGCGGCTCGTGCGAGAATGGATTGCTTCACAGCCGGGCTTTCCAGACCGGCGATTCACCGGCCAGACAGAACGATCGATGAGCACATCCGAGAAGGACCAGAACAACCGTTATTTCCGGGGTATCCCGATTGTCGAATCCGGCATGAAGTATCGGACGGAGGCCGGCTTTGCGGCGATCAAGAACGGCATCAAGGCACGCCGCAACCCGCCGGAAATCGTCCTCGGCAACAAGCCGCAATGGCTGCGGGCGAAAATGCCGGCAGGCGCGAAATTTTCGGAAGTTCGCCAGACGGTCCGCAACCATCGCCTGAGCACCGTCTGCGAAGAGTCCATGTGTCCGAATATCGGCGAGTGCTGGAACCACGGTACGGCGACGATCATGGTGCTTGGTTCCGTCTGCACGCGGGCTTGCCGTTTTTGCGCCGTCGATACCGGCAACCCGCGCGGCTGGCTCGACGCGGAAGAGCCGGAGAACACGGCGCGCGCCGTCAAACTGATGGGACTCCGTTACGTGGTCATCACCTCCGTGGACCGTGACGATCTGCCGGACGGGGGCGCGGCGCATTACGCGGAGTGCGTTCGCGCCATCAAGCGGATGAATCCTCTGACAGCCGTCGAGGCGTTGACACCCGACTTCAACGGCGTCCTGGCGGATGTCGAAAAGGTGGTGGACTCGGGACTCGAGGTTTTTGCGCAGAATGTCGAGACGGTCAGGCGGCTGACGCACCCCGTGCGCGATCCGCGAGCCGGCTATGAACAGACCTTGCGGGTGCTGGCTCATGCAAAACGCTTTCGCCCGGATGTCCTGACGAAAACGAGCCTGATGCTGGGGCTCGGCGAAAGCGATCGCGAAATCATGGAAACGATGGACGATCTCTGCGATACCGACGTCGATATCCTGACGCTGGGTCAATACCTGCGCCCGACACCCAATCATCTTGCCATCGAGCGCTACGTGACGCCGGACGAGTTCGAGTCGTATCGCAGGGAAGGGCTCGACCGTGGCTTCGTCGAAGTCGTTGCCGGTCCGCTGGTACGCTCCAGTTATCGCGCGGACCGGGTGCTGCAGAAAAACAACGTCGGCATCGCCGTTTGAAATGACCGAATTCTTTCTGGAGTACGGCCTGTTCCTGCTGAAAGCAGTCACGGTTGTGGCGGCTATTGTCATGGTCATCGTCATCGCCGCGGCCGCAGGGCGCAAGGCGGCCAGCCACGACGGGCTCGAAGTCGAACACCTGAACGGCAAATACCGCTCGCTCGCCGGTGCACTCAAACGGGTCGTATTGCATAAAGACGCCTGGAAAGCGGAGGCTAAAACCGAGAAAGCACGCAGGAAGGCCGAAGCGAAATCGAGCGAGCGGCGGCCGCGCAGCTTCGTCATCGATTTCAAGGGCGACCTGAAAGCGAGCGCAGTCGCGTCGTTGCGCGAAGAAATCAGTGCAATACTCGATGTGGCCGAGGACAGCGACCAGGTCGTGGTCCGGCTCGAGAACTACGGCGGCGTGGTACACGAACACGGACTGGGCGCGTCGCAACTGGCACGCATCCGCGAACGTAACATCCCGCTCATTGTCACGGTCGACAAGGTTGCGGCAAGCGGCGGCTACCTGATGGCCTGTGTCGCGACCCGTATCGTCGCCGCGCCGTTCGCGATACTGGGATCGATCGGCGTCATTGCACAGTTGCCGAACTTCAACCGGATGATGGAGGGTCACGGTATCGACTGGGAACAGGTGACCGCCGGTGACTACAAACGCAATGTGACGATGTTCGGCAAGAACACGGACGCGGATCGGGCCCGACTCAAGGCGGAACTCGAAGACGTACACAGTCTGTTCAAATCCGCGGTCGGCAGCTACCGGCCCGAACTCGATCTCGCCAGAGTCGCGACCGGCGAGCACTGGTACGGGACCCGGGCCGTGGAACTGGGGCTTGCCGACGAGCTGAAAACGAGTGACCAGTTGCTGGCCGAACTGGCATCGAACCGGGACCTGTACCGGGTCCGCTACAAAATCAAGAAGCCGCTGCAGAAAAAGCTGCTGGCCCATGTCGACGGCGCGCTGGACGGGCTGGATGCGGCCGCCTGGCGCCGCCGCTTCGAGACCCGTCTGCCGCGCTGAGGGGGAACCCCGGCGCCGGCGCAAGGTCTCACAGGGAAAGGCGGTTTCGGGTTGCCGCGGCAGCTATAATGCCGGTAACACCCGGAGGTAAAGCAATGACCCGCTCGATTTGCAAGACCCTGTCGTCAGCCGCTGTTTCGGTCGGATTACTGGCAGTCCTGCTCGCTTCCTGCGCAACCTCGCCGACCGGGCGGAATCAGATGATCCTGAAGTCCGACGCCGCGCTCGCCGCCGAAGGTCAACGGCAGTTCAACATGATTCGCGAGCGCATGCCGCTGGTCCAGGACCGGGCGACGATTGATTATGTCGCATGCGTATCGAACGCCATCGTCGACCAGCTCGAAGGCGAAGACGCGGCAATGTTCTGGGAACTGGCGGTCATCGACCAGGCGGACGTCAATGCCTTCGTGTTGCCGGGCGGCAAGATCAGCGTCTTCAGCGGCATTCTGACGGTGGCACAGAATCAACATCAGCTGGCGACGGTGCTCGGGCATGAGGTCGCCCACGTCACGGCACAACACGCGAACGAGCGCGCCTCGCGCTCGATGGTTGCAGGGGTCGGCGTCGATATTGCCGCGATCCTGCTGGGCGGCGGCTATGCGAACCAGACACAGGCCGCGCAACAGACGCTGGGCACCGGCGCCATGCTCGGTATCCTGAATCCGTTCAGCCGCAAGCAGGAATCCGAGGCAGACATCATCGGTCTCAAGTACATGGCCATGGCAGGTTTCGACCCCCGCGAGAGCGTGACTCTGTGGACCAACATGGAAGAGAAGAACGAGTCCCGAGTGCCGGAGTTCATGTCGACGCACCCGTCCGGCGAAACCCGCATCGAGTCGCTCGTTTCGCAGCTACCGACGGCGCTCGCGCTCTACAACGAAGCCAAAGCGCAAGGCAAGGCGCCTGCTTGCCAGCGCTGATACCGCGCGCGCCGAC
>JBOHZD010000008.1:0-17275 GCA_050738315.1 Woeseiaceae bacterium
CGTGAGCGCCGTCGGGGTTACGAGGAAGTCCACTGCACGCCCTAATTGACGGCTTTCGGGTAAGCGCCGATGACCCGAAAAAGAGAGCTGATCTCCTGCAGCTGACGGAGCGCGTCGGACAAGGGAGCCTCTTCCGCGTGCCCGTCGAGGTCGACGAAAAACACGTAATCCCAGTTCTTTTTCCGGGATGGCCGCGATTCTATGCGCGTCATGTTGATGCCGTTCTCGGCAAATGGCTGCAGCAACGCGTGCAACACGCCGGCGCCGCCTCCGGTGCCGCTCGTCGAAACCAACACCGTAGTCTTGTCATCACCGCTCGCGGCGAGCAGTTCGCGGCCGATCACGAGAAACCGCGTCGCGTTGTCCGCGCGATCTTCGATATTGCGGACCAGGAATTTGAGCCCGTATACCTCGGCTGCCGCGTCGCCGGCGATGGCCGCCGTCCCCTGCTCGTCCCGGGCCCTGCGCGCGCCGACCGCATTGCTGCTGACGCCAATGAGTTCGGCCTCCGGCAGGTATTCGCGCAGCCAGCCGCGGCACTGGGCGAGGGCCTGCTCATGTGCGCAAACCCGTTCTATGCGTTCGAGCGAGGCCATGCGGCCGAGCAAATGCTGTTCTATCTTAAGTTCGATTTCGCCGCCGATTTTCAAAGGCGACGTGAGAAACATGTCGAGCGTATTGTTGACCGTTCCCTCGGTCGAGTTCTCGACCGGCACGACACCGAAATCGGCGGCGCCGCATTCGACTTCCTGGAACACCTCGTCGATGGTAGCGAATGGCAGCGCGCGGACCGAATGACCGAAATGTCGATAAACTGCTGCCTGGGTAAATGTTCCTTCGGGACCCAGGAAACCGACCTTCAACGGTTCCTGCTGTGCCAGGCACGCAGACATGATTTCGCGAAACAATCGCAACATCTCTTCGTCGCGGAGCGGACCGGTGTTGCGCTCGCGAACGCGTCTCAACACTTCAGCTTCCCGTTCTGGACGGTAGTATGCGACGGCGGCGGCCATTTCGCCCTTGGTCACACCGACCTGTTGCGCGTACCTGGCCCGCTCGTTGATCAGCGCCTGTATCTGGACATCGACTTCATCGATACGCTTGCGCATCGCCTCGAGATCGGGCGCCGCGCTCATTTCCTTCGGGGCCTTGGACATCTGTGTTCCTGCGCCGGCTCGGTGGCGTTGCTGACCGCTCAGGATATAGGCTTACCGAGATTTCGCAAAGCGAGAACGCCCTTGATCCTGCGCAGTTCCGCAACCGTAGCCGTGGAAACCGGTCCGCCGAGGTCGACGATCGTATAGGCGAGATCCCCCAGGGATTTGTTCAGCAGATCCTCGATATTGAGGTTGTCCCGCGCCAGGCAGGTCGAGATCTGTCCCACCATATTCGGCACGTTGGCGTTTGCGATGCCGATTCTGTAGGTGTCTGTTCGCGGCATCACCGCCTCGGGAAAGTTGACGGAACTCTTGATGTTGCCGTTTTCGAGGTACTCCTTGACGTTCTCGGCCACGATGATGGCGCAGTTTTCCTCCGCTTCGGTGGTTGAAGCTCCGAGGTGCGGCAATGTCACGACCCTGGGATGCACGAGCAGTTCCCGCGTCGGAAAATCGCACACGTAAGCGTGCAGCTTGCCGTTGTCGAGCGCGGCCAGCACAGCTGCATTGTCCACGACGCCGCCGCGCGCGAAGTTGATCAGCACGCCATCTTCCGGCATCAACGCGAGCCGGTCGCGGTTGACCAGATGCCGGGTGGCGTCTACAAGCGGCACGTGCACGCTTACGGCATCCGATTTCTTGAACAGGCGATCGAGCGTGTCCACCTGCTGCACACCGGAAGACAGTTGCCAGGCGCGCTGCACCGTTATCTGGGGATCGAAGCCAACGACCTTCATGCCCATCGCCAATGCGACATTCGCAACCTCGACGCCAATCGCGCCGAGGCCGATCACGCCGAGCGTCCGCCCCGGCAGCTCAAAGCCGACAAACTGCTTCTTGCCGATCTCGACCGCTTTGGCGAGTTCCTCGCCATCGACTTCCAGGCTGCGGACATAGTCTCTCGCATTGCAGACGTTTCTCGCGGCCAACAGAAGACCGGCGATCGCCAGTTCCTTCACGGCATTCGCATTCGCACCGGGCGAATTGAAAACGGGAATGCCGCGTTTGCTCATTGCCTGAACCGGTATGTTGTTCACTCCCGCTCCCGCCCGGCCAATGGCGATAACCGAATCCGGCACATCCATGTCGTGCATGTCGTACGAACGCAGCAGTATCGCGTCAGGCCGCGCGATCTCGGAGGCGATCTCGAAGCGTTCTCGCGGCAAGCGGCGCAATCCGGCGACCGCGATATTGTTGAGTGTGCGAATCTTGTACATCAGCCGTTCGTTCTTTCAAACTCCTGCATGAACTCGATCAATGTGTCGACACCGGTTTCGGGCATCGCATTGTATATCGAGGCGCGCATGCCGCCGACGGATCGATGTCCACGCAGGTTCCGAAGTCCCGCCGCGTCGGCCTCGCCCAGAAATTTCGCATCCAGCGCCGGGTCGGCCAGTACGAACGGCACGTTCATCCAGGAGCGGCAGCCTTTGTCGACCGGATTGCTGTAAAACTCCGACGCATCGATTGCCGTATAGAGCTTCTGCGCCTTACGTTCGTTGATCGCCTCGATCGCGGTCAATCCTCCCTGTTGTAACAGATGCGCGAACACGAGTCCGGCGACGTACCAGGCGAATGTCGGGGGCGTGTTACTCATCGATCCGGATTCCGCATACGTCGCATATTTCAGCAAGGTGGGTACGTCGTCCCGGACCCGGGTCAGCATGTCCTTGCGCACGATTACCAGGGTGATGCCTGCGGGACCGATATTCTTCTGGGCGCCTGCATAAATGACGGTATAGCGGCTGACATCGAGCGGCCGGGACAGGAGGGTGCTCGACATATCCGAGACCAGCGGCACGTCGCCCGTTTCCGGGATGAAATGAAATTCGACGCCGCCGATAGTCTCGTTCGCGGTGTAGTGCAGGTAGGATGCATCGGCGCTGCGATGCCAGTCGGCTGTGTCCGGGATATTGCAATAGCGTGCGCCCTCGGCGTCGGCTGCAACGTTCACACGGCAAAACCTGCGCGCCTCGGCAAGCGCCTTCTTCGACCACGTGCCGGTGTTGATGTAATCGGCCGCGTCGCCCGGCGCGGCCAGATTGAGCGGTACCATCGCGAACTGAAGCGTGGCCCCACCCTGCACGAACAGCACACTGTAATCTGCCGGAACGCCGAGAAGATCACGGACGTCCTGCTCCGCTTTTTCGGCCACTTGCAGAAATTCCTTGCTGCGATGGCTGACTTCCATGACCGACATGCCGCCGTGCCAGTCGGGAATATCGTCGCGAATCTGCTGGAGCACTGCATCCGGCAGAACCGCCGGGCCGGCGCTGAAATTGTATACCCGGCCCACGCCGGTCACTCTTCTTCGACCATCGATTCGATCCGCGCGAGGCCTACCAGGCGCTCGCCCTGCTCGACACGGATGAGGCGCACACCCTGGGTGTTGCGGCCGATGATCGAAATGTCTTTCACGGGTGTGCGCACCAGCGTTCCGCTGGAACTGATCAACATGATTTCGTCATCGTCCATAACCTGCAGGGCACCGACCGTTCTGCCGTTGCGCTCCGTGGTCTGGATCGCGATCACGCCCTGACCGCCGCGGCCCTGCACCGAGAATTCATCCATGGCCGTGCGCTTGCCGAAACCGTTTTCGGTCGCCGTGAGCAACAAGCCATCGCCCACAATGGACAGTGCGATCACCTCGTGGTCTCCCGGCAGCTTGATGCCGCGGACGCCGGCCGCTCCGCGCCCCATCGGCCGGACATCGGCTTCGCGGAAGCGAATAGCCTTGCCGCTGCTCGCCACCAGCATGATCTCCTGTTGCCCATCCGTGATCGCAACGTCGACCAGGCGATCGTCGTTACGCAGGTCGATGGCGATGATGCCGCTCGCGCGTGGCCTGGAGAACAGGCTCAACGGGGTCTTCTTGACCCTTCCGCGGCCGGTCGCCATGAAGACGAAACTGCCGGCGTCGAACTGGCGGATCGGCAGCACGGCGTTGATCCTCTCGTTTTCTCCCAACGGCAACAGATTGACGATCGGTTTGCCGCGGGAGCCCCGGCTCGCCTGCGGGACCTGGTAGACCTTGAGCCAGTACATCTTGCCGCGGCTGGAAAAACACAAAAGCGTATCGTGCGTATTGGCCACAAACAGTTTGTCAATGAAGTCTTCGTCCTTCACCTTCGCGGCCGAGCGGCCGCGGCCGCCGCGGCGCTGTGCCTGGTATACGTCGATAGGCTGTGCCTTCGCATAGCCGCCGTGTGACAGCGTGACCACGACCTCTTCGGGTTGAATCAGATCCTCGGTGCTGAGGTCGCTGTGCTCCCGGACGATTTCCGTACGTCGGCCGTCGCCAAAGTTCTCACGCACCTCTGCAAGTTCCGTGCGGATGACCCGCAACAGCTCGTCCGGGTCCGACAGGATAATAGATAATTCCTTAATTTTATCTAGTATCTCTTTGTATTCTCTAAATATCTTTTCCTGTTCCAGGCCAGTCAAACGATGCAGCCGCAGGTCCAGAATCGCCTGTGCCTGCACTTCGGACAGCCGATACTGCCCTTCGATCAGGCCCAACCCTTCCGCCAATGCGTCCGGCCGCGTATCGGTCGCGCCGGCTTTCTCGAGCATGTCCGTCACCGCACCGGGCGCCCAGGTGCGCTCCATCAGACCTTGCCTCGCCTCCGTCGGCGACGGCGATGCCTTGATCAACGCGATCACTTCGTCAATATTGGCGAGCGCAACCGACTGGCCTTCGAGAATGTGCGCGCGATCGCGCGCCTTGCGCAGTTCGAAAATCGTACGGCGGGTCACGACTTCGCGCCGGTGCGACAGGAACGCCTCCAGCATCTGCTTGAGATTAAGCAGCTTGGGTTGGCCCTCGTGCAGGGCCACCATGTTGATCCCGAAGACGCTTTGCAGTGGCGTCTGCTTGTAGAGATTGTTGAGTACAACGTCGGTGAGCTCGCCGCGCCGCAACTCGATCACGATGCGCATGCCGTCCTTGTCCGACTCGTCGCGAATTTCAGTGATGCCCTCAATTCGTTTTTCATGTACGAGCTCGGCAATTTTTTCGATCAGGCGCGCCTTGTTGATCTGATAGGGAAGCTCCGTGACGATGATCGCTTCCTTGCCGCGCTGGTCGATCGTCTCGACCGACGTCCTGCCGCGGATATGAACGCGTCCCCGGCCCGTGCGGTAAGCCGCATAAATTCCCTGGGCGCCGTTGATGATGCCTGCCGTCGGAAAATCCGGACCGGGCATGTGCTCCATCAGCCCGACGATGTCGATTTCCGGTTTGTCGATCAGCGCCAACGCGGCATTGACCGTTTCGGTGAGGTTGTGCGGCGGGATGTTGGTGGCCATGCCGACCGCAATACCGGACGAGCCATTCACCAGCAAATTCGGAATGCGCGTCGGCATGACGGCGGGTTCCGATTCGGAACCGTCGTAGTTTTCCGTGAAATCGACCGTATCCTTATCGAGATCGGCAAGAATCTCTTGCGCAATGCGCGACATACGGACTTCGGTGTAGCGCATGGCGGCCGGCATGTCGCCATCCACTGAGCCAAAGTTGCCCTGCCCGTCGACCAGCATGTAGCGCATCGAAAACGGCTGCGCCAGGCGCACGATGGTGTCGTAGACGGCGGTATCGCCGTGGGGATGGTACTTACCGATGACATCGCCGACGACGCGAGCCGATTTCTTGTACGGCTTGTTGTAGTCGTTGCCGAGTTCCCGCATCGCGTGCAGGACACGCCGGTGCACCGGTTTGAGGCCGTCGCGGACATCGGGCAGAGCCCGACCCACAATGACACTCATCGCGTAGTCGAGATACGACTGCTGCATCTCATCTTCGAGACTTACAGACAGTATCTCCTGCGCAATTTCAGCCATAAACTCTCACAAATCCGGACCCATCCCGTCCCAGGAGCGGAATTTCGAAATCCAAAGATCCGGGTTCAATTCAGAAAAAATTGTTGATTTCTTCCAGGAGTCCGGGTGCGCTGCAACGCCGAATCCTGCCCGCAATGATACCATAGCGGCGGCTTCGACCGCAGGGTTTACGCGACCGGTTATCATTCCAGGCATGCAACATTGTGACACTCTGATTCTGGCCCATTGGTGCGTGCCGGTCGTGCCGGCCGATACGATTCTGACGGATCATGCCGTCGCAGTGAACGACGGCCGAATCGTCGAATTGCTGCCTTTGGCCGAGGCCAGAAAGAAATACCGGCCGGGAGTCATCGTGGAACGCCCGCATCATGTCCTGATACCCGGGCTCATCAATGTGCATACTCATGCTGCGATGACGCTGTTTCGCGGCATCGCAGACGATATGCCCCTGGAGCGCTGGCTGACGGATGGCATCTGGCCCAACGAGAAGCGCTGGGCGAGCGCCGAGATGGTCCGGGACGGAACGCGCCATGCCATTGCCGAGATGCTGTTATCCGGCGTCACCTGTTTCAGCGACCAGTACTTCTTTCCGGAGATCGTGGCGGAGACCGCGGCCGAACTGCACATGCGGGCCATGGTGGGCACGCCGGTCATCGACTTTGCAACCGCCTGGGCGGAAGACGCCTCCGGGTACCTGAGCAAAGGCGTCGAACTGGTGCATGACCGGTATGCCGACGATCCCCTGATCAGCAGTTGTTTCGCGCCGCACTCGACTTACGTGATATCGGATGCGACCTTCACGGAGCTACGAGTTCTCGCGGACCAGCTCGATACTCGCGTGCAGATCCATCTGCATGAAACCGCGCGCGAAGTCGAAGAGGCCGTTCGCACCACCGGCAAACGCCCGTTCGAGCGACTCGCCGGCCTCGGTCTCGTCAATTCGTCGCTGATGGCCGTACATGCGGTCCATATGACGGACCAGGAAATCCATCAGATGGCGGAGGAAGGGGTCTCGGTGGCGCATTGCCCGAGATCGAATCTCAAACTTGCCAGCGGCATCGCGCGCGTGCCCGCCATGCTGGCCGCCGGTGTGAACGTTGCGCTCGGCACCGACGGCGCGGCCAGCAACAATGTGCTCAGTATGCTGGGCGAAATGCAGACCGCGGCACTGCTCGCCAAATATGTGGTCGCAAACGCGGCCGCCCTGCCCGCCTGCGAAGCGCTGCGCATGGCGACGATCGATGGCGCCAGGGCGCTCGGGCTCGCGGAGACCACGGGCTCGATCGAGATCGGTAAGTGGGCCGATCTTGCCTGTGTCGATTTGCAGAGTCTCAACAGCCAGCCGGTCTACGATCCGGTCTCGCAGCTCGTATACACTGCGCATCCGGAACAGGTCTGCGATGTCTGGGTTGCGGGCCGGCAACAGGTCGACGGCCGGCGCCTCACGCAGATCAATGAGGCGGACATTTTGCAGCGCAGTGCGGAATGGCAGCGGCGCATTGCGGCCGCAACCGGCCGCGAGGAGGTTCTCGAGTGAACGCAACAGGCGACAACGTGGACGTTGCAGAGATCGCAAAGTTCGACGCACAGGCCTCCCGCTGGTGGGACCCGGCCGGCGACTTCCGGACGCTGCATGAAATCAACCCGCTACGGCTCGACTATATCCGCCAAAGGGCCGAACTGGCGGGCTGCCTCGTTGTCGATGTGGGATGCGGCGGAGGCATCCTGGCCGAGTCACTGGCCGATGCCGGGGCGGTCGTCACAGGCATCGACATGGCACCGGGACCGCTGGCCGTTGCGCGCCTGCATCGCGCCGAATCCGCTCCCGAAATCGAATATCTGCAGTGCACGGCGGAAGCGCTCGCCATCGACCGTCCCGGCCATTACGACGTGGTGACCTGCCTCGAATTGCTGGAGCACGTGCCATCGCCGATGGCCGTCGTCACGGCCTGCGCCACACTGGTGCGTCCGGGCGGCGATGTGTTTTTTTCGACCATCAACCGCAACCTGAAGGCATTCGTCCTTGCCGTTCTCGGCGCGGAATATATCCTGCGCCTGCTCCCTGCCGGCACGCACGAATACGCCAGATTCATTCGCCCGTCCGAGCTCGACTCATGGGGCCGGCACGCCGGGCTCGATCTCGAACACAGTGCGGGGCTGCACTACAACCCGCTGACGCGTCAGTATTCACTCGGCCCCGACGTGGACGTCAATTACCTGATGCACTTCAGCCGTTCCGATTTCACATGACGATCACCGAGGCTGGAGCGCTCGCGGGAACCGAAGCCATCCTCTTCGATCTGGACGGAACGCTGGTCGATACCGCACCCGACATGGTGGCGGTATTGGCGCAATTGCAGATGGACAAGGGCTTCGAGCCCCTGCCCTACGAGATTGCCCGCGCCCACGTGTCGAACGGTGCGATGGGGCTGATCCGACTCGCCTTTTCGATGCTCGATGACGCCGAACGCAAGCGCCTGCATCAGGACTACCTCGAGCGCTACGAGGCATCGGTGTGCGTGGGATCGACCTTGTTTCCCGGCCTGGCGGGACTGCTCGACCGGCTGGACGAGCACATCCGGCCGTGGGGCGTGGTGACGAACAAGCCGCAACGCATGACCGGCCCGCTGCTCGAAAAACTCGGACTCGACCGTCGTTCTGCCTGCACAGTCAGCGGCGACACGCTGCCGCAACGAAAGCCCCACCCCGCGCCGCTGCTGCATGCCTGTAAGCTGGCAGGCGTGCCGCCCGGGAAAACGATCTATGTCGGCGATGCCTTGCGTGACATCGAAGCCGGGCATGCGGCCGGCATGCGGACCATTGCGGCTGCGTACGGCTATATCACGCCGGACGACGATCCTGCCCGCTGGCAAGCCGAGTGGATTGCCGCCGATACCCGGGAACTGTCCCGCTTGATCCTGCGAGCGATCGAGGTCGAGGATCCGCAGAACCAGGAAACCTGATGCCGACTTTTACGATCGATCCGCAATACCTGGAAATCGGTGCTCCGGTCCTGGCCGCCGGTCTGCTGCTCGGCGCGTTGATCACCTGGCTCGTCACCCGCGGGCGACGGCGCCGCCTGCAGCAATCGATCGGCATGCTCGAATTGCGGATCAAGGACCAGGACGCACTACAGCGCGAACGTGAGTCGGCATTCGAGGCGGCGACCAGCCGTCTCGCGACGGCATTCTCCGAGCTGTCGCATCAATCGCTCAAAGCCAACAGCGAGAACTTTCTGCGACTCGCCGAACAGAACCTCGGCACCCATCACGAAAAGGCCAAACGCGAACTGAGCGAGCGGGAACAGGCGGTCGAGAATCTGGTCAAGCCGATCCGCGACGCGCTGCAGCAGTCGCAACGCCAGATATCCGAACTGGAGAAGGCGCGCGCCGAGGCGTACGGCGGTATCCGGGAACAGCTCGAAACCATGCAGCTCGGCCAGACGTTCCTGGCGCAGGAAACCCGCAACCTCGTCAACGCGCTGCGGCGCCCGCAGGTCAGGGGCCGCTGGGGAGAAATCACGCTGCGCCGGCTGGTCGAACTGGCAGGCATGGTGGAGCACTGCGATTTCCAGGAGCAGGTGCAAAGCTCGGTGGAAGACAAGATCATTCGGCCGGATATGATCGTGCGCATGCCGGACCGTCGCAGGCTTGTCGTGGACGTCAAGACACCGCTGGATGCATATCTCGAAGCTATCGAAGCCGCGGACGATACCCAACGGAAGCTGGCGCTGGAACGCCATGCACGAAACGTCCGGGATCACATACGCAAGCTCGCCGGCAAGTCGTATTGGGCACAGTTTGCAGAGAGCCCGGAATTTGTCATCCTGTTCATTCCCGGCGATCAGTTCCTGAGTGCGGCGCTCAACGAAGACCCGGACCTGATCGAAGTTGCATTGTCGCAGCAAATCATTCTGGCGACACCGACCAGCTTTGTCGCACTGCTGAAAGCGGTTGCCTACGGCTGGCGCCAGGTCGCAATGGCGCGGAATGCGGAGGAAGTGCAGCGACTTGCACGGGATCTTTACAATCGCCTGACCGCGTTTGTCGGGCATCTGAACAAAGTGGGCAGACAACTCGCGAGCAGTGTCGAGCATTACAACCGGGCGGTCGGATCGCTCGAGCGTAATGTGTTGCCGGGGGCCAGGAAGTTTGTCGAACTGGGCATGCGGCCGAGGAAGGAAATGGAACCGGTCGAGCCGCTTGAATCCCTGCCGCGCACGATGGTCGAAGGCAATGAGGACAGCAACGAAGCATCGCCCGTCGATACTGCCGATGAGATCCCCTCCAGCGGCCCGGGATCCGGATAGGCGCCTGATGGATCCTCGAGAGTATCAATATCAGCGTGGAATTCTGCAGGACCGCGTGATCATGATCACCGGTGCCAGTGACGGCATCGGCGAAGCGCTTTCTTATCGTGCTGCGGCACTGGGAGCACGGGTGATCCTGCACGGGCGCAACGCACGGAAGCTCGAAGCCGTGTACGACCACATCCTGACATTGAACGACGCACCACGGCCATCGATCGCGGTGCTGGATCTCGCAACCGCGGACAGTGATGCATACGTGTCGCTGGCAGCGAGTGTCGAGAAAGAGTTCGGGCACATCGACGGACTGGTGCATAACGCAGGGATGCTCGGCCAGCGGCATTCCATCGAACAATACGACGCGGCGGAATGGCAGCGCGTGTTGCACGTCAACCTGACTGCACCGTTTGCGTTGACGCAGGTTTTACTGCCTTTACTCAGAAATTCCGCCGATCCTTCCATCATCTTTACTACCAGCGGGGTCGGAAGGCAGGGCCGTGCGTACTGGGGCGCCTATGCGGTATCGAAATTCGGCACCGAGGGGCTGTCGCAGGTACTTGCGGACGAAACCCGGCATGTACCGCTGCGCGTCAATTGCATCAATCCGGGACCGACCCGTACGAACATGCGGCTGCAGGCTTATCCCGCAGAGGATCGCGATGCGTTGAAAACGCCTGAGGAAATCCTGCCGACCTACATCTATCTGCTCGGGCTGGACAGCCAGGGAGTGACCGGGCAAAGTTTCGATGTGCAATAGTGTCGTACGGGAAACAGACTATCGCGTGGCGCTGCGCTTGTGCCTGACTCGCCGGGATGGCCGCCCGGGTGAACGCGGCGAGCGGGCCGCCGTCGCCTGCGGCACCGCGAGTCCGGCCGCCTGGTAGAGCAACCGCACCTGGGCGGGAGGCAGCGCTTCATACTTGCCGCGGCGGAGCCTCCGCGGAAGTTCCAGGGGTCCGTAGCCGACCCGAATCAGGCGACTGACTTCGTAGCCGATCGCCGACCACAGCTTGCGTACCTCCCGATTGCGGCCCTCGCGCAACGTGACCGTGTACCAGCGGTTGGCGCCCTCGCCACCGGCGCGCTCGATCGATTCGAATGCAGCCGGGCCATCGTCGAGTTCGACGCCGGACCGGAGCCTGGCGACGTCTGCGGCGGACGGCGTTCCGTGGACTCGGACCGCGTAACGCCGCAGCAGCCCGGACGACGGGTGCATGAGTGCGTTTGCGAGCGTCCCGTCCGTGGTAAATAACAGCAGACCGGTCGTCGCCATGTCGAGGCGGCCGACGGCGATCCATCTCGATCCTTTCAGCGTTGGCAATGAATCGAACACCACACGCCGTCCCTCCGTATCGGAGCGGCTCGTGAGTTCGTCGCCCGGTTTGTTGTACAGGATATAGCGATGCGCTGCATCAGGCTGGCGAAGCGCAAGGCGGCACCCATCCAGTGTGATGGCTTCACCCCCGGACACAGTATCGCCCAACTGTGCGACCCGGCCGTCGATATACAGACGGCTCTGCCGAATCCAGTTTTCTATTTCGCGGCGCGAGCCGTGGCCTGCAGCGGCGAGGACTTTCTGTACCCGTTCGGGCAATGTCGGCATTCCTCTAGTGCGACACCGAAGCGCCTTTTTCTTCGCCTGCAATCGCAACGTCGACGTCCGAGCGATCCTCCGGGTCGGCGAAATCCGCAAACAGGATCGGTAGTTCAGTGACATCCGCGGATTCGAGTTCCGTCTCTCCCATGTCAACGGCCGGCAGATTGAGCTGCACGCGCAGGCTTTCCCAGTCGGACAAATCGGCCAGCGGCGGCAGATCGTCGAGTTTTTTGAGCCCGAAATAATCAAGGAACGAGCGTGTCGTACCAAACATCGCGGGTCGTCCCGGCACGTCGCGATGCCCCACCACGCGTATCCACTCGCGTTCCAGCAACGAGCGAATAATGTTGGAACTCACCGCGACACCGCGAATCTCTTCGATTTCGCCGCGCGTCATCGGCTGGCGGTAAGCGATCAATGCCAGAGTTTCGAACAACGCCCGGGAGTATCGGGGCGGCCGTTCTTCCCACAGTTTCTGCAATCTGTCACCCATCGAGGCTTTGATCTGCGTGCGAAACCCCGACGCTACTTCTGTAATCGCGAGTCCGCGATTCTCGTAGTCACTCTGCAAATTATTGATCGCCTCGCGAATCTGCGATCTGTCAGGCACTGAGTTGGCATCGAACAAACCTTGCAACTGGTCGATGCTCAACGGACGCCCCGCGGCGAGCAGCGCAGCTTCGACAAAGTACTTGATCTCGTTTGCATCCATTGAGGGCGGCTCTCTCGGGAGTTTCAGGGGTTTGGGGCTATTGCAGGACTAGACGATACCGTCCTCGGAAACGAGTCGCACCGTCGAGGCGGCGCGGACGTGCAGCGGCGCGTATGCATCCGCCTGTACTACCTCGATCGCGGATTCGCGCAATAATTCAAGTATCGCAATGAAGGTGACGGCAACACCCATGCGCCCTTCCCGCGGATCGAACAAATCCGAGAAGTTGGAAAAAACGTTGGCTTTGATATGCAGCAATATCTCTGACATGCGCTGCCGGACGGACAGCGGCTCTCGCTGTAGATGCAAATTGGAGAACATCTCGGCTCGCTTCAACACGTCGTGAAACGCCATCAGCAGCTCTTTCAGCGTCACATCGGGCAGTCTGGCCACTACTTTGCGTTCAGGAGCCTCCACCGTTGCAACGAATACATCGCGTTCGAGGCGCGGCAGTTCGTTCAGGTCCTCCGCTGCTTTCTTGAAACGCTCGTAGTCCTGCAGGCGCCGCACCAGCTCGGCACGAGGGTCGTCCTCCTCCTCTTCTTCACTCGGTGGCCGAGGCAGTAACATGCGTGACTTGATCTCTGCCAGCATCGCCGCCATCAGCAGGTATTCGCCGGCCAGCTCCAGTTGTAATTCCTTCATGAGCTCGATGTATTCGACGTACTGCCGGGTAATCTCGGCAATCGGGATGTCCAGGATATCGATGTTCTGGCGCCGGATCAGGTAAAGCAGCAGGTCGAGGGGGCCTTCGAACGCTTCGAGAAAAACCTGCAGCGCATAGGGAGGTATGTACAGATCCTGCGGAAGCTGGGTGACCGGCTCGCCGTCGACGACCGCGAACGGCATCTCTCCCTGAGCCGGTCCGGGATCTGTCCCGGTTACGGGTTTTGGTACGTCTCTGCTGGTCAAAACTGTCAGTTCGGGTTTCATGGACATGCCGGACGGTATGGCGGGCATTCTAGCGTAATTTGCCGGATTTGCCGCATGCGATCGAAGTTCCCGGTCATGCGACCAGGGAACTCACGTCACCGCATCCTATGCGAAGAATCTCGACGGTTCCGGTCGACAGGTCGATGACACTCGTCGGCTCGATACCGGTCGGTCCGGCATCGACGATCAATTCGATCTGGTGACCGATGCGCCGGTCAATCTCGGACGGGTCGGTCAGCGGCATTTCGTCGCCGGGCAACGACAAGGTCGAACTCATGATCGGTTCGCCGAGCGCTTCGAGCATGGCCTGCACGATCGCATGGTCGGGCACGCGAAGTCCGATCGTGCGCCGTTTCGGATTCTGCAGACGCTTGGGAACCTCACGCGTTGCCTGCAAGATGAAGGTATAGGGGCCTGGAGTCAGTGATTTCAACAGGCGATATGCCCAGTTGTCGATACGGGCATACAGGCTGATTTCCGATAAATCACTGCATACCAGGGTGAAGTTATGGTTTTTGTCGGTTTTTCGGATCCGGTGAACGCGGTCCATCGCCTTCTTGTCGCCGATATGGCAACCAAACGCATAGCTGGAATCGGTCGGATAAGCGACCAGGCCGCCGCGCCGGATCGTCGCGACAATTTCGGCAATCCGGCGCGCCTGGGGGTGCGTAGGGTGAACTTCGACGATCCTTGCCATGTCCGAATTGTAACCACAGTCGGAGCTTGCCGCTGAAAAACGCGCCAAAACACGGCTTCAGCGGCAAAAGCACGGCCCGGTTTCCCGGCCGTACGCCTATACGCTATCATTCGATCCCCATCGATCGGCGCCCGGTGCAAAACGCGTATGCAATTACTGCTTGACTACATTCCGATAGTCATATTCATCGCTGCGTATTTTTATAAGAAGGACTTTTTCTTCGCGACCGGCGTGCTCATGGTGGCAATGCCTGTCGTGTTATTGCTGCAGTGGCTCCTGACGCGAAAGATCAACAGAATTTACCTGGCATCGACGGTACTGGTCCTGGTGCTTGGCAGCGCAACCCTGTTTTTCCGTAACGCGACATTTCTTTACTGGAAACCCACGGTATTGAACTGGGCCATTGGGCTTGTCTTTCTCGGCAGCCAGTGGATCGGGGGCAAGACGATTGTCCAGCGAATGCTTGAAGGCGCCGCGCAGTTGTCGAAAAAGCAGTGGTCCACACTGAACCTGATCTGGGTTGTATTCTTCGCTGTTGTCGGCTGCGTCAACCTTTACGTGGCTTATAATTTCAGCGAAGAATTCTGGGTCAAGTTCAAGTTGTTCGGGATGCTGGGACTGACGGTGGTCTTCGTCGTCATACAAAGCGTCTGGCTGACGCTGGCGATGCGCAAGAAGGAGATCGTGCAGGGCGACCGG
This sequence comes from Woeseiaceae bacterium, assembly GCA_050738315.1. Taxonomy (GTDB): domain Bacteria; phylum Pseudomonadota; class Gammaproteobacteria; order Steroidobacterales; family Woeseiaceae; genus IDS-8. The sequence continues at coordinate 14,941 of JBOHZD010000008.1, forward strand.
GAGATCCGCTGATGTGGTACGCGATCATGGGTGAAGACGTAGACAACAGCCTTCCATTGAGGATTAAGGCCCGCGATGCGCATTTGGCGCGTCTGACTGAATTGGCAAACGAAGGTCGGTTGCTTACGGCCGGCCCGTACCCGGCAGTCGACGCAGACGATCCGGGCCCGGCGGGTTATACCGGCAGCCTGATCATCGTCGATTTCCCGTCGCTGGAGCAGGCCCGGGCGTGGGCCGATGCAGACCCCTATATCGCTGCCGGCGTGTACGCCAAAGTGGCCGTAAAGCCATTCAGGCGAGTTCTGCCATGACGACCGGGCGTGAGGCCAGCATACGCCAGTGCCTCGAGGCGGCTTTCCAGCCGCAGGAACTTTTGATCAAGGACCAGTCTCATTTACACAGAGGGCATGAAGGCGCCAGGGATGGGAAAGGCCATTTTGACGTCATCATCGTCTCCGAAGCATTCGCAGGCGCCGGCCGCGTACAGCGTCACCAGATGGTTTATGATGCACTGAGCAATCTGCTCGATTCCGATATTCACGCACTACGAATCAAAGCATTGACCCCTTCGGAGCGCTAGCTCCAGTCATACGATGCAAACTTCTGGCAACGAAGGAACCTTACTATCATGAATTTGATGAACAGCTCCACGAGACCCGCGGCACCCGCAATTTTTGTTGTCGCCGGTCTATTTTGCCTGACGGCAGGTTCGGGGAGCAGCGCCGAGACAGTGAAATCCGTCAACGGTGCAACGATCGACAGTACCGTGCTCGACGCGTACATCGAAAACCGGGTCGACAAACCGCTAGACCAGGTGACGGAGGAAGAGCGCCAGGCACTGACTAACGAGCTGACCGACATATACCTGCTATCGACTCAGGATTCCGCGAAACAGCTTGAAGACGATCCGAATGTCGCGGCCCAGATCGAACTTCAGAAGCGCGGCGTGCTCGCACAGGCGGCCGCGGAACAGTTTTTTGCGGAGAACGAAGTCAGTGAGGAAGAAGTCCTTGCCGAGTATGAGGAGCAAGTGAAACTGGCACCGCCGTTGCAATACAAGGCTCGGCATATCCTTGTACCCACCCAGGGCGTCGCCAAGGATGTCATTCGGCGTCTCGACGAAGGCGCTGATTTCAACGAGCTGGCAAAGGAAAAATCAACCGGGCCATCGGGCCCGAAAGGCGGCGAGCTCGGTTGGTTTTCGCCAAACCAGATGGTCAAGCCGTTTTCAGATGCGGTGGCCAATCTCGAAGATGGCGCATTTACAAAGGAACCGGTACAGACGCAATTCGGCTGGCACGTGATCTTGCGCGAAGAGTCGCGTGAGCATCAGCCGCCGACTCTGGCCAGCGTTCGTGATGCCGTGACGCAAAGCATTCAACAAAAGAAGTTTCAGGCACATCTGGAACAATTGCGGTCAACCGCAGAAGGCAACAACTAGCTTTACTTAATCCGGCCTGATTTAACAAAAAGGGCGCCTTGCGGCGCCCTTTCAATTTGATGCATTTTTTTGTGAGGCTGTTCACAGCAAACCTGGAACACCCTCCCTATAGTTACATCCGAGTCACCGCTAATCGCTCAGTGGTGCCTCCTCCAACCCTCGCATCTCCTTTCACGTTGATACGAGATCTAAGTCGGCAGGGACGCCGACTTTTTTTTACCTTACGTTCCTGTACGCGTCAACTTTGATTACGGTTGAGCGACCAACAGGCCAAGACTTCTATACGCCCGTCCGGTAATTGCAACCTCGTCACCAACGCTTGGCGCCCGTCCATTGGCAAGCAATGCGTTGTAATCGACATTGACGCCGCTGACAATGGCGCGGCCCATTGCATAGTCGACCTGGTCAACAATACCGCGGAGGTAAGACAGTTCCCCGGTTGCAGGTACGACCCGTGCATTGACGATGCCGCCAGTGTTTCTGTCGATTGATCCGAATACGGCGACGTTGTCACCGACTCCGAACGATCGCAAATCGGCACCGAATACGGTTTGTCCCAGAACTGAGATAAAGTCGCGGCCATTAAATTCCACCCGCCCAACTACTAAAAGGGCGGCCTCTGTTCCGGTAATCGCCTGGGCATCAGTGCCAGTAATGGCGTGCACATCGGTACCGGTGATCGCCTGGGCATCTGTCCCGGTAATGGCAAAGGCATCGGTGCCGGTAATTGCCTGTGCATCAGTACCAGTAATGGCGAATGCATCGGTACCGGTGATCGCCTGGGCATCCGTCCCCGTGATGGCCCGTACATCGGTGCCGGTGATCGCCTGGGCATCTGTCCCGGTAATGGCAAAGGCATCGGTGCCGGTAATTGCCTGTGCATCAGTACCAGTA
>JBOHZD010000009.1:0-5990 GCA_050738315.1 Woeseiaceae bacterium
ATTCGACAATCCGCTTCTCAACGGGTTGTAATCAGGTGAAGGTATAGTCTACGCCCCATGGAAACATGGGGGTTAACGTGAAGTTCCGACCTGCACGAATGGCGTAACGATGGCCACACTGTCTCCACCAGAGACTCAGTGAAATTGAAATCGCTGTTAAGATGCAGCGTACCCGCGGCAAGACGGAAAGACCCCGTGCACCTTTACTATAGCTTTACACTGAATTTTGAATATGTTTGTGTAGGATAGGTGGGAGGCTTTGAAGCGTGATCGCTAGATTGCGTGGAGCCAACCTTGAAATACCACCCTGGCATGTTCGGAGTTCTAACCTTGGTCCGTGATCCGGATCGGGAACAGTGTATGGTGGGTAGTTTGACTGGGGCGGTCTCCTCCCAAAGAGTAACGGAGGAGCGCAAAGGTACTCTCAGTACGGTCGGACATCGTACGTTGCGTGCAAAGGCATAAGAGTGCTTGACTGCGAGACAGACACGTCGAGCAGGGGCGAAAGCCGGTCTTAGTGATCCGGTGGTTCTGTATGGAAGGGCCATCGCTCAACGGATAAAAGGTACGCCGGGGATAACAGGCTGATTCCTCCCAAGAGTCCACATCGACGGAGGAGTTTGGCACCTCGATGTCGGCTCATCACATCCTGGGGCTGTAGCAGGTCCCAAGGGTATGGCTGTTCGCCATTTAAAGTGGTACGCGAGCTGGGTTTAGAACGTCGTGAGACAGTTCGGTCCCTATCTACCGTGGGCGTTGGAAATTTGAGGAGAGCTGCTCCCAGTACGAGAGGACCGGAGTGGACGTACCTCTGGTGTTCCGGTTGTCACGCCAGTGGCACCGCCGGGTAGCTATGTACGGACGGGATAACCGCTGAAAGCATCTAAGCGGGAAGCCCCCTCCAAGATGAGATTTCCCGGACCCTCGAGGTCCCTGAAGGGCCGTTGAAGACTACAACGTTGATAGGCCGGGTGTGGAAGCTCAGTAATGGGCGAAGCTAACCGGTACTAATTGCCCGTGAGGCTTGACCATATAACACCGAAACGGTTTTGGTCGGGCGCGGATCATTTGTGCGGCCAACCACGTCAAGACATTTCCTGATTATCGGTATATAAGGTTTGCCTGGCGGCCATAGCGAGCGGGAACCACCCGATCCCATTCCGAACTCGGAAGTGAAGACGCTCAGCGCCGATGATAGTGTGGGGCTCTCCCCACGTGAAAGTAGGTCACTGCCAGGCATCTATTCATGACCCGTCGCGGCGCGTCCGCGGCGGGTTTTTTTATGCCGCTTCATAACTCCAGCCGTAAGCTTCCCCTGATCTGACACAGGCTGAAGTTGGAGTTTTCTGGCAGGATATCACTGCGAGGAGACGACAATGAAGAACAGCCGATTTACGGAAAGCCAGATCGTGGCGATCCTGAAGGAGGCGGATGCGGGGGCCAAAGTCAAAGAGATTTGTCGGCGCCACGGCATCAGCGATGCGACGTATTACAACTGGAAGGGCAAATACGGCGGCATGAGCGCCTCGGAGCTGAAACGGCTCAAGGAAGTGGAAGGCGAGCTGTCGCAGTACAAGCGGATGTATGCCGAGCTGGCCCGGGAAAACTACGCGCTCAAAGATCTGATCGAAAAAAAGCTCTGAGGCCACCGGAGAAGCGCGAAGCGGCGCATTTTCTGGTGGCCGAACACGGCCTGAGTCGATCCCGTGCCTGTGCAGCGCTGCAGCTGTCGCGCTCGAGCTGGTACCGGGCAGCAACCCGGGGTCAAGGTGACGACGAGGTTATCGCGGCGCTGAACGCTCTGGTTGAGAAGCGGCCCGGCTGGGGCTTCTGGAAGTGCTACGACCGGCTACGGCTCAGCGGTCATGCCTGGAATCACAAGCGAGTCTATCGCGTCTACAAGATGATGAAGCTGAACCTGCCGCGGCGCACGAAGCGCCGTCTGCCAAAACGGGTGCAACAACCGATGGCGGTGGCGGCCCGGCCGAATGCCCACTGGTCCATGGACTTCATGAGCGACACGCTATACCAAGGTCGCCGCTTCCGCACCTTGAACGTGCTCGATGAAGGCGTTCGTGAGGTCCTGGATATCGTCATCGATACGTCCATTCCGGGCGCGAGGGTCGTGCGTACGCTGGATCGGCTGATCGAATGGCGAGGGAAGCCGGAGGCGATCCGGGTCGACAACGGTCCGGAGTATCTGTCACAGGTGTTCGCCGACTGGTGCCAGAGCAACGGTGTCGCGCTCAACTACATCCAGCCGGGAAACCCGAATCAGAATGCCTACATCGAACGCTTCAACCGGACCTTCCGCCATGAAGTGCTGGATGCTTACCTGTTCGAATCACTGAGCCAGGTGCGGGAGATCACGCGTCACTGGATGACGGAATACAACGAGGAACGGCCGCACGACAGCTTGGGAAGAATACCGCCTGCCATGTTCCGACGGCAGGTGAAAACGCTGAAAACTCTACTTTAGAACTGTGTGCTTGACGGGGAAGCTTACGCAGCGGCCTGGCGGTGAATCGTTCTCGCGCTGCCGCGCAGGCCGCTCGGCTGCAGCCGAGCGGATGAGTCGATTTGCGACCCTGAGATTCGCGTGTCCCAATACACGCAAACTGGGTCACCGCCAGGCATCTATTCACAACCTGTCGCGGCATGTCCGCGCATAGGTTTCTTTTGGTTCAACCCTTCCGGATAACCGGCAGGCGTCAGACGCTCAGCGGTGCCCAGGTCTCGGGGTCGTCGGGTTGCTCGGGATAACGATTGACGCGGTAATCGGAAGGGCTGAAACCGAAATATCGTTTGAATACCCGCGTGAAATAGGAGGGGTCGTTGAACCCGGTGGCAGCCGCCACGTCGGCGATGCATGCGCTGGGATTTCGCAACAATCGGCAAGCTTCGCGAATGCGGTGCTGAATCACATACCCCTGGAACGTGACGCCGTACTCCGCTTTGAATGCCCGGCTGAACTGACAGACACTCATGCCGCACTTTTCCGCGGCAACTTCCTCGCGGATCCTGCCGGCGAAGCTCGATTCGACGTACTCGACTGCCCGATGCAGCACGAGTTGCCGCGAATGGACGCCTGCGAAACGGCCCTCGTTGGGAATCGGCATGGACCGGGCGGTCATTTCCCGCTGGCCATCGCCGTGACGGTTCCTCTGTAATTCCTGCAGGCCCGTAACTGCGCGTATCAACTCCTCATCAGAAACCGGCTTGACCAGGTAGTCCCAGACGCGAGCGCGAAACGCCCATACTGCGAGCGTTTCGGAATGCTGCTCCGTAACCATCAGGATCGGCAGCGACGGATGTTTCTGCTTCGTTTCGCGCAGCAGCTTCAGCCCGCCGAGATCGGGGTAATCGAAGTCGAAACAGAGCACGTCCGGTTCGACTTGCTCGATACGGCTGTAAACACGCGCGGCCGGCCGGGCATGATGGATTTCGAAAAACGTGGAAAAGCGCCGTGGAAGATCGTTACTGGATCTCGACACGGTCAGGTCGATCCACAGAAGGATTACACGATCGGTCATACGGACTGCAGCTCCCCAGACAGTCCTTCGTCTTTTGAGGCCCTTCCCTTCGATCTTCTTCTTTTTGAGCCTTTTCTGGTTTCCTGCTGTTTCTACAGGAAATTTCGGCAAATACAAGTATCTGCATCACGGTACCCCCTTATGTAAAAGCGGCACGAAATCCGCTGCGGAACAGATGTAGTCCGCTGCTTCTGAAGGAGACCGTTCCGCATGGATGAGAATCAATTAGTTAGCGACTCAATCTGAGAAGGAACGGAGCATGCGCGTCATGCCGTGCGGCCGCAAAGGAATTATCGAGAGTTGCAAATTAGTTCCAGACAAGCGCGCCACTCGATCATGTCGGACGCAAAAGAATCCTATCGCGCCGCGTATTCCGTTTGCTATTTCTGTCCGCCGTAGGCTCTGTCCATTGCGACTCGCAATCTTTGCGGACGGCCTTCGAAAGATACCCGGCGTAGTGCCAGGTATCGACTCGCTATGCATAGCCGTAATCGGCAGGAGAGAACAAATGAAACAGAAGATCCTGGCTTTCTTCCGAGACGAGGAAGGCCTCACGACGGTGGAATACGCGATCGCCGGCGGCCTGGTCGGGGCCGCGGTGATCACGGCATTCGACTTGCTCGGCCTCGAAGTCGCACGAGTGATCGGAGATATCACTACTGCGTTGAGCGCCGTCAATCCGCTGACCTGAGCGAAATGGCGCGGCGTGGCATATGCCATGCCGCGCCATTCTCACACGCAGTCATGTTTTGGGCCGATCGCAGAACATCACGCCGGGCACAGCCGGATGTAGTGATGAGAGGCAGGAGACGAAAGTGCGAATGACGAGCATCGTGCTGTTCTGTCGTGACGAAGAGGGACTGACGACTGTCGAGTACGCGATTGCTGGCGCTCTGCTCAGCTCTGCTCTCATTGCCGCCTTCACGGCCCTGGGCGCGCAAGTGGGTGGCGTAATAGACACTTTAACCGCCGCCTTGGCCAGCGTGGGCTAGGCTGCCACGACTTGGGGTTTCACGGGCGAACTGCAAATGAATTCATCAGCGCAAGCCATGCAATCCTTCTCGCTGTTCGTATTGTGCCCCATTCTGGCGATAGCCGTTTTTACGGATATACGCGAACACAGGATACCGAACCTTCTGATCGTGATCACACTCGGATTGGCATTTCTATTCCAGGCAACCGTTGGCGGGACGGAAGGAATCGCGGCAGCGCTCGGTGGAATGGCCATCGGCCTGCTGTTCTTCCTGCCATTCTACGTCGCGGGCGGAATGGGCGCTGGCGATGTCAAACTGATGATCGGCGTCGGAGCCTTCCTGGGGCCTTCCACGACCGTCCTTGCCAGTGCGCTGACATTAATGGCGGGCGCCATACTCGGTATTCTCATCATCATTTGGCGCGGCGCGCTCGGTGCCCTCGTGCGTAGATACAGGGCGATGCTTCGTGCATTCATGGGCACGGGGCATGTTTTCTATCTCCCTCCGACCGACGGTGACGTAGTCGCGATGCAGCCTTTCCCCTATGCGGCTGCGATTGCCGCGGGTACGTGTCTTGCCATCCTGTGGTCGATGGGAATGGATCCTCCGGACACCGTTCTGGCTTTTCTATGGACGCGGTAGTACGCAAACTGGATGCCGCCAGGCAGCCGGCTGCTTCGACGAAGCTTGCCTTGATAGCGCCCCGGCCGAGGAGTCTGGAACAGACGGGTCTCGACCACACGCTGGTCGCCGAGTTGATCGAGAAGCACCTGCTCGACAGTGGCGTGCTGACGATCGGTGCGCTGAGTCTGCGCATGGCGCTGAGCGGGCAGATCATCGAAGCCATGCTGCATTTTCTTCGCAAGGAAGCGCGTGTTGAAGTGCGGGCCGGTGAGAACAGTGCTGCGTTGCGTTATGCGCTAACCGACCGAGGACGTGTCAGCGCGCTGACCGCTCTGACGCGCAGCGGCTACATCGGCCCGGCTCCGGTTACGATCGATGCATACACGCAGATAGCCTGCACACAAACCGTTCATCAGGGCGCCGTCACGCACGATTCCATGCACAGGGCCTTCTCGGACACAATCCTGCGTCAGGCTCTGCTCGATCAGCTCGGTCCCGCAATGAATTCCGGGCGCGCGATTTTCGTCTACGGCGCGGCCGGCACCGGCAAAACATTCATTACGCAGCGGCTTGCAAGGTTGCTGTCGGACACGGTGCTGATCCCGCATGCCGTGGCGGTGAACGAGACGATATTCGCGATCTTCGACCCCGTTTTGCACCACCGGGTAAACGAACCGAATGAGGATCCGAACATCTTGCTCGATCAGGGTCACGACCCACGCTTCGTGGCGTGCAGGCGACCAGTCGTGATTAGCGGCGGTGAACTGTGCGCCGACATGCTCGAGATGCACTACGATCCGGACACGCGGGATTATCGCGCACCATTGCAGCTCAAGGCCAACAACGGCCTGTTCATCAT
>JBOHZD010000010.1:0-8063 GCA_050738315.1 Woeseiaceae bacterium
TGCAGTGAGATGGCGCCGCCTGAGCACTTGTATATCTGGCTGCTCGGCGCCTCTCTGTGGCCGGGAGGCGCAGCGGGTGCTGCAGCGCCCGCAATCCCCGCGGACTCAGTCGCGCTGCAGGGGACCAGCCCCTTCCTTCGCCTCCTCGGCGTGCCGCGCTTCGAGACCGGCGTGTCGGTGGAAAGCGACGCTTTGCGGCTGTCGCTCGACATCGTGAACCATGCCGATGTCGGCAGTACTCCCACAGAGAGCATCGAGCTGGACGGCGAAAGCCTCTATTTCGACCTGGAGTTCCGCAAGGCTGTGACGGATCGCCTTTCCCTGGAACTGGACGTGCCCTTCATCAATCATTCCGGCGGCTCCCTCGATAACGTCATCGAAAGCTGGCACGACCTGTTTGGGCTATCGAACGCCAACCGTGCTGGACCGTCAAACGAATTGTCGATCAGCTATTCGGAGGCGGATCGCACGGTGCTCGAGCTGCGAGAGGCGCAGAGCGGTTTCGGTGACGTCCGGGGAAACGCCTTCTGGCGGTTGACCGGGCCACGGAGTCCTTCCGGCGCGCGGTTCGGGCTGATGATGCAGGTGGATTTACCCACCGGCGACGCAGACTCCCTGTTCGGCAACTGCGCAACCGACGTGTCGTTCGGTCTGCTGTTCGACAACGTGACGATCTCGCGCGGAGGAGATTTCGTCCTCTCCGGCGCGGCGGGCATAACGTGGCCCGGCAGCGGGGACCTGATCGAAAGGCAGCGGCGCGACCGCATCGGGTACGGGGGTGTCGACGTGGTATGGCGGGCGGCCGCGCGCTGGCAGGTGCATGCGGCCTTGTACGGGCATACGGCAGGTTTCGATAGCGCGCTCCCTGAATTAGGGCGCGGCTCGCTGCAACTCGCCATCGCCGGCCGGCTCGCATTGGCGAGCGAGCCGGGCGTGTTCCTGGATCTCGGTATTGTCGAGGACCTGGTGCAGGACAGCACTCCCGACTTCACCGTCCAGTTGTCGTTGCGGGTTTACCGATGAGCGGCTGGGCTGTCAGGGTGATTCGCAGCGTCGATTTGCCCGGCCGGTATCTCGCTGCCGTGGCAGCCGGCGTCTTGGCGGGTCCAGCGGCGTCCGGCCAGTCCGCGGATCCGGTCGAAATTACGGTCCGGCTGCCAGGCACCAAGGCGCGAACTTTTGCGGAGTATTGCCGCGACCCCGGTGCGGGCATGACGCTGCCATCAACCACGGGCTGCGAAGGGTCCGGCGTCCCGGACCGGCGGGGACGGCGTTCGGACACGCTCCATTTTTTCGCCTACCAGGCGGCCGCCATCGCAATTCTTTATTCGATGCCGGAAAGCACGACCGGCTGGACGACCGAGAGCAAAGAGAACTACAGCCTGGGTCGCTGGTGGGACAACGCCAGGGAACCTCACCTGGACAGTGACGATTTCTTCTGGAACTACGTCACCCATCCCTATTGGGGCGCGGCCTACTTCGTCCGCTCGCGCGAGCGCGGGTATGGAGAACTGGAGTCGTTCTGGTATGCCGCGGCCATTTCGGCGGCCTACGAATTCGGTGCCGAAGCGCTCTTTGAAAAACCGTCCATCCAGGACCTGGTCGTGACGCCGGTCGGCGGCTGGCTCGTGGGCAGTTACTTCATGGGGGTGCGCGACGACATTCGGGCGCGCTACGACGGCGGCGCTACACTGCCATTTCGGCACCGCTTCGTCCTGACCATGACGGATCCGCTGGGCGCGATCAATCGCACCGTCGATCGGTGGTTCGGCCTCGATCAGCGCTTCAATCTCCAACCGGTCGTCTACCGGCGGCGGGTCACGAATTCCGTCAATGGTGACGCGCCGACCCGTTCCGAGCAGGTCTACGGGATCGTGTTCACTTACGTATGGTAAGCCCATGAGAATGCGAAGCCGTCACGCTGGTGACGCAACGGGCGCCGCTGCGGCGCCATTCCGGCCGGCCGCTGCCCTGCTCGCGTTCCTCGCTGCCACGGCCGCTGTTGCAGGACCCGTGCGGCAGTCGTTCGACCTGGCAGTTTTGCAGCCGCCGGTGCCGGTCACCGTCGATGGCGCAATACGGCTGGTGTACGAACTCCATCTTGCGAGCTACGCAGATACACCGCTCGTGCTCCAACAGGTGGAAGTACTCGATGCCGACGCCGGCACGGTCATCGCCGACTTCGCCAACGACGAACTTGCGCACAGAGTGCACGTTCCCGCCGCTGTCGCAGGATCACGCACGCTCGGCGTAGGCACCTTCGGCGTGATGTACCTTGAGCTCGAGTTGAAGAACGGTAAACCGCCGCGCGCGCTCGACCATCGGCTCCGGTTCGGCGTCGCCGGCGAGAATCCGGAGATGGTGACCGTCGGCAGCGGACCTGTGCCACTGCAGAACGAATCACCCGTGGCACTGTCCCCCCCGTTGCGGGGCGGGCCGTGGGCCGCGGTCTACGACCCGGCGTGGACGCGCGGGCACCGTCGCGTTATCTATGCCGTCAACGGTCACGCAAAAATCCCGGGCCGTTTCGCAATCGACTGGATCAAGCTGGATACGGACGGGCATCTCGCCCGTGGTGACGAGGACAAGGTGGCCAACTGGTACGGCTACGGCGCCGATGTCCTGGCCGTGGCCAATGGCGTGATAGCCGCAACGCGTGACGATGTTGCGGAAAGCGCGACTGTGTCAGGCCATCCGGATCATTCGCTCGGAGACGCGACCGGCAATTACATTGCTCTGGATCTCGGCAACGGCAGGTTTGCCTTCTACGAGCATCTGCAGCCTGGGGGCATCCGCGTCGAGCCCGGCGAACGTGTCAGCAGCGGCCAGGTCATCGCATCACTCGGATTTACCGGCGACTCCACCGGACCGCACCTGCATTTTCACGTAGCTGATGCCAATTCGCCGCTGGACGCGGAGGGCATCCCGTTCGTCCTCGACCAATTCACCGTTCTGGGCACCTATGATGAATTCGAGCGGCTCGGTTCTGCACCCTGGACGCCGCTCGACGGCACAAACGGAGGTGAGCGCACCGCCGAGTTGCCGGCGTCCAACGTGGTGATCGAATTCCCTGCCAGGGAAGGGCAGCTCGCTTCGGCCTCAACGCCGGCCCAGCACGCTGTGCCGAAAGCCATAGAAAGTAGAACACATGCCGATGACCAGCCAGATCGCGAAACGAGTCCACGTGACGGCGGGTAACCGCAGCATCAGGTAAGTACAGGCGATGACCGCACCGGGCGGGTGGCAATTCCCTGCCAACCGTTCGGTGCGAACGGCGTCCAGTTTTCGAAGCAACTCGGACTCGCCGATACGCTTCGTGCGGAATAAACGCGTGTCCTGGAAGGATCCATGATCGAAGCATCAGGCGGGTCGTGCGTCAGCTTTCGGTCTCTGTCGCGGACACGGGATTTCCGACCCCCTCACTGCCGAAGACCGGAAACTCCCCGGCCTTGTATCGCTTCCAGTAGTCGTCGAGCGTCGCCTTCACCTTGCCGTGCAGCAGGTACACGCCGATCAGGTTCGGCAATGACATGCCGAGAATCATCAAATCGCCGAACTCCAGCACATTGACCGCGGTGATGACCGATCCCAGAAACGTGAACAGCAGAAACAGCAGTTTGAAGTAGATTGACGCGCGTTCGCCGAACAGCCACACGGTGCACCGCTCGCCGTAATACGACCATGAAATCATCGTCGAGTAGGCGAACAGGAATACCGACAACGACAATACATACGGGAACCATGGAATGTGCTCGCCGAAGGCGCGCGACGTGAGCGCGGCGCCTTGCGTATTCGTGATCAGGTCCGCGTATTCCGGATTGTTGTAGGCGCCGGTGATGCTGATGACGAGCGCGGTCATCGTGCAGATGATCACCGTGTCGATGAACGGTTCCAGCAGCGCGACCGTTCCTTCGCGCACCGGGTACTTGGTCTTCGCGGCGGAATGCGCAATCGCCGCCGAGCCGGCGCCGGCTTCGTTCGAAAACGCGGCGCGCTGAAAACCGACGACGAGTACGCCGATGAAGCCGCCGAATGCAGCGTCAGGCGAGAACGCCTCGGTGACGATCCGCATGAGCGCTTCCGGTACGACGCTCGAGTTGCTCACGATGACGACGATGCAGCCGATGATGTAGACAGCCGCCATGATCGGAACGAGCTTTCCGGCCACGTGCGCAATGCGCTTGATGCCGCCCAGAATGACAATTCCGGTGAGGATCGTCATTACGAGCCCGTACGCCCACGGCGCACCATTGAGCCACGGAATCGATTCCTGGACCGCGTTCATCGATTGATTGACCTGGAAACTGTTGCCGCCGGCCAGGGAACCGCCGACACACAGAATCGCGAACGCGACCGCGATGAATTTGCCGAAGCGTGGAAAACCGCGTTCGGCGAAACCTTTGGAAAGATACTGCACCGGACCGCCGAGAACGCGGCTGTCGGCTCGAATTTCCCGATACATCTGGCCCAGCGTGCACTCCGTGAACTTGGTGGTCATGCCGATGAAGCCGGCAAAGATCATCCACAACGTCGCGCCGGGTCCGCCCAGCGTGATGGCAATCGCCACGCCGGCGATGTTGCCGAGCCCCACGGTTGCGGACAGGGCGCAGCTCAAGGCCTGGAAATGCGATACGTCTCCCGGCTCGCTCGGGTCCGTATATTTTCCCCGGGTCAGTTGTATGGCGTGACGGAAGCCGCGCAGATTGATGAATCCCATCCGCAGCGTGAGGAAGATGCCGCCCGCCACCAGCCACAACACGATGAACGGCACCTGCACCGTGTCGTCCCAGAAGGCGACGTCGAAGAACAGCACCGCGCCGACCACCGAGTTGAGCGCACCCATCGCTCGGTCGGCCTGCTCCATGACTCCATCGGGTGTTTCGATCGCGACCAACGTTGCGGGTGCGGCCGTCGCATCGGTCGCCTGGGGCGCCGCCATGGCGACACCGCTGAGCAAAAATAACAGTAGTGCGGCGAGAAATAAGCGCATCGAGTCCTGACCCCCCGGTATGAGACACATTGGACGCGCCGTACTGGGACTGGTTCCAAACACCGGCACGCAACGAACGAGCGGTATAATGCGGCCTCAGGCGGCACAGGTCCACCCCTCATCGCCGCCGCGCCGCTTACATAATGAAACTCTGCAGGCACCGTTCAACCGATGCCTATACAATGCGCGTCGCCATGAATGATAAAAAAGCTTTCGTCATCACACTGTTCGCGTTGTTCTTTTCTGCAATTGCGGGTGCACAGCAACCAGCATCCACGGCAGCAGAGTACGGCCCTGACACCGCAGAACCCGGTTCGGTCGAAGCGATCGCGAAGTTCACGACCGCGCCGGAATTCTTAAGTCCATGGGTCGCGTACGTCCCGGAATCGGCCGACGTGCCGTCGCCGACGGACTATCTCGGGCACGTTGCCGGCGCTGCGGGCGAACTGTCACGCACCACAGAGATCTACGGCTACTTGCGGGAGCTCGATCGGGCCTCGGATCGCGTGCAGGTCACGGTGATCGGCGAAACAGAGGAAGGCCGCGAGATCCTGCTGGTTGCCATTGCGGACGAAGAAGGCCTGCGCAGCCTGCCGCAACTGAAAGCCGCGACGGCCGCACTCGCCGATCCGCGCAAGACGATGCCTGAAGACGCGGAACGGATCATTCAGTGGGCGCGCCCGATCTACTACTTCAACGCCGGCCTGCATTCGACCGAAACCGGCAGTCCGGAGATGGTGATGGAGATGGCGTACCGGCTCGCCGTGTCCGAACAGCCGATGATGCAGAACATCCGCAAGAACCTCGTGGTACTGATCAACCCAATCTCCGAGCCGGATGGCCGCGACAAGTCCGTCGACTGGTTCTACCGCTACCTGAAAGGCAAGACCGACATCGACGAACTGCCGCCCCGATCCCCGCCGTATTGGGGCAAGTACGTATTCCATGACAACAATCGTGACACGCATCAGAAAGCGCTGGCGATTACCCGTGCCGTGCACCGCATGTTCTACGATTTCCATCCGACGGTGGTGCATGACCTGCACGAGTCGATTCCGCTGCTGCAAACCTGGAACGGTACCGGTCCTTTCAACGTCAACATCGATCCGATCCTGATCGACGAATGGTTCGCAATGTCGTTTGCGGAGATCCGCACGATGACGACCTTCGGCATGCCCGGCGTCTGGACCTGGGGCTTCGGCGAGGGCTGGGGACATCACTACCTCGATTCCGTCGCGGTGAATCACAACGCCATCGGCCGCGGTTACGAAACTTTCGGTAATGCAACCGCCGAGACGCTCGATCGCGTACTGCGTTTCAGCGAAGAGAAGGACGCGGCCGACAATGCGGTGACAACGCAGCAGTGGTACCGGCCGTTGCCGCCCGAACGGAATGTACGGTGGTCGCTCAGAAACAACACGAACTACATGGAGACAGGCTGCCTCGCTATTCTCGATTACAGCGCGAAGCATGCGAGCGACATGCTGCGTGGCTTCTACAAGAAAGGCTACAACTCCTGGCAGAAAGGACTGAACGAGGAGCCCTATGCATTCGTGATTCCGGCCGACCAGGGGGATCCGCGCCGGGTCGCACAGATGATCGACGTGTTGATCGGGCACCGCATCGAGGTCGGACGCTCACGCGACGAATTCAAGGTCGAGGAAGGCGAATTTCCGGCGGGGACGTTTATCGTCAAGCTCGATCAGCCTTACCGGAACTACGCGGTCGATCTGCTGACTCCGCAGGAATTTCCGGCCGAGACGGAATTTACGCCGTATGACGACGTGTCCTGGGCACTGTCGGTGCATTACGGCGTCGAGACGCTGCCGGTTGCCGATGAGAACATTCGCGAGGTCGCGGTCGATCCCGTGCCCGAAAACTATCGTCCGGCTGCAACAGCCGTGGACGGCTCGGGCCCGGTGTTCCTGCTCGCCGACAGCGGCCAGGAATCGCTGCTCGCCGCGCGCGCACGCCTGGCGTCGTTCGAGATCGATATCGCGGAGCGCGCATTCTCGGCCGGCGGCGATGATTACCCGGCGGGATCGTGGATCCTGCCGGAACAGGACGGGCTGCAAGACGCCTTAGAGGGCGTCGCAGACGAACTGACCCTGACCTTTGTCGGCGCCCGCAGATTACCGGATGTGTCCAGGCACGAGGCGCCCCTCCCGCGCATCGCCGTCTGGCACACCTGGGACGACACGGAGTCGGTCGGCTGGATTCGTTACACGCTGGACCAGCAGAAGATCCCGTACGACTACATTCGCGACGAAGACATCCGGGCCGGGGCCCTCAATCGCAACTACGACATCATCATCTTCGGCCACAACGATCTCAGCCTGCAAAGCCAGATCCACGGGATCGACACGCGCTTCGGTCCGATGCCCTACACACGCACGGAAGAGTTTCCAAGTCATGGCGTGCCCGATGCGTCGAACGATATTACCGGCGGCATCGGCTGGAGCGGCATGGCCAATCTTGAGCGCTTCCTGAACGAGGGCGGTCTGCTGATCACGCTGGGCAACGGCTCGGCGCTCGCGCTCGACGGCGGGCTTGCACGCGGCGTCTCCCGGGCCGGCGGCGAGGCCGTGACCCCCGGCGTGGAATTACAGGCCACCTTCGCGCAGCCGAGACACCCGATCGGCTACGGCTACCCGACGCTGACCTCCGTATTTCGCAGCGACTACACGGCCTATGACGTGAGGCGAGCGGATCGCGACCACATTGTGCTGCAATGGGGCACCAAACTCCTCAAGGACGAACGCGACGAGGAGGCGGAGTCCGGAAGCGAAGGGGGCGAGGACGACGATTACGACATCGTAGTGAGTGGCGGCGTGAAACATGGTGACGATCTCGAAGGGCATCCGGCCATCCTCGACTTGCCGGCCGGAGGAGGGCGCGTCATCGCGTACAACTTCAACCCGATGCATCGCGACCTGAACCACTCGGACTACCGCTTCCTCTGGAACGCGATTCTCAACTGGCGGTATATCCTCGAGAATCCAGAGTAGGGTGGTGCCGGGCTTCGGATTTTCGTATTTTCGGCTGGAAGTGTGAATGCGGGGCAGCTCACTAA
>JBOHZD010000011.1:0-8719 GCA_050738315.1 Woeseiaceae bacterium
GTAGCGCAGAAGATGCGGGAGCTCACCCGTAACGTGCGCTTGGTCTTCGACTACCTGCGGATGACAAAAAACACTTGCACGGCTATCTATGCTTGACGGGGCGGACGGAGAACAAATTTACCGTGCACAGAAGATTCCCGCCGAACAATCGGCCTTGGGCGGCAGCCACGTTTGGGTCAGCAGCGAAGCGGAACTACTTCACGGCAAGCGCGGGGCTGAGGGTGACCGGGCCAAGTTGGCCGCTGGTCAGATTGGGAAGAAGATCGAGCCGGACGTCAAGAAGTTCGAGCCGGACGTCAAGAAAAACGAGCCTGATATCAAGAAGTTCGAGCCCGACATCAAGAAGCACGAACCCGACGTCAAGAAAAATGAGCCCGACATCAAGAAGTTCGAGCCGGACGTCAAGAAAAATGAGCCCGATATCAAGAAGTTTGAGCCCGATATCAAGAACACGAACCCGACGTTAAGAAAAATGAGCCCGATATCAAGAAGTTCGAGCCCGACGTTAAGAAGAACGAGCCGGACATCAAGAAACGGGAACCGGACATCAAGAAGAACGAGCCAGATATCAAGAAGGCTGAAGTCGAGGGCGGCAAGCTTGAAGTAGAAAACGTCACGTTGCCGGGAGATATCGAAAGCCGAGTGGGCCGGATTGAAGATGCGCTAGCGCAGTTGACGCATTTCATTCAGGGCGAGAAACGTCCTGACGTAGACAAAGCGCCACTGCGATTTGAGCCGGACGAGCCCAAGGGTAAGTGAGATTTCGGCGACAGACGGTAGCAGGAATAAGCATCTAGACCTTAGCAGAACGGGGGCGGTGTTTTTGCGAGCCGATCTTTTCATTCTGCTTCCGAGCAAAGAATGTGGCTTGTCATTTGCGCGTCTGATGACGCGGCCGCCCTCTGGGCCAGTGAAGGGATCAAGCAGCGGGGACCTGAACCTGTCCAGATGCTTTATTCCGACTCCCTCTTGCATGGTGTCGGTTGGGAACATCGCCTGCAGGGTGAGCGCGTTTTCACCGACGTGACGCTTCCCTGCGGGCAGCACGTTCGCAGCTCAGAGGTGTCGGGTTTACTGAACCGGATTTCCGCCTTACCGCCGGCCAGCCTACTGCTGATCCAGCCGTCTGACCGCCACTATGCTACGCATGAATTTCAAGCTCTTTTTCTCAGTTGGCTTCAGGCGATGCCGGCGCCTGTTTTGAACCGACCCACTCCCTTCGGCCTCTCCGGACGGCTCCGCCACGTCTCGGAGTGGGTTTGGCTAGCCGCGAACGCAGGGTTGCCAAACCGGGGGTACAGACAATCGAGCAACGATGTGCCGCTCGAGTGGGGCGCGCATGTGCGGACGGTTGACGCCGGTACGCCTACCACTACCCTAATCGTGGTGGGTGACGTCGTGACTGGCCCGCCGGCCCCGGCTCACATCGAATCAGGATGTCTGCGACTGAGCAAACTTTCTGGAGCCCCGTTGCTGGGAGTCGAGTTCGTAGTGGACAGGGACCAGACCTGGACTTTCGCGGGCGTTTCCACCAACCCCGATCTCCGTTTCGGAGGCGAACCGTTGCTGGACGCTTTGGCCCTGACCCTGAACGGTCGCACAGCGGAGGCGTGATGATCCTTTTCTGTGGCATTCCTTCGGAGCCCTCGCTGGGAATGGTCATTGATGCGGTCAGGAAACTGGGTGCACCTCACCTGGTTTTTCATCAGCGTGAGTTCGCGAGCGCAAACCTGGAGTTCCAGATTAACGGGACCACGGTCGAGGGGACGATGGAGTTGCAGGGCCGATCCTATCCCCTGGAAGATTTCACTGCGATTTACAGCAGACTTATGGACTATCGCCTCCTGCCGGAAATCGAGAGCGAGCCGCCGGATTCCCCCATCCGCTTCCATTGTGCGGCCATACATGACACGTTGATGCGCTGGTACGAGATCACGCCCGGCCTGGTCCTCAACCGTAATGCGGACGTGGGCGTCAATTACTCCAAGCCATACCAGGCGCAATTGATCCAAAAGGAGGAATTCGCCATCCCGGAAACCTTGATTACCAATGATCCGAGACTGGTGCGTGAGTTTCATCTTAAGCAAGGCCCCGTGATCTACAAATCCATCAGCCAAATCCGGTCGATTGTTAATGCACTGGAGGACGCCGACCTTGACCGTCTGGCGTCTATCCGTTCGTGTCCTATCCAGTTTCAGGAATATATTCCCGGGGCCAATCTGCGAGTTCACACGATCAACGATCAGGCCTTCGCCACCAAGATTACTACCACAGCCACCGACTATCGCTATGCCTATCTGGAGGGCGAGGACGAGCGCCTTGAGGCGGCTGAACTTGATGACGAACTCGCGCGACGTTGTATCGCACTGGCGAAGGCTCTGGGGCTGGGATTCGCCGGGATCGACCTGAAGATCACGCCAGATGACGAGATCTATTGTTTGGAAGTCAATCCTTGCCCGGCGTTCAGCTATTACCAGCGGCACACTGCACAGCCTATCGCTGAAGCGGTTGCCGCATATCTGGCGCAAACCGTTGAAGTTTGTCAGGAATCGAATTGAGGAACGAAAAGATGAAACGCGTACTCTTGATCGACATGCCCTTTGGCGACGTGCGTTGTCCGTCGCTGGCGCTCGGGCTTTTCAAGGCCAGCTTCGAGCGCAAAGGAATCGAATGCCACGTCGAGAATCTGAAGTTGCTCTTCGCCAACATGGTCGGTTGGGAGAATTACCTGTGGCTTGCTCCCCTGACGGCGCTGCTGGCCGGTGAGCGGACTTTCGCCCGGAGTTTCTTCGGGACCGACATTCCGTCGGACGCCGAATATTTCGAGTATGCCCGCCAGTACCTCGGGCCCGAAGACATTCAACGCTTACGGCACATTGGCGATTGGGTGGAACCTTTCCTTCAGACCTGCATGGCAAACATCCCATGGAACCACTACGACATCGTCGGCTTCACTTCAATGTTCGAGCAGAACGTGTCGAGCCTGGCCCTTGCCTACGAGGTGAAGCGGCGCTTTCCGGAGAAGGTGATCGTTTTCGGAGGGGCCAACTGCGAAGATGTGATGGGCCCGACGCTCCACAGGTGTTTCCCCTTTGTCGATTACGTTTGCTGCGGCGAGGCCGACAGCAGCTTTCCTGAACTGGTTAAGCGCCTGGCAAACGGCGAGAGCGTCGCCGACGTGCCGGGGATCGTCTTTCGAAATGGCAAGGGCTCAGTGTCAACCGATCCGTTGCCCGGGACCACCGACATGGATGCTTTGCCATTCCCGAACTACGACGACTATTTTCGCGCGCTCCTCACTTACTCCGCTCCGTCGTCGCTGTACCCAGCAGTTTTGGTGGAAGCTTCTCGTGGCTGCTGGTGGGGGGCTAAGATCAAATGCACCTTCTGCGGTCTCAACGGCACCACCATCCAGTCTCGGGCTAAGCAGGCCCCACGCGTGCTCGATGAAATCGCATGGCTGGTGGAACGATACAAAGCCACCTACGTCCGCATGGTTGACAACATGCTGAACCCGGACTACTTCGATACCTTGATACCGGAGCTGAAGATCAGAAATTCAGGCGTCAGCTTCTTCTTCGAGATCCGGCCCACCTTAACCAAGGACCAGGTCAAGCTCCTGGCCGAGGCTGGCGTAAGCGACATACAGGCGGGTATCGAGAACTTGAGCACTAACGTCCTTCGCTTGATGAAAAAAGGATCCACGACTCTTTCCGGCATCCAGACGTTGAAATGGTGCAAGCAGTATGACGTCTATGCCGACTGGAACATTATTCTTGGCTTCCCCGGCGAACAGCCGGCCGACTACGCAAAGAACCTCGAGCTGGTGAAGCTCCTCACTCATCTCAATCCTCCTGGCGGAGTGGGCAACTTCCGCATGGACCGATTCAGCACCAACTTCGAAAAAGCCGCTGAAATGGGGTTCACGGACGTCAAGCCACACGCAGTCTATCGCTTCATCTATCCTTTTTCCGAGCGGACCCTCTCAGACCTTGTCTATTTCTTCGACTTCAAATACGTGACCAAGATCGACGACGGCGGTTACACCGCGCCGCTCACCCAGCAGGTGTCAGACTGGAGAAACAGGCAGGACCAGTTGATCTGCGAACGCAACGGCGAAGGCGACTCTTTGGTGGTACACGATACCCGGCCCGTGGCAGTGGCTCGGCGGATTTCTCTGAAAGGCGTCCAAAAGGATGTAATTGAGTTTTGCGACAAAGCACAGAACATCGATCAACTCGACGAGCGGCTCAAAGCAGAGAAAAACACGGAAGTTCCCAAAGAGCAGATCATGGCCGTGCTCGACCAGTTTGTGAATGACAAGCTCATGGTCAAGGAGGGAAGCCGGTATCTCAGCCTCCCGATTATGACCCAGCTTGAATAGGCCTCTGAGACGTTCTTTTTCGCAAGATTCATCCATATCCAGAGCGCGCTGGTGGCCGCTGATTCTTAGCTGTGCACAGCGGGAGCAACTATGTAACGGCGTCAACAACTCCGGGGCGAGCTATGTGGTGTTCGGGGAACCGCCGCGGCCGCGCACCTGCAACGGCTTGCCCGTCACGATCCAGGGCACCGACGACAGCGAGACCCTCAACGGGACCTCTGGAAACGACGTCATCGACGGACAGGGTGGCAACGACGTGCTCCGCAGCCGCGGCGGCAACGACGTCCTCTGCGGCGGCGACGGCCAAGATCGGCTCCTCGGCGGCCCGGGGCGCGACCGGCTGTTCGGCGGCACAGGCCGCGACCGGTTGGTCGGCGAGAAGGGCCGAGATGCGCTGAACGGAGGCACGGGTCGAGACCGGTGTGACGGAGGCACAGGCACTGACACCGCCCTCCGCTGTGAGGTCCGGGTGCGCGTACCCTGAGCGCGTCCACGTACCAAGGAGGACGCGATATGGCAAAAGCGCAAGTTAAAGAGTTAAAGGGTAGAGTAGAGAGCACGCTCCCAGAGTTAAAGGAGAGTTAAAGGGGCCAGGATTAGCCTGGCCCCTTTATGCGTCGCGTTCAAAGAAGCTATCCAGCGCACGCTCGAGCATACTCGCAGCCTCCACGCAAAGGCATTGAGCTCTTTATTGACCCCGCACTTTCTAACCTTCGAAAACGTTCAAGTGTAACCGTGTTAGGTCTAAACACTTGACAAAGTGGTTGTCTTGCTCGTTTCCGCAAAAGGACGGAGCAACTGCCTGCCGATTTATCAGGCGGTGCGGTATCTGGGCTAAACCGTGCATCGATCACCTATATTGGTGGTCAAATGCATGTAGAACAGGTCGGGCGCACCCTGAATTTCTTATCCTTCATAGCTACGCGCACCTTGGAGTCAGGCCCTGTGAACGCTCGTTTTGACGATGAGATGCAATCTAAATGTGAATTTCTCACAGAATTTTTGTGACAAAGTTCCTAGCTGAGCTTCGATTCAGCCACTATCTTACCTCGCATGCTGGAGCGTGATTGCCGGCGCCGGAAAACCATTAAAGGAGAGAAAGCTATGAACCCGATTCTCTATTGGAGCGAAGTTTGCCCAAGAGGACTCCGTCCGACCCGCCGATCCAGGATGACTCGTCCCGCGCGCTTCTGGGCATCCATCCTCCTCGTGCCCGCCGCCCTGTCGGGCTGCTACCGGGCGCCCGAGCTGACCGGCTCGGATCAGGTCTACGACCCGAATGTCGAGGCCACCATGCTGAAGGACAACGGCCTGGCCGCCAAGACTTGGAACGCCGTCGACTCCTACATGACCCAGAACGTCGCCGGCGCCGCCGACGAGCCTGGCTGCGCCATCGGCATCGCCCGCGCCGGGCAGCTCGTCTACCTTAAGGGGTACGGCAAGGCAGAGCTCGGCGGCGAGGACTGGTCGGTGGGCACGGTCGGCGCCATCGGTTCGGTGGCCAAGAGCTTCACCGCCGCCGCCGCCTTGCGCTTGCACGAGCTCAACCTCCTGGACGTCAATCTGACCGTCGGGGACTACATCGCCACCCCCAACGCCGAGATCGCCGAGGTCCGGATCTACGACCTGCTCGACCAGAGCTCCGGCGTCGGTGGCGCCACCAAGGACCTCGCGTTCTCCCCGACCTGGGATGTGCCGAGCGCCGCCGACGACTGCCAGTTCAACGACGACGAGGACGACGCCGACTACTGCGAGCAGGTCCGCCTGCTCCTGGCCCGGCCGGCCGCGGCGTTCGTCCACTACGACGCGAGCGAGACCGTGGCCGCTCTCGACCAGAATGACCCGGAAGACGGCGACCCGTCGCAGGGGGTCTACTCCAACGTCGGGTACAGTGTCGCCGGCGCGGTCATCGACGCGGTCGCCCTGGGCACCCCGAGCGGCGGCTACGAGGCCTGGATCTGGGACAACATCGGTCAGTACACCGGCAACGTCCTGTCGAGCGGAAATCTGCTGAGCCTGGCGCTCACCCACTCGTGGCGGGCCGACGACATCCCGCACCGCGCGGTCGGCTATCGCCCGAGCGGCGGCGGCTTCGTCGAGTCCGAGGCGTTCGACCCCAACCAGGTCGGCGGCCTCGAGGGCTGGGAAGGACCGGCGGGTGGATGGGCGATGACCATCGGCGACCTGACCCGCTTTGCCGTGGCGCTCAACACCGAGAAGATCGTGGGCGACGCGATGCTCGAAGCCATGCGCTTTCGCTGGACGGACCTCGACGACCTCACCAACGATTACGGCATGGGCACCTTCCTCGGCGACGCGGGCGAGCCGCCCTACTGGCACGGCGGGATCATCGGGGGACACACCGCGGCCTGGACCTGGTGGGACAGCTATGGCGGTCAGTCCCTGGCCATCGCCCTTCTCTGCAACAACCGGGAGGCTCCGTTCTCCCTCCGGGATCACGCGGCCAACATCGCCGGCCTGTTAGGCTCGACCAACCCGGTCCCGATCGCCGTGCCCTCGCTGCCGCCGGTCGGGTCCGGGTCGGTGGACGGCCGCCTCTACGGGCTCGACGACCGCGGGGCGTGGCAGCACAGGCCGTCCGGCGCGTTCGTGCCGATGACGGCGCTCCGCCACACACTCCTGCTCGACGTGGAGGTGACCGGCCAGAAGATCGAGGTCTCGCTGGCGGAAGGGACGGTGCGCGGCTCCAGCGCCGAGCCGGCCCAGGGCCGACCGATGCAGAGCCTCGGCGCCGCCGACTTCTCCACCAATCCGCGCTTCGCGACCCGAGCCACCGACGTCACGCTCGAGACCGAGCGCGGTGTCCTTCCGATCAAGAAGCTCGTGGTCGCCGGCGCGTTCGATCGCCAGGGCGAGGGGCTCGCCAGCGTCTCGCTGACCGGCGTGCTCGACGCTCGGTCCGCCAGCAGCCTGGGAGGGCCGGACCACCAGAACGTCTGCCGCGACGTGGTGGCGGCGGGCGCGCGGTGCGGGCGGTGCGCCGACGGCGTTGCCGCCTGCGTAACCGTCGAGTACCGGGGCGTCGCCGGCAGCCGGCTCGCCTGGTCGAGCGCGCGACCGTAGACGCCGCGGCACGGTGCGGCCGTGGCATGATCGCGCGCCGCACCACGGGGGAGTCGCTCATGCGCGTGCCGTCCTGGGCCGCTCCGCGGCGTCACGGCCATCGTGGAAGTCGCGGTGACGAAGCGCAGCGGCGCGCTCGGCGCGTTTGCGTTGGTGTTCGTTGAGGAGCTTTTTTCGCAGCCGGATGGCCTTAGGTTAGGCGTCACCTCGACCAGCTCGTCGTCGTCGATGAATTCGAGCGCTTGTTCCAAAACGAAGCGGATCGGAGGGGTCAGGATAATGTTCTCGTCGACGACTAACGACTAAGAAATTTAAACGCCCTTTTTTTAGACGGGACGATACGACTGGCCCTTTTAGCTGTCAATCGCGGTAGTTCTCGGTCCCGGATCAGGAAACATCGAGCTATTACATCGCCCCGAAGCGCCCATTTACGGGGCATTTTTGCATCGCGCGGGGGGTGCGGGCTAAAGAGGGGTTGGGAACCGTTGGCTTGATGAGGATCTCGATGAGCCCGGTCCTGGTCTGTCGCGAATTCCTAAACCAGGCACTGACCAGGAATCCAACAATAAGAGGTAAGGGTCGCGACCGGATCGCTGGGCTTGCCACCACATTGATTCGGCGTAAAGCCCGTGAGCCCTGCGTGGCAGCGATATCGGTTGTAGTAGTGCTTGGAAGTAGGGAGCTTTCGCTCCAGGTCCAGCCCTGTTCTAGAACAGCAGTGGGTCAAGGCACTCGCTGTGACATTCGACGCCTATCAATATTCCTACGTTATTGATTCACAATAGTCGTATAGTGTTTCTTATGTCACAATTCCAAAGCTATAACTGTATGATTTATATAATTATAGTACGAGAAGGAGCATCCGGCTTCGAACCAGGGGGTCGGGGGTTCGAGTCCCTCCGGGCGCGCCAAATCAATAAGTTGCAGCAATTATCTAGAGTTACTTTAGCTTTTTGTACGATTCGTTGTCGTACAATTCTGGTAGCGCTGTAGGAGTACCCGACAAATCAGGTAGTTGCTGCAATCGAGTACCTGGTTTTTCGCCAGGGCAGCCAGTCGGTCGATCAGCTCGAGCAGTGTCAGCAGGACGCTGACACTGCCGCCGGGGCCGGGCTTGACGCTTTCGTAGAGCAGATGGCCGGAATCGAGCCGCTCCAGGGCGAAGGCCGGCACCCATCGCCTCGGCATCATCACGATCGAGCAGCCCGCGCTGGGTAAGCGCACGCCGCCTGCGCCATCGGCCTCGAAGAC
>JBOHZD010000012.1:0-2510 GCA_050738315.1 Woeseiaceae bacterium
GTGACGACGAGCCTCTCCGGCGGGGCGCTCGGCGGTCTGCTCGAGTTCCGTGCGCAAATGCTGGAGCCGACCCGTCAGGCGCTCGGCGAAACGGCGCTGGCGCTCACTACGGGTTTCAACGAGCAACATGCGGCCGGCATGGATCTGTACGGCGAACTGGGGGGCGGCTTCTTCGGCATCGACCCGCCGGCCGTCCTTTATTCCGCGAACAATACGGGTTCCGGCACGGTGGGTGTGGCGGTCAGCGACATCACTGCCCTCGACGATACGGATTACATCCTCGAGTACGACGGCGTGGGCTACACGCTGGAAATGCGGGCGACCGGACAGGCGGTGCCGATGTCCGGCAGCGGCACCGCGGCCGATCCCTACACGGCGGCGGGACTGGCGTTGACCGTTGCCGGGACGCCGGCAGCCGGAGACAGGTTTCTGATCCGGCCCAAAGGCGCTGCCGGCTCCATGACGGCGCTCGTGAACGATCCGCAGGCCATTGCCATGGCTTCGCCGGTGCGGACGCAGAGCTCGGGCGACAACATTGGCTCCGCGACGATCAGCGCGCCGGTGGTCACGGACGCGGCCGATCCGAACCTGTTGACGACGGCCGTGCTCGAGTTCACCACTGCCGGCACGTACAGCATTGACGGTGCCGGTGCGTTCACCTACACCAGCGGCGACGAGATCTCTGTCAACGGGACGACGTTCACAATCAGCGGTACCCCCGCAGCCGGCGACGGCTACACCCTGGAGGCCAATCTGGGCGCGTCGGGCGACAACAGCAACGGGCTCAAGCTGGGGCAGGTGCAATCGGTGGGCCTGCTCGATGGCGGCAGCGTCAGCATCAACGATCATTACGGCCAGCTTGTGGCCGCTGTTGGCGGAGCGACGCAGCAAATCAAATCGAATCTCGAAGCGCAGAATGTCATCCTGGCGAACGCAGAAGACGCACAACTCTCGCAGTCGGGCGTGAATCTCGATGAGGAAGCGGCCAATCTGATTCGCTTTCAGCAAGCCTATCAGGCCGCGGCGCATGTCGTCAGTGTTGCCAATACTCTTTTCGACAGCCTGTTGAACGCAACCCGGAGGTAGCGCATGCGCATTTCAACCAGCGGTGCATTCCAACAGGGCCTCAGCATGATGTTGCAGTTGCAGGCGGCACTGGACCGTACGCAACAACAGATTGCAAGCGGCCGCCGGATACTCTCTCCGGCCGACGATCCCATCGCGGCAGCCCGGTCCCTGAAACTGCGCGAGTCGGTATCGCGTCTCACGCAGTTCGATCGGAACGCGACGATGGCGACGAATCGCCTGAGCTACGAGGAATCGGCGCTGCAGAGCGTCAACAACGTGCTGCAACGAGTGCGGGAACTTGCGTTGCAGGCGAACAACGCCACCCAGTCCAACGAGTCGCGGCAACTGATCGCCGTGGAGATGCGCCAGCACATCGACGCACTGGTGCAACTCGCCAACCAGCAGGACGGCAACGGCCGCTACCTGTTCTCCGGCAACCGTGACGGCATCGAACCCGTCGTCCGGACCGGCGCGAGCTTCGCCTACAACGGCGACCAGGGACAGCGTTTCGTACAGATCGGCGAGAACCGCCAGATCGCCGACGGAGACCCCGGCAGCGCCGTCTTTTTCCAGATACGGACCGGTAACGGAACGTTCTCGATCGCTGCCGATCCCGCCAATGCCGGCACGGGTGTCGCCGGTCCGGGCAGCGTGCTGGATCCGACGCAATACGACCGGGATGACTATACGGTCCGATTCGTCGACCCGCAGAACTATGAAGTCGTCGATTCCGGCGGCACGGTGATCTCGGCCGGTGCGTTTCAAAGCGGCGACTCGATCGCATTTCGCGGCATCGCTGTTTCCATCGACGGGCAACCGGCCCCCAACGATACGTTCCTGGTGCAGGCCAGCCGCAATCGCAATGTCTTCGACATGGTCGCCGGCCTTGCCGACAGCGTCGACCTGCAAGTCGGCGATGATGTCGCGCGCGCCGACATGACCAATCGCATCAACGCCGGCATACTCGGCATCGACCAGGCGCTGGGCGCGGTTTCCGACGTCCGTACGCAGGTCGGCTCACGGCTGTCGGCTATCGAAAACCAGGTGGACAGCAACAGCGCGTTTGCGCTGGGCCTCAAGGAAACGCTGGCCGGAATCGAGGATCTCGACTATGCGGAGGCACTGTCGATGCTCAGCATCCAGGCAACCATGCTGGAAGCCGCGCAGAAGTCTTTCCTGAAGACCCGAGACCTGTCGCTGTTCAATTTCCTGTAACGAGTTCGAACTGGAGCTGGCAGGCTTTTGCTGCTCGCGGAGCCTGGAGTTGGGAGGTTTTGCGGCACGCTGAGCCTGGGGCGGGGGTGGTTGGTTGCACGCGGAGGCTGGAGCGGGGGGCTCTGGGGGCGCGCGGAGACTGGAGCGGGGAGCGCTTTTCAGGACCGCCGTGAATACGTCCCTGTAGGCTTCGGCGAAACATCCCTGTTTCGCACGATCCTGAAAAG
>JBOHZD010000013.1:0-6918 GCA_050738315.1 Woeseiaceae bacterium
GTATACAGCCGCGCGCGCGGACTCAGGAGCCGCATGAAATAGCGGCAATGGCGGTCCGTCCAATCCATCATTGGAGCAATTAATAGCTTATTATTCAACTTAATATAGTCTTTATCTAGAATGCTTCGACAATACTTTCATGGGGCCGTCGACGCGGCGCCAGGCCATTGTTCACTGCCAGATCGCCTTTTCATCGAAGCCCGGCGCCGCGAAGTCGTCCGCCCTGAGCGCCTGTTCCCGCTCGTGACCGATGCAGGAGCGTGCGGTCCTTCGGTTCGGATTGTATCCAGCCGTCCCGGATAAGATCTATGTTTTCTGTCAGCTCTCCGTCGTGCAAGACGCAGCAAACGGCGATTAACCGGCGGTCCACCGCTCTTTGTTCCCGCTCGAGATGAACTCGAGATACTGCCGGACGATGGCTTCGGGCGAGTACTGGTTGCGATAGAGCCCTTCCGAATTGCGGGATAGCCGGTCGTAGAGTTTGCTGTCTCCCTGCAATTGCAGAATAGCGCGCTGCAACTCCGGAATCGTCGCGACTGATATACCCACATCCATACGTTCGACGATCCGATCAGGGTCGAACGTGGTGACCACGGGCACACCGACCTTCCAGGCCTCGAGAAAGGTCGTCGGAAAACCCTCAAGGGATGAAGTGCAACATAAGACAAACGCGCTGCGATAGCGCAGCACGAGATCGGCCTGCGAGAGACGGCCGTAAACGTGGACGTTAGCCAGCTGTCGCGCTCGCACCACCAGCCCTTTCGAGTACTCGGAATCCTGATTGGCCGTGCCAATGACATGGAACTCTGCTTCCGGCATCAGCAGGGCCAGGTCAAGCAGCCATTCCAGGCGCTTCATTGCAACCGTACGGCCGACCCAAAGTACGTTGAGCGGCCCATTCGATGCAGACGCGCGCCCGCTCCCCGTTTGCACCGACACGCCGTTGCCGGCCATCGTATCGCCATTGCTTTCTGTCGAAAGCACCTCGCACGGCATCGGGATCACGTGGGAACCAAGACCGAAATTTTCCTGCAACATGGCCGCCTGCCGTTCCGTTTGCGCAACGATAGAATGCGCCTGCCGCAAGCCGAGCGAATACAGAAACCGCTCATGCACACTTCGAATACCCCGCAGGTCCTTTTCGCAGTCCAGATTACTCGCGACACAATAGACAAACCGCGCGTCCTTGATCAGACCACGCACCGCAAATGCCACGGCCAGAGTTTCGACACCGGCGCCCATTTGCAGGTAATACCGCGCGTCCGCCTTTTTCATGGCACGCCAGATGGCAGTCATGCGCGGGTGAAGGAGTCTCAGGACAGGCACCCCGGCGTCGGCTCCATGTGCTTTGAAAACCGTAATGCCGTCGTGCAGATCGACATCATTCTGCCCTTCGTCATAGGTGACGAACGCTACTTTGAGCCCGCTGGCGCTCAACGACTTCGCAAGTGCGACGAAGACTCGTTCTATACCGCCGAGGTATTTCGGCACCGCCTTGTCGGCAAGCAGGTCGTAACATTTCAATCCGACAAAGCACAGATCGAAGCGCCTGCTCACGAACGGTGGATCTCCAGCATATCGCGCAACGATTCGAAGAGTGACAAGCGCGGCTGCCAGCCGGTCGCCTCATGCAGCTTGCGCGGATCACCATATACACGGTTGATGTCTTCGCGCTTCGCCTGCATGACGTCGCTTGCGATTTCGGGCATCGAATCGCCGAGCACAGAGGCGGCAATGCGGACCAGGCTCGCAATGGAGACGGGATTCCCGGTGCACACATTGTAGATCTCGAAGGCGGCTGCCTTCTCGATGATGTCGCAGTATGCCGCAACGGCATCCCGGACATCGACGAAGTCGCGCTCCGGGTGGAGATTCCCGAGTTTCACGATCCTCGCGCCGCTGGCAAGCTGCTCACACAAGCGACCGGCGACCAGACGAGTCGACAGCCCCGGCCCGATCAGGTTGAAAGTACGCGCATTGAAAACGGGCACGTCGAGCTCACGCCCCAACGCGAATGCCAGGCGGGTTTGTGCCGCCTTTGACTTCCCGTACTCGGAAAAGCCGACGGCGGTGTCCTCCTCGGTGTAGTAGCCGCTGGCGTTCGGCGACAGTTCGGCCGATGAACCGACACAGAGAAAACGGCATTCGTGCAGCCCGTTCTGTCCCAACGCGACGAGCAGGTTGTGAGTTGCCGCCAGGTTGGCGTGCCAGAGTTCTGCCGGCAGAGCAGGCGGCATCGCGCCCGCCAGGTGGAAAACCCGTTGCGGCGGATACTCTCGGCACAGCGAATCGAGCTCTGGATTGTCGACGAGATCGAGCGGCCTGTAGACATCGAGCGCGAGCCCGCAGTCTGCACGGCGACCGAGCCCGACAATCCTGCACCGCGGGTAGCGCCGTCGAATCTCGTCGACCAGAAATGCGCCGGAAAATCCCGTAACGCCCGAGACCCAAATAATCATTGAGCGACGAACTTGGCTTCGTTCTCTTCGAAATCGGCCTGAGCCTGGGCATAGTCGTCCATGCGGCCGATGTCGAGCCAGTAGCCCTGCTCGCGAAAACAGCAGACCTTGCCGCCGCTTTCGTGCACTTTGAGAATAAGATCCGGCATATCGAGGTATTCATCCGGCCGGATCAGCGACCGGGCGTTTGCCGACAGGATGTTGACGCCCATGCTGACTTCGTAATCGAAGACCGGCTTTTCCCGAAATCCGGTGAATGCACCTTCTGAATCGGAATCGACGACGCCAAAGTCGATCTTGATCTCGCGCCGGTGCACCGCAATCGTGACGTCCGCCTGTTGCTGATCGTGATGCCGGAGGACATTGGCGAAGCTCAGCGTGGTCAGCAGGTCACCGTTCATGACGATGACCGTTTGTGCGCCGAGTTCCATTTGGCCCAGCGGGCCTGCCGTCCCCAGAGGCCTGTCTTCCCGTGAATATCGAATGGCAAGGCCGAACCTGGAGCCGTCTCCGCATACGGCCATCACCAGTTCGGCGAGGTAACCGGTTGAGATCGTGATGTCATGCAAGCCGGAATTCTTCAGCTTGTTCAACAAAATCTCGATGATCGGTTTGTGGCCGAGCGGCACCAAGGGCTTCGGAAAAACCGCGGTCAACGGACGCAAGCGCGTGCCTTTGCCTCCGGCAAGGACGACTGCCTGGGTGCCGGCGAGCGGATTTGCGACCACGGTCATTGTCTCCTTTTGAACCCGTTATACTGTGTAAACGTTGCTCTTGAAAGCATCGAGGTTCTGCTCGACGAACCGGACAGTCTGCTCCAGGCCATCTTTGAGACTGACTCGCGGCTGCCAGCCCATGCGCTCTTTTGCCTTGCTGTTGTCGCTGATGAGGCGCATCACCTCGCTGCTGGCCGGACGGATTCGCTTCTGATCGATCTCCACCGGCAGTTTCTTGCCGAGCAACTGGCCAACCATGTCGACCAGGTCCCTGACGGACGACCCTTCACCAACGCCCAGATTGACGGTGTCGCCGATCACGCTGTCCGACAGCGAGGCTGCGAGGAACCCGCGCGCGGTATCGGTCGCGAACGTAAGATCACGGACGGGATCCAGGCTGCCGAGCCTGAGCCGGCCGCTGGTCAACGCCTGCACAATGATCGTCGGAATAATTGCGCGCATGCTCTGGCGCGGACCGTAGGTGTTGAAGGGCCGCACCACGGTGACCGGCGTGTCGAAGCTCAAATGGTAGCTCAGCGCCAGCTTGTCGGCCGCAATCTTGGTCGCGGAATACGGCGATTGGCCAACCAGTGGGTGTTGCTCGTCGATGGGAACGTATTGCGCCGTGCCATAGGTCTCGCTCGTCGACGTGTGGAGAACGCGGTGGGCACCGTAGCGCTTGCAGGCTTCGAGTACGTTGAGCGTCCCGTTGACGTTGACGCTCACATAAGAGGCCGGAGCAACGTAGGAGTAGGGAATGCCGATCAGAGCCGCAAGATGGAACACGGTTTCGCAGCCTTTTACTGCGCTGTCCACCGAATACGGGTCAACGATATCGCCGGCGACGACCTCCACCTCTTTGAGGATATCCGCCGGCGCGCGCTCGAGGTTGTACCAGTTGTTATTTGAGTTGTAATGAACAAATGCCCGCACCTTGTAGCCTTCGCGAACCAGCAATTCCACCAGATGGCTGCCGATGAACCCGCCGGCGCCTGTTACGAGTACCTGCTGTGTCACTGTGTTCTCCAGGGCAAATTCGATTATTGTTATTGCACGAACGACTGCCTTCGACAAGCGCCAGCGGCCCATGCGGGCTGGTGATTATAGACTATGGCATGGCGCCAATGTGTGATACGCGACGCAGGTCATGGATCGCGCCGATAGGGTTTCATACGCTTGGGATTATTATAGGTCGATGACTATCGGTCGATGACCATTGGCCGATACTATTGGCGTGAGACGGCTCTGACGAACACCCCGGGGCGAGCAGTGAAACGAGTTTTCTGGAACCTGGCACGGCGAGCTGGCCTGTTGAGCGCATGGCGGCGCAAGAACCGCCATCGTATCGGCATTTTGATGGCGCATGGGGTCATGGATGACGGTCCGGGCGCTTCGTGGCATCCGCTGTGGAGCCGCCTCCACGTAGAACAACTGGAACGCATCCTCGGGCTGTTACAGCAGCACCACGAATTCATATCGTTGGCCGAGGCAACGCAGATGCTCCGCGGCGAAAGGCAGATTCGGCCGTCCTGTATGGTTCTGACCTTTGACGACGGGTATCGAAACAACCTGACGCATGCTCTGCCGGTGCTGGAGCGGCTGAAAGTACCGGCGGCGTTTTTTCTCAGCACGGGGCTCGTCGGAACCACGCGTTCGTTCTGGATCGATCGCCTCGACTACGCTATTCAGCATCTACCGAACCGGCCAAGACATATCCCGGTTGGCAGCAGCAGAGTCACACTGAACTTCGAAAATCGAGATGCGCTTGCCGTCTCGTATCAGCAGCTCCGGCTCGCGATGAAAGATGCTTACAAGGACGACCTCGATGAACGTGTAGGACTCCTGGCGTCCGAGCTCGAGCAGGAAGGCGGCGCAAAACTGGCCGACGTGATCGAGACGGATCCCTGGACGGCCGTCATGAACTGGGAAGAAGCGAGGTCCGCGAGTCGGCGCGGCGTGGAGATCGGTAGCCATACCGTGGATCACGTCAGGTTGGGTCTCGTCGATGCAAACGTTGCGCTGGATGAACTCGCACGTTCGAGATCCGACATCGAACAGGAACTCGGCGTCGATTGCACGTGCATCGCATACCCGAGTGGCAGCTTTACTCCGGAAACCGCCAGGTTGGCGCAGACAACGGGGTACCAGTGCGCATTGACGACCCGGGCCGGACTCAACAGCCAGGGGGACGACGTGTTCATGCTGCGGCGATTCAATTTCCCCACCAAAGGGACCATCGACCATATCCTGGCCTCGACCTCGGGATTTGAATTGGCTCTGCGCCAACTCGGCAGGAGCCGGACCGCCTGACCGGCGTGAAGGTCCGCGGCACCTCGTCGATCGTCAGTCGCGCGCGAAACGCGCGACTGCGTCGATCTGTTGCTGTGCGCGATTGAGACTGCATCCCGCGAGATGATCCAGAATTCGCTGACTCCATTCCGGACCCGCCGGGCGATGGAGCTGGCGGCGCGCGTACCCGATCGCCAGCAGCATGACGGCAAGTCCGAACGCGAGACTGGCCGGGGTCCAGCCAGGACTGTAGACATCGATGTCCCACAACCATTTAGCGCCGACGATAAGCAACGGCACCCAGAGAAAACACCAGGGAAGGCCGAGTAACAGCGTGCTGCGGCTGCGCATGCGCCGTAATTCTGCAACGTGCTTCTGAATAACCAGCACCGGCCGGCTGAAACGGATGCGCCCGATCATCAACAGCTGCACCGTCCCCAGGCAGATCGCTGCCACGCCGTACGCGTGCAATACCAGCCCGGAGACAAGGAAATGCGCAGTCTCGCGATGTTCTATCCAGAACGGAGCGACGATGACGACCAGGGCAAACCAGACCGCGAGTTCGATTGCCTGGGCCCAGCCGAACCAGCGCAGCGCGGATTTCACCTTGTCCAGTCGCCTTTCATTGAAGAACTGCAGATTCAGGTTTTCGCTCTTCTCGAGACGACGTTCCATTTCCTGCCAGGCGGTTTTCAGATCGTCGAGTTCCATTATGTTGCTCCGGTTGCAAAATCATTGCGAATGAGTTCTTTGAGCCGGCCGAGTTTCGTGCCTACATTGGTTTCACTGATGCCGAGCACGTCGGCAATCTCGCGATAACTACGTTCTTCGAGATAAAGCAGGATGAGCGCGCGATCGAGCGGTTCGAACCGCGCGATACACTGGCGCAGCTGCCGGGCGCGCTCGTCCGCTTCAGGGTCGGCCGTTTCGGTGTCAGCGCTGTCATGGAACTGCACATCGAAGGCGATGGAATCCCGCATGCGACGTGCATTGCCCCGCACATGCGAAATTGCCACGTTCAGGGCTATGCGATACATCCAGGTCGTGAACGGGCGCTCCGCATCGTAGCTCGGGAACGCGCGCCATAACTGCGTGGCGATCTCCTGCGCGATGTCGGCACGGTCCTCAGGATGCCGCGCGTACGTGCCGGCGACCTTGAACACGAGCTTGCGGTGGCGCTCGAGCAATTCACCGAACTCTTGCCGCGCGTCTGCCGTCATGGTGGCTGCCTGTTGCATTCAGTGGCCCGATTGCCCGCCTTCAATACCACATGATTCGCGCCGGGCGAAGAATCGTCACAGGGTTGATGCCGCCCGCATTTGGAGTTACGAGGACAGTGAGCCTGATGCCTGGTGGCACGCGGAGGCTGGAGCGGGGAGGGCTCTTCAGGACCGCCATGAACACGTCCGTGTGGGCTTCGGGCGAAACATCCTGTTTCGCACGATCCTGAAAAG
>JBOHZD010000014.1:0-2954 GCA_050738315.1 Woeseiaceae bacterium
CCTCGTCTACCGGCCGGTAATCAGGAAGTCTATCGCAGGCCGACAAGCCGACGGTCAAGCAGGCAATTAGGAGATTACGCTTCTTCATCGAACCCCCCCCTGTTCGGTAAAGGATAGGAAATCTAAGGAAGCTCTGCGAAAGTGACTGCGCAGCCCACGACTCGCTCCGCGGCTTCGCGCATCTAGGCTTGCTCGCGACACTTTTGCAGAGCTTCCCTAACCGTATTTACGGATTCCACTACCGTCGAGAGCCGGCGCGCCGACATCGAGGTCCACTGGGAAGCCCCAAGGCATGCGTCTTAGCGCTACCGTCCGGTTCCCCTAGTCACGTTTCCAGTGCCCCCGCGGCGCACATAGCACGCGGATTTCCGCACTACGCGCTCCCTGGACGTATAGGATTCTTAAACGCCCTTTTTTCTCAAAAGTGAAGGTACTGCTTAACCTACGGGGTGTCAATCAAACGGTCTCGGATCAGGCATTCGAAGTCGATCGAAAGCCAAAGCCAGGAATGGGCTCTGCTGGGCGCGCCGGGTTGCAAGACCACGCAGGCCCCGCCCGACCCCGCCCGATTTTATGGGCTGGGTAAGACGGTCACCTCCACGGACACGGCGGCGCTTCACGGTCGCTTACTGAATGCGAACGGGCGCGGGTGCCGCGCTCAATATCCGCAGGACTTTGCCGTGACCGCCCTTTGCAGCGAGGGCGGCAGCGTTCAGATCGTCCTCGTTGGTGAGGCGGGGATCGGCACCCTTTTCGAGCAGGAGACGGACGCTTGCATCCCGGCCTGCTTCGGCCGCGACCATCAGCGCCGTCCAGCCGTTCTTTGTCGCCGCATGGACGTTGGCGCCGCGCTCCAGCAACAGCGGCAGCACGTCAGTGTTGCGGCTGGCGGCGCGGATCAATGCGGTAGCGCCCGAATTGCTGCGTGCGTCGACGTCGGCGCCGGCGTCGAGCAGCATGCGCGCCACCTCCACCTGAGTCTCGCGATATCCCCCGGCAGCCAGCAGGAGCGCCGTTTCTCCCGCGCTGTTCCTGGCGTCGACCGACGCCCCCTTTGCCAGCAAGGCCCGCACGACCTCGGCAAGGCCATTGTCCGCCGCCGCCATCAGCACACTGTGCGCCGCGTTGCCGCGCAAGTCGCCGGTCTGCGCGTTCGCATCGGCGCCCTTCTCGAGGAGATGCAGCGCGACTTCCGGCGAGGGCTTGCGGATCGCAAGGAGCAGCGGGGTCGGTTGCCAGTCGTCCATCGAGCGCGTGCGCGCTTCGAGCCTGGCACCCTTGTCGAGCAGCAACTGCACGAGCTCCAGCTGACGCTGTAGTTCTTCTCCGGACTGGCGGCTCGCATCGACCGCGCGATGCAGCGGCAGCCAGCCGCTCGCGGTTTCGGGATTGACGTTTGCGCCGCGCGCCAGCAGCAGGCGGACGCTCTCGAGGTTCAGTGCGCTGGCCGCCGCGCCCAGCGCCGTGTCGCGCCCGCCCTCGTGGTAATCGACATCGGCGCCCAGGTCGAGCAGTGTCTTAATGATGTCCGTATGTTCGCCGGCCGCCGCGACCATCGCCTGGTTGAGCGCTTCGCGCGAGGGTTTCGCGGCCAGCAGGGCGTCCAGCACGGCGCGCTGACCTGCGCCGGCGGCCCACGGCAGCGCGCGATTGACGTCGGCGCCGCGCTCGATCAGTTGCTGCACGAGCGGCAGGTGTCCGGCGCGGGCCGCGCGCATCAGCCCGGTCGTCCCGGCGTTGTCCTCGCTGTCGACCGGCATGCCGGCGCGCAAATACAGGGCGACGGCCTGGGCGTCGTTTTTCTCCGCGAGATCGACGAAGGTGCCAGCGTCGTAGCTCAGCCCCATCTCGTTGATGCGGATGCGGACCTTGTCGGGTGTATCGACGAACTGCGGATAGCCCCACAGGCCCAGCAGCGTTGCCGCCAACGCGAGTGCGGCGGCGTGCAGCGGGCGTTGCCGCAGGATGCGGAACAGTTTATGGCGCCAGCCGGGGGCGAGGACATGGATGAGCTGCGCGATGTCCTGGTCGAAACTCGTGTCGCGGATCTCGAACGCGTTGCGCTGCGCCAACGCTGCGAGGCTGGCCGGTAGGTCCTTCGCCCGCGGCATCTCGGCGTCCTGCAGTAGCACCGGAATCACGCGGATCTTGCGCTCGAGCGCAGTGGCGATCTCGACGCGCACGAAGTCCTTCTCGTCGGCGAGGCGCCAGTGGCCATCGTCGTCGGTGGCCGTGAGCCAGTGCTTGCCGATCAGCACGAGCAGCACGTCCGACTGGTTGATCTTTTGCCGGATGGCTTCGACAAAATCCTCGCCGGCGCCGATCGTGTCGACATCGCGATACACCCGCTCCGCGCCGAAGTGATGCACGAGGCGATCGAACACCCGCCCGGCGTATCCGCTCGTATCGTCGCGCCGGTAGCTGATGAAGATCGCCGAAGTCGCCATGCCGGGGCCCTCCTAGCCGCCGCTGAGCGCGCTGACGATCAGCAAACTCGTCTCCGGGCGACAGAAGTCCGCCGTTTCCGCGGTCAAGAGCTGCTGTGGGCCATGCTGATCGGTGAAGTAGCGCTCTCCGAGGGCATCGGAGCTGCGGCGCTCGCTGCCGTTCATCGCTTTGGAACTGGAGCCGCTCAGTTGATCGGTCCGCGACTGCCGATGGTTTCCATGGCGGGCTCCGCTGACTTCTGGCCGGTGGCGCGATTGGCCAGCACGGTCACGAGCCAGAGCACAATGCCGATGCCGATCAGAATCCCGGCAATCTCGTATTGAACGGGATTGCGGCCGGTCCATGGGCCCGCAAGAAAGGCGCAAGACAGCGCGCCCAGAATCGGCAGAAATTTCGGCGCGCGGAAATGCTCGTGGTCGACGCGGTCACGTCGCAGAACGAGTACCGCGATATTAACCACGGTAAAGACGCACAACAGCAACAAGGCAGTCGTGCCGCCGAGCGCC
>JBOHZD010000015.1:0-10372 GCA_050738315.1 Woeseiaceae bacterium
CTTTTCAGGACCGCCGTAAATACGTCCATGTAGGCTTCGGGCTCGACATCCCTGTCTCGCACGATCCTGAAAAGCCCTCCCCGCTCCAGCCTCCGCTCCCACCGTTCCGGTGTTGGTTGTGCGCTGCCCTAAAATCGGGCCTCTGCCATTCCCACCGTTCCGGGTGTTGGTGTGCGCTGCCCTCGAATCGGGCCCCTGCGGTCCCCGAGCCAAGGTTCAGGTTGAAGGGCCTGCCTTGCCCTGACTCGCAACGGCAGCGGTCGCCGCCGCAATCACTTCCGGGTCGCCCAGGAATTCCCGGCTGACGGGTGCAAGGCGGTCGTCCAGCTCATAGGCCAGCGGGATACCGGTCGGGATGTTGAACGCGGTGATTTCGTCGTCGGAGACCCGGTCGAGCATCTTGACCAGGGCGCGCAAGCTGTTGCCGTGCGCGGCGATCAACACGTTTCGCCCGCGCTTCAGTTCTGGCGCGATGAGTTCGTTCCAACAGGGCAGGACGCGATCGAGCGTGGTGGCCAATGATTCGGTTGCCGGGAGGTTTTCGATGCCTGCGTAACGCGGGTCGTGTGAAGGATGTCGTTCGTCGTCCGGGTCGAGCGGCGGCGGTGCGGTCGAGTAGCTGCGGCGCCAGATGTGCACCTGGTCGTCGCCGTATTTCGCGGCGGTTTGCGCTTTGTTCAGTCCCTGCAGGGCGCCGTAATGACGTTCGTTCAGGCGCCAGTCGCGGACGACCGGTATCCACATCCGGTCGAGTTCGTCCTGCATCAGCCACAGCGTGCGGATCGCTCGTTTGAGCACCGAGGTGTACGCAATGTCGAACCGGTAATCCAGCTCGCGCAGCGTCCGGCCGGCATCGAGCGCCTCCTGCCGGCCCAGCTCGGTCAGGTCGACGTCGGTCCAGCCGGTGAACAGATTCTTCAGGTTCCAGTCGCTTTGGCCATGGCGGCACAGGACGAGTTTTCCAGGCATGTGATTTCCCGAGGTCCGTTTAACTGCTGATGAGCTTTCGCAATTCCTGCGACGCAACCGAAAGGGTCGCGAAGTCGATTTCCTGGCGCAATTTCATCTCCTCCAGGATCGATTGAAGTTTCCTCATGCCAGCGTTGTTCCTGCGGGTCCAGTTTTCAAACGACTGGACCGGGCCCGTCTTACCGCGCCCGCGCACCAGGCTGGCCGCGAGGTCCCGCCGGATGCGATAGAACTCGTCGCGCAGGTTGCTGCGCGCAAGAGCCTGCCAGCGGCCCTCGACTGCGAGATTTTCAGTGGCTCGATGCAGCCAGATGATGCCCAGCTCATCGCTCAGCGCCGAATACATTCTTGCCGTTTCAACGACGTCCTTTCTGTAGATCCGCGCGAGATCGGCAATATCGAGGCCCCCTCTCGTCAGTAACAGCGCCGCCATTTTTCGCGACAGCTTCTCGGGTACGCCAAGTCTGACATTTTCTTCAGTCACGAGTCTCTGCCGGTCCCGGGAAGTCCCGGTCACGATACCGAA
Source organism: Woeseiaceae bacterium (assembly GCA_050738315.1). GTDB lineage: Bacteria > Pseudomonadota > Gammaproteobacteria > Steroidobacterales > Woeseiaceae > IDS-8. The sequence goes on from JBOHZD010000015.1 coordinate 1,496, forward strand.
TACGCGCGCATAGATCGTCGACATGCCCGGTTTCAGGTGATCGACGGCCATTACGATATCGAGTTCGTCACCGAAGCGTTCAATAAGCCAGTAACAGGCATGCCGCAGGATCCGGCTGACTTCGAACATCATCGTCTGCTGCACGGTCGCCGGCACTTCGTAGTCCAGGGCTTCGATCGAGCGCCAGATTTCGTTCGCCTCGGTCAGTTCACGCGCGACGACGTATGCGCGCGCGATCGTTACCCTTTTTGCGCCGGTTTCCTGTTGGAGACGCTGCACGAAGGCAGTACCCATACGGTTCACGATATTGTTGGCGATCAGGGTCGCGAGGATTTCACGACTCAGCCGATGCGTCGGAAGCAGGTCCGCATAGCGGCGCCTGAGCACCTGTGGAAAATAGCGCTGCGGGTCCGTGGTCAGAAAATCTACCAGGGACTGGCCCGAAGCGGCGAGCCCGTCGTACAGGTCGATCTTCGCGTAACTCATGATCACGGCGAGCTCCGGGCGCGTCAGCCCAAGCTTTCGATGCCGCCGTTCCTCGATTTCCGACTCAAGCGGCAGAAATTCCAGATCACGGTCGAGGAGTCCGGTCTTTTCGAGGTTGGTGATCAGGCGCGCCGACTCGTCCAGGCGTTCATGCGCCTGTGCCTCCATCATGCTGATCGACTGGGTCTGCAGGTAATTGTTTCGCAGCACGAAAGCGGCGACATCGTCGGTCATTTCAACCAGCAGCTTGTTGCGTTGTTTGCGCGTCAAACCTTTCTCTTTTTCCGCGGCGCGGAGCAGGATCTTGATGTTAACCTCGCGGTCCGAACTGTCGACACCCGCCGAGTTGTCGATGAAGTCGGTATTGATGCGACCCCCGTGCAGGCTGAATTCGATTCGTCCACGCTGCGTGAAGCCGAGGTTGCCGCCTTCGCCGACGACCTTGCAGCGCAGGTCGCTGGCGTTCACCCGCACATTGTCGTTGCTCTTGTCACCGACATCGGAATGGCTCTCGGTGCTTGCCTTGACATAGGTACCGATGCCGCCGTTCCACAGCAGATCGACTGGCATTTTCAGGATTGCGCGGATCAACTCGAGCGGCTGCATCGACGTCTCTTCGGTGTCGAGCAGGCTGCGCGCTTCCTTGCTCAGCTTGATGCGCTTGGCCTGCCGCGAGTACACGCCCCCGCCCTTGGAGATGAACGCTTCACTGTAGTCGGCCCAGCTCGACCGGCTCAGGTTGAAAAGGCGCTTTCGTTCCCGAAAGCTCGCCTCCAGGTCGGGGTCGGGGTCCAGGAAAATGTGCAGGTGATTGAAAGCGGCAACCAGCTTGATCTTCGGCGACAGCAACATGCCGTTGCCGAACACGTCCCCGCTCATGTCGCCGATGCCGGCGACGGTGAACGGATCGGTCTGCACGTTGAGCCCCTGTTCCCGGAAATGCCGTTTGACGGCTTCCCACGCGCCGCGGGCCGTGATGCCCATTTTCTTGTGGTCGTAACCGGCGGAACCTCCGGACGCAAACGCATCGTCGAGCCAGAAGCCGTATTGGGCTGAAATTTCGTTCGCAATGTCGGAAAACGACGCCGTTCCCTTGTCGGCCGCAACGACGAGATACGGGTCTTCGCCGTCCCGCCGTACGAGGTCTCGCGGCGGCACGACACGGCCTTCGACCACGTTGTCGGTCAGGTCGAGCAGACCTGAAATGAAGGTTCTGTAGCAGGCGATGACGGCCTGCAGCACGATATCGCGGTCTCCGTCGGGCAACCGTTTCGGAACGAAGCCGCCTTTTGCGCCCGTCGGCACGATCACGGTATTTTTGACGACCTGCGCTTTCATCAGGCCCAGCACCTCGGTGCGGAAGTCCTCCCGGCGATCGGACCAGCGGATGCCGCCGCGGGCGATCGCCCCGCCGCGCAGGTGCACGCCCTCGACCTCGGGCGCATAAACGAAAATCTCGAATTTGGGCTTCGGCAGCGGTACTTCCGGCAATTGACCCGGATCGAGCTTGATGGACAGGTAGTGCTTCGGGTTGCCGCTTGCAGTTTTCTGGTAGAAATTGGTTCGGAGGGTCGCGCGGACTGCTCCCGAGAACGCACTCAGGATCCTGTCCTCGTCGAGGCTCTTGGCACGTGCCACGCCGCGTTCGATCGCCGCGACGCAGATCTTCAAGAGATCGTGGCGCTCATTTTTTGAGACGTCCGGCCGGAACTGCAATTCGAACTGCTCGACCAGGCTGCGAGCGAGCTGCGCATGCAGGACCAGCACGTCCTCCATATAGTTCTGGCTGAATGGAATACCGAGCTGCGACAGATACTTCGCATAACAACGGACAAGCACGATCTGCCGCCAGTTCAGGCCTGCGGCCAGGACCAGCCGATTGAAGCCGTCGTTTTCCGCGTGACCATCGAGCACCTGGCGAAAACACTCTTCAAAACGGGCGGCGGCGGATCCGATGTCGAGTTCGTCGGTGTTCGGAAACCGCAGTTCAAAGTCCTGAATCCAGAATGTTTCGCCGTTCTTCAGCAGAATACGATACGGCTGTTCGCTGTAAACTTCCGTACCCATATCTTCGAGGATGGGCATGACGCGCGACAGTAACAGTGGGCTGTCCTTGCGAAAGGTGCGGAAATTGAGTTGATCGGCCACCGCGCCTGCCGGCTGATGAAGCAACAGGAAGTTCTCGTGCTCACCCTTGATCAGACCGTCTATGCGTTTGACATCCAGGCAGGCAACGCCGGGACTGACGTCGCCTTCGTAGGCTGGCGGGAAACTCTCTCCGAATTCTCGATACAGCGCGTGACCCTCGTCCTGGCCGAAGCGGTCCACAAGATGAATGCGCAGCCGGTCACGCCAGGTGACGACCGCGTCGGCGATTTGCCGTTCGATCTGTCGAATGCTGATACGGGGACGATCGCCGGTATGCGTACGTACGATAATATGGACACGGGCCAGCGGGGAATCCGTAATCTGCACGCTCGAATCGATGGAGATACCGTCGAAAGCCTTGAGCAGTATTTCCTCCGCGCGTCGGCGAATCGCCGTCGTGTATTTCTCGCGCGGAATGAAGACGAGGCAGGAAAAGAAACGTCGGAACGTGTCACGGCGTACGAAAAACTTCACTTGCCTGCGGTCCTGAAGGTTCAGGATACCGTTGGTAGTTCGCAGCAGGTCGCGGACAGAACTCTGGAAGAGTTCGTCGCGAGGATAGGAATCGAGGATGTGCAAGAGTGCCTTGCCGCGGTGGCCTGCGGGGTCGAGTTGCGAGCGCTCGAGGACTCTTTGCACTTTCAGCCGCAGCAACGGTATGTTGCGCGGATTCTCGCTGTAGGCAATCGAGGTGAAAAGCCCGATAAAGCGTTGCTCGCCGATGGCGTTGCCGGTGTCGTCATAGATCTTGACGCCGACGTAGTCCAGGTAACTGCGCCGATGCACGGTTGAGCGGGAATTGGCCTTGGTAATGATCAGCCAGTCCTTGCGGCGTGAATGTCGCCGCATTTCTTCGCTCATCTCCACAGCGCGTCCGCCGCGCTCGTCTTTCGTCAGGAGGCCGAGCCCGGTTCCCTTGACCGGCCGCAGGAACAATTTGCTGTCCCGAGCGTGGACCGCATATTCGCGATAGCCGAGGAACGTGAAATGGTCGTCCGCCATCCACTTGAGCAACTCCTGGCTTTCGCGACGCAGTTCTTCATCGGCCCCGGGAGGGCCGCTTTTGACCGTCGCCCTGGCGTCGAGCATTTTCTTGCGCATCTTGCGCCAGTCCCGGACTGCAACCCGGACATCCGCAAGCACCTTGGCAATTTCGTGTTCCAGCAAATTTCGGTGTTGCGGATCGGGCTCGCGTTCCACTGCGAAACGAATGAACGACTCGGTCTGACCGCCGTCGTCGGTGCGCGCGAGAATCTCCTGCAGGCGGCCGCCCGCATCGCGCCGCACTCTCAGGACCGGATGGATGGTCATGTGTACCGTCAGGTTCTGCCGGTCAATGGCGGCCGACACCGAATCGACCAGGAACGGCATGTTGTCATTGACCATTTCGATGATCGTATAAGCCGACAGGTAGCCATGCTTTTTCGCCGACGGATTGTCGATGCGTAACAGCGGCTGACCGGGCTTGCGGGTCGCGGCGAAATCGAGATGCGACATTGCCGCCTGTGCCAGTTTTTCCAGCGACCGTCCCTGGATGTCTTCGACCGGGACGTTGCCGAAATACTGCCGCAGGAACAGGTCTCTCTGTTTGTGGTCGGCAAGCGTTTTCGATTCAGCCCGGGTCGCGACGAGTTCGTCAATCAGACGTTCCGAGATGTCGCTCGAGCGACGAAGCTGCTTTTTGGGCACTGAGGGGTTTCCGGCCGGAGAAATATGCGGGTTAAATGTGGCGGACTCTATACCCGATTACTGTGGCTTTGCCAGATCCTGGATCACAGCCGCAAGGAAGCGGGCGCCTTCGCCGCCGGTTACGCATCGATGGTCGAAGCTCAGAGACAGCGGCATTCGCCGGTGCACTTCGATGCCGCCCATGACGGCCACGACGTCGTGCTGCAATTTGCCGGTCGCGAGAATTGCGACCGTCGGCGGTACCATGAGCGGTGTGGCATAGCGTCCCGCCAGCATGCCGAAATTCGACACCGTGAAGGTGTAATTCACCATGTCCTCCGGCGCGACCTTGCGCTCGAGGGTGGCCTGCTTGACCTTCGCCACCGCCGCGCGAATTTCGTCGAGTTCCATGCGTTCCACGTTGCGGATGACCGGCACGATCAGGCCGTCTTCGGTATCCACCGCCATCGCCACATCGACGCGCGCTTCCACCTGGCGGCTCATGCTGGCTGCATCGAAAAACGCGTTCAGTCCGGGTTCGACGGCACAGCCGGCCGCGGTGGCGCGCAGAATGCGTGCCGTGAAGTCGCGCTTGTCCAGCCATTCCTGTATGTCCGCGTCGTCGAACAAGGTGCACAGCGCAATCTCGTCGCGTGACCGACTCATACTCTGCGACATCGCGCGGCGCGGACCCCGCAATGGCTCGCTTTGGCCGGGTACCCCGGCCCGTACGGCCTTCGGCCGTTGTGCCGGCTTCGCCCTGGACGCGCATTCCGCGAGATCGCCGGCCGTCACCTGTCCGTTCCTGCCGGTCGGTGTGACCAGGGACAGATCGACGCCGAGTCGCTTTGCTTCGGCCCGGACGGCGGGGGTCGCTTTGACGCGGCCCTTGCCGCGATGCCGGCTGCCGCCGGCGATTGCGGTTTCCTCGACCAGTTCGCTGCTGCTCTGCACACTGCCTACCACCGAGCCCGCGTCGTCGCGCGGCGCATCTCCAGCCGCTGCTTTCGCCGTTCCCGTCGAACCTGCGGTCGGCACGCTGCCGGCTGCAGCGTCGGTGAAATCGACCAGCGGCGCCCCGGTGGCAACGATGTCGCCGGCTTTGGCGTGCAGACGCGCGACGATGCCGGTGTAGGGCGAGGGGACTTCCACCACTGCCTTGGCGGTCTCCACCGATACGAGGAGCTGATCGGTTTTCACGCTGTCGCCCTCCGTGACGTGCCAGGCAACGATTTCGGCCTCCGGCAATCCTTCGCCCAGGTCCGGAAGGTTGAAGGTAGTCATGGACGATCTCTCCTGGAACCGCTGAAAAGGTCAGTCATTCAAAGCTTCTTTAATGGTATCGGTGATTTTGGCGACGCTCGGCATGTAGTCCATTTCACGGCGAAACAGCGGCATGACGACGTCGTATCCCGTGACCCGCCGGACCGGTCCTTGCAGATCGTACAAGCCTTTTTCGGCCACGATCGCCGCGATCTCGGCGCCGATGCCGCCGGTCCGCGCCGCTTCATGGATGATGACAAGTCGGCCGGTTTTTTCAACCGATTCCAGGATCGTGTCGTAGTCGATCGGGCTGATCGATGCCAGGTCTATGACTTCGCAGCTGATGCCGCTTTTTGCGAACTGATCGGCGGCCTTCAGCGTTTCGTAAGTCATCGCACCCCAGGTCACGAGTGTGATGTCCTCGCCCTCGCGCAGGATGTAACAGACGTCGAGTGGCAGTGCACGGCCATTGTCCTCGACGCTTTGCCTGTTCAGGCGATAGATTCTCTTCGGCTCGAGAAAGACGACGGGATCCGGATCGCGGATCGCGGCCAGCAGCAGGCCGTAGGCCCGCGCAGGCGAGGAGGGAATGACGACCCGAATGCCCGGCATGTGCGCGAACAACGCCTCGGTACTTTCGGAATGATGTTCCGGTGCATGGATGCCACCGCCGAAAGGGCAGCGCAGGACCATCGGGCAGCTCAGGCGCCCGCGGGTGCGGTTACGCATGCGGCCGGCGTGATTGATCATCTGGTCGACCGTTGGATAGATGAATCCCATGAACTGGATCTCGGCCACCGGCCGCATGCCCTGTGCGGCCATGCCGATCGAGATGCCGGCAATCATGCCCTCGGCCAGCGGCGTATCCTGTACCCGGTCCGCGCCGAAACGCGCCTGCAGGCCGGCCGTGGCCCGGAACACGCCGCCGTTGACGCCCACGTCCTCGCCCAGGATCAAGACACTGGGATCGTGCTCGAGCTCCCAGGCCATCGCCATCGTCAACGCATCGATCAGCGTTACGTCAGCCATGATGGCTATCCTCGCCGCCGCCATACTTCATCGCATGTTCGCGCTGTTCGACGAGAGATTCGGGTAAGTCCTCGTACATATAGTCGAACATCGATTCGACCGGTGCTTTCGGCGTATTGAGGTACGCCTGTACCGCCTGGTCCACTTTTTCCGCGGCCTGTTCCAACAATTCCTTTTCCTTGGCTTCGTTCCAGACGCCGAGCCCGGTCAGGTGTTTGCGCAGTCGGATCAGGGGTTCGAGTTTGCGCGCGGCTTCGACTTCCTCTTTTTTGCGATAACGTGACGCGTCGTCGGCCGTCGTATGGTCGCTCAAGCGATAAGTCACCGCCTCGATCAGGGTCGCGCCTTCGCCCTTGCGTCCGCGCGCGAGTGCCCGTTCCACCCAGTGCCGGACCGCGATCACGTCATTGCCGTCCACCTGTATCCCGGGTATGCCTGCGGCCACCGCTTTTTGTGCCAGTGTTTTCGAAGCCGTCTGCAGCTCGATCGGCACCGAAATCGCCCATTTGTTATTGATCACGATGAATACGACCGGCAGTTTGCGCGCGCCGGCGATATTCATCGCTTCATAGAAAGCGCCTTCCGACGTGCCGCCGTCACCATTCGCCGAGACGGCGCAATGGGGTTCCCCGCGCAGCTGGAACGCCATCGCGGCGCCGGCAGCATGCAGACACTGGGTCGCAATCGGCACGCAAAACGGAAAATCCCTGCGCGGCCCGCTGAAATCGCTGCCGCGTTCGTCACCGCCCCAGTACAGGAGCACGTCGGACATTTGCACTCCGCGGTAGAACATCGCACCGTATTCGCGATAACTCGGCGCAAAGATATCGTCTTTGTCCATGGCGGCGGCCAGGCCGACATGAGTCGCTTCATGGCCGAGACACGAAGCGTAAGTGCCCAGTTTTCCCGTGCGCTGAAGATTGACGGCCTTGGTATCGAACACACGCGTTTCGGTCATGCAGCGGTACATGGCCAGCAGCTCGTCCGTTTGCCTCGCAAGGTCGGGTATGTCCGGGCTGGCGTTGCCGTCCGGATCCAGGAATTGACTGTACTGGATCTCGAAATCCGCGATGGTTTCCAAGGACTGCTCCAAACTGCAGATCTGGCAGAGCTGTGTCAAGTAGAGAAACGGCCGTTCCCGGGCCGCCTCCCCGGCGGGGCGGCATTATACATCATGGTCTGACGGGTATCCGCGAGGCCCGGTACCAATATTGTGGTAGGGCGAATGCAACCTCCCTTGCCGCAGTACGGCCGACGTAATCGCACGCGCGGACAAATGGCCTACAATGCAATCCTCCGTTGCCACGTCCTTCCGCTCATGAAAAAGCGCAAGCTCGAATCCACCATCCATAAGTCGCTCGAACGCGACAGCGATTACACGGCTTATCTGCAGCTGGACACGCTGCTCAGCGCCCAGTTGCCGCTGAGCGACCCGCCGCACCACGACGAGATGCTGTTCATCATCCAGCACCAGGTCGCGGAATTGTGGATCAAACTGATCGTCCATGAAGTAGAAGGAGCCATGCGCGAAATCCGCGCGGACGATTTGCCGCCCGCCGTGAAGAATCTTGCGCGCGTCAAACACATCCAGAACCAGATTTACAACCAATGGACCGTACTCGACACGCTGACGCCGAGCGAATATGCGCAGTTCCGCGATGTGCTGGGCAAGGCATCCGGCCTTCAATCGCCGCAGTACCGGCTGCTCGAATTCCTGCTCGGCAACAAGAGCGCGTCGATCTTAAGCGTCTACAAACACCAGGAAACCTGGTACCGGCGCCTGCAGCAAGCTCTCCACGAGCCCGGACTCTTCGACGAGTTTCTGCGTCATCTTGCGCGTAGTGGACTGCGCGTGCCCAAGGCTGCCGTGGAACGTGACTTCAGCCGTTCACGCGAAGAATATCCCGGCGTCGTCGCGGTGCTGAAGTCCATCTACGAGCATCCGCGCGACAACTGGGCACACTATGAAATGTGCGAGGCGCTCATGGATGTGTCGAACAATTTTCAGTTCTGGCGCTTTCACCACATGAAAACCGTCGAGCGCATTATCGGGCACAAGAAGGGGACCGGCGGGTCGTCCGGCGTTGCGTTCCTCAAGAAGGCACTGGATATCGAGTTCTTTCCGGAGCTCATACGGGTGCGGACGGAGATCGGGGCGGACGGCTAACGTGTTTCATGTTGGAGCTTGTGGCACGCGGAGCCTGGAGGGGGGGAGGGCTCTCTGCAGCACGCGGAGCCTGGAGCGGGGAGGCCTTTTCAGGAACGCCGTGAATACGTCCGTGT
>JBOHZD010000016.1:0-3302 GCA_050738315.1 Woeseiaceae bacterium
CGTCTGGACACCCGGAGGCCCGTCGGGCCACAGGTCGATGGTGCGCGCCTCCGCTGCCGTGTCATTGCCTGCCGACACCGGGAATGCGACGAGGCAGAGCCAGGTCGCGGCGCAGAGCTTCGAGAAATTTGCAGCCATCGTCGGAGACGATAGTGTCTTTTTATGACACCGGTGTCTATAGTGGAACGCTGCCGCCAGTCGCATGCACACCGATGAGAAAAATTCTCAACCCTGCCCTGCTGTTCGCATTCCTTCCTGCCCTTTACGGCGCGGAGCCTGATCCAGTCGGCAACGCAAACAATACGATCTCACCCGTCAACGCCTGGAGCGAGTTGAAGTGGGCCCGCGGCGTCGAAAACCAGCGCAAAGCCGACCTGGGCGACGGCACGTACCTGAATCCGATCATGCCGGGCGATCACCCGGACCCGACGATCCTGAAAGATGGCGACGACTATTACATGACGTTCTCGTCGTTCGATACCTACCCCGGTCTCGTCATCTGGCATTCCCGCGATCTCGTGAACTGGCAACCGGTGACGGCCGCGTTGACGACGCCGATCGGCTCGGTGTGGGCACCGGAACTGGCACGCTACGAAGGCCGTTACTACATTTACATTCCCGCGCGCTCCGAGGATTACCGCTCGATTTACGTGATCCATTCCGACGACATCCGCGGGCCGTGGAGCGAACCGGTCGACCTCGAACTGCACGAACACATCGATCCGGGACACGTCGTCGGCAAGGACGGCAAGCGCTACCTGTTCCTGTCGCAGGGCGACCTGGTGCCGCTGACGGACGATGGATTGCGCACCGCGGGACCGGTCGAACACGTCTACGATCCCTGGAAATATCCGGAGGACTGGATCGTCGAGTGCCCCTGCCCGGAAGGACCGAAGGTCGTGCGCCGCGGCGAGTGGTTCTACCTGTTGACGGCGGTCGGCGGCACGGCCGGCCCGCCGACGGGGCATATGGTGATCGCGGCGCGCTCCCGTTCCGTGCATGGACCGTGGGAGGACGCGCCGTTCAATCCACTGGTGCGCACCCGCTCTGCGACGGAGAAGTGGTGGTCGCGCGGCCACGCCACGCTGGTGCAAGGGCCCGGTGGCGGCTGGTGGCTGGTGTATCACGGCTACGAGAACGGTTACTGGACGCTCGGCCGGCAAACGCTGCTCGACCCGGTGCGCTGGACCGGCGACGGCTGGTTCGAGGCCACCGGCGGGGATCTGTCGAAGCCTTTGCCGATGCCCGCATCCGGATCGGCGGTGCGGCACGGGCTCGCCTTGTCGGATGACTTCTCCAAAAACAAGTTCGGTTTGCAATGGGCGTTCTACCGTCCCGATAGCGATGAGATGCAGCGCGTGCGCTACGAAGAGGGTGCACTGTTCGTTACGGCAAAAGGTCGGTCCCCTGCGGATTCGTCACCGTTGACTTTCATCGCCGGCGACCAGGCTTATCGCTTCGAGGTGGAGATCGAGATCGGACCCGGCGCACAGGGAGGCGTGTTGCTGTTCTATAACGATCGGCTTTACGCAGGGCTCGGGATGAACAATCGGCAATTCGTCATGCATCGCTACGGGCTCGAGCGCAATGCCGAGAAGCCGGCGGACATCGGCAGTCGTGTGTTCATGCGCATCGAGAACGATCAGCATATTGTTACGATCCACACCAGTCCGGATGGAAAAGCATGGCGCAAGTTTCCGGTGCAAATGGAAACGTCCGGCTACCATCACAATGTGGCCTACGATTTCCTGAGTCTGCGGCCGGGTCTGTATGCCGCGGGGGAAGGCGAAGTGCGCTTCCGGAACTTCGAATATCGCGCCCTGTGACCGGAATCAGGTACCCGGTTGTACGTAGGGGACGGTGGCGAACAGGCGGCGTTCGGCGCCGCGCGGATCCTTTTCCATATGCGGCTCGCGATCGAACACCATCGTCTTCCGATCCGGCAACGTGTACGGTCGCCACTCCGGCAGGCGCCGATGGTTCGGATTGCCGTCTCGCGCAAGTGCGATGAAGGCGTCGCTCATCGCGGCCGACACGACTTTCGCTTCCACGCCGTTACCCGTCAGTGAGTTTTCCGTCGTGAGGTTGCCGAACACGAGCGGAATATCGAGCCCGTGCGGCGCGCCGAGTTCCGGCCTGACGGGACTGCCCCAGTCCAGTTGATAGACGAAGGTGTCGGCGCCTTCCTGGTGCGCGCGTTCCTCGGCTTCGATGACCGCCGCGCGCCACGAGCGCGCTGCGGTCGTCGCCGCGAAAAAAACCTCGCTCGGCGAATAATCCGGATAGAGCTTGCGGTACTCGGCGACGACGAACTCGGGACGGATGTCCACGCGCATGTTCGGGATGAGGAGTTCCGGCACTTCGTCCCAGGTGAGATCGTAGTAATGCGGATCCCGCAGGAAGGCATGCGTTTCACCACTCGTGTTACCGATGATCATCGGGATGTGCGCCGACTGCGGCGCCGCGTCCGGATAAAAAGGATGGCGCTGGAGAGAGCGCATGTCGAGTACCGGGCCGAAGTACACCGACCCGTAGTCGTACACCGGATCCGCTGCTTCCAGTCCTTTGAGCAGGCCTGCCATGGGCATCGTGCGCAACGCTTGCACTTCCTTCGGTGACACGCCGACCGCGTGCAGAAAGGCAAGCGCCCGCGTCGTCGCGTTTGCCGGGCCGGATGCCGTGACCTGTTGCCCGCTCATGCTGGCGGCGCGTTGAAACAGGCCGGCCGCCGCCGGCATCGCCATCATCGTCGCGATCTTTGCACCGCCGCCCGACTGGCCGAACACCATCACGCGGTCCGGGTCGCCCCCGAATCCGGCGATGTTTTTCCGGACCCACTCGAGCGCCAGTACCAGGTCGAGTTGCCCGACGTTTCCCGCATCGGCCAGCTCTTCGCCGGCGAACCGCTGCAGGTACAGGTAACCGAAGGCATTGAGCCGGTGATTCACGGTCACGACCACCACGTCGCCGCGCTGGCTGAGCGCCGCGCCGTCGTACAACGGACTCGAGCCTGAGCCGTCGGAATAAGCTCCGCCGTGGATATAGAACATCACCGGGCGCTTCGCGTTTCGGTCGAGATCCGGCGTCCAGACGTTCAGGAACAGGCAGTCTTCGCTGATTGTTGCGTCGGCGCCGTCCTGCGGCGCCGCCGCACCGTATTCGAACGCGTCGGCAACGTGTTCCCAGGGGACCGGCGATGACGGCGGCATGAAACGCCGCGGTGCGGTATCGGCGCCGTAGCGGATGCCTTTGAACACGTGGATATCGTGATCGAGAAATCCGCGCACCGGACCGTGGGTCGT
>JBOHZD010000017.1:0-20236 GCA_050738315.1 Woeseiaceae bacterium
CTTTTCAGGAACGCCGTGAATACCTCCCTGTAGGCTTCGGGCGAAACATCCTGTTTCGCACGATCCTGAAAAGCGCTCCCCGCTCCAGCCTCCGCTCCTACCGTTCCGCGTGTGCTCATGCCGCCGAATTCTGCCTCTGCCCGGGTGCAGAATGCCGGCACCGGTCGGAAAAGGGGCGCCCCCCGAGGGTGTTCCACCCAGCGAGTTCCACTGTCCGAGCGGCTGGAACACCCCGGGGTGCGCCCCTGCGTTCCTCCAATCAGATCACAGGATGCAACCTTGCTTGCCGTTCTGTAAACGTTTACATTCAAGGATCAACGTGAAGGCGCCTTTGGGGGGTTGCAAGCGTGGACGGGAAAGCAAGCGGGCCCGCTCAACCCACGAGACTGCGGCGCGGGGCGACAGTTAAAGACGTGGCCCGCGAGGCAGGAGTGTCCATTGCGTCGGTGTCCAGAGTGATCAACGGCAATGATTGTGTCGCAGACTTCACGCGGACGCGCATCCTCGAAGTGATCGACCGCCTGAAGTACGTGCCGCATTACGGCGCCCACAGCCTGGTTACCCGGCGAAACAACCTGATCGGCGTGCTGCTGCCGGCGCTCCACGGCGAATTCTTTTCGCAACTCGTGTGCGGCATCGAGGACGCGGCGCGCCGGCATGGCATGCACATCCTGATTTCCAATTCGAGCGGTGACGAGGAGCAGGATGCCCGGGTCGTGGCTGCGCTGCGCGGCCGTGTCGGCGGCCTGCTGGTCATGGCGTCGCATGAGCGTCCGGCATTGCTCGCGGAACGCCTGCCCGAGGGTGTGCCGGCGGTGCTTCTGAACACCCGGTGTCCGGACAGGCACAACAACACCTTGATGATCGACAATTACGGTGCTGCGGTGGCGGTGATGCGGCACCTGGCCGTATGCGGCCGGCGGAGAGTGGTGCATATCGCGGGTCCGCGCACAAATTCCGATGCCGCGGAGCGGCTGCGCGGCTATCGCGATGGCCTTGCCGCGAATTGGCCCGGCGTCGCACCGCTCATCATCGATGGCGATTTTTCACAGGACAGCGGCGCTCGGGCAGCACGCCGGATCGCCGCCCTTCCCGAGTGTCCGGACGCCGTGTTTGCGGCGAACGACCTGATCGCGATCGGCGCCGGCCAGGCGCTCAATGAGGCGGGCTTCGCGATACCGGACGACCTGGCGCTGGTCGGTTTCGACGACATCCCGCTGGCCAACCTGGTGACACCCGCGTTGACCACGATGCGCATTGACATTGCGGAATTCGGCCGCAGGGGGCTTGAACGCCTCGTGCGCTGTATGGAGGAACCGGATGCAGTTCACGGCGAGATGGAAGCCGTTCGTCCTACACTCGTCATCCGTGGTTCCTGCGGCCGTGGGCTGAACAATGCCCGGGCCAACGCTTGAGTCGGGAATGCAGATACGAAAGCCCTGGACAATCGCCGTATTGTATTGCGCCTCGCTGTGCACGCAGCCGGCGTGGGGCCAGCTCATGGACACCTTTCCTGCAAACGAACAAGCGGCGAGCGCGGCGGAACCCGTGCCGGCGGTCAACAAAGCGCTGGCCGACGAACCCCGCCTCGATGAACAATCGCTGCTCGATGACCTGACAGAGCGCACATTCCGGTTTTTCTGGGACACCGCGAATCCGAAAAATGGCCTGGTCCCGGACCGTTACCCGTCGCCGTCATTCTCCTCCATTGCAGCCGTCGGTTTCGGGCTGACGGCCTATCCGATCGGCGTCCAGCGCGGCTACATCACTCGCGAGGCGGCGCGCGAGCGAACCTTGAAGACCTTGCGCTTCCTGTGGAACGCGCCGCAGGGACCCGAAGCCGAGGGTGTCGCGGGCTATAAAGGGTTCTTCTATCATTTTCTCAACATCGAGACGGGGGAACGCTACGCGCATTCCGAACTGTCGACGGTGGACACGGCCCTGCTGCTCGGCGGCGTCCTGTTCGCGCAATCTTACTTCTCCACCGACCATCCGGCGGAGGTCAGAATCCGCGACCTGGCGGAAAAAATCTATCGCCGCGTCGACTGGCCGTGGGCGCAGGCCAACGCGGGAGGCATTACGCTCGCGTGGCGCCCCGAAACGGGATTCCACGCCACGAACTGGACCGGCTACAACGAAGCGATGATCGTCTACTTGCTGGCATTGGGGGCGCCGGCGGAGCACTCGCTGGGACCCGACGCGTGGCAGGCGTGGACACAGCGTTACGACGAATTCTGGGGCATGTACTACGACCAGGAATTTCTGATGTTCAGTCCGAGCTTCGGGCATCAGTATTCACACATCTGGGTCGATTTTCGCGGGATCCGCGACGCCTATATGCGCGAACGGGGTCTCGATTATTTCGAGAACAGCCGGCGCGCAGCTTACGCACAGTACGCCTATGCCGAGGCCAATCCGCTCGGCTGGAAAGGCTACGGCGACGGCGTCTGGGGACTCACGGCGAGCGACGGGCCGGTCAATGCCTTGCTGAGCTATGAGGGTGAAGAGCGGCAGTTTCGCAGCTATTCCGCGCGTGGGATCGGCTACCCGGCGTCGCACGAAGGAGTCGGCCGCTACTTCGACGACGGCACCATCGCGCCGACCGCTGCCGCAGGTTCCATCGTCTTTGCGCCGCGACTCGCGGTGCAGGCGATCCGCGAAATGCGCGTCCGTTACGGCAAACACATCTATTCCGAATACGGATTCCTGGATGCGTTCAATCCGAGCTTTACCTACGACGTCGAACTGAAACGCGGCAAGGTCATTCCGGGCTTCGGCTGGGTCGCCGACGATTACCTCGGCATCGATCAGGGCCCGATCCTGCTCATGGTCGAGAACTATCGCACCGGTTTCGTGTGGGAAGTGATGCGGCGCAATCCGCACATCCGCCTCGGCCTCACGCGCGCCGGCTTCACCGGCGGGTGGCTGAGCGAAAAAGAACCACCGATCGATCCGCCGCGCGTACCTCCCGGTCAGAGCCCGGCAAACAGCACTCCGTAGGCGGGTACTTCTGCGCGGTTGGAGAGCAGGCGGCCGGTCGGGAGCCCGTGACCGGTGAGCACTTCTGCCTGCGAAAGCAACGGCCGCTCGTAGTCGACCGGCTCGCGATTGAAATTGAACATGACGAGGAGCCGCTGGTTGCCGTACTCGCGGATAAACGCGATCGTTTCGGGCGGTGAATCGAGGCACCGGATGTCGCCGAAAACAAGTGCCATGTGGTCGCGCCGCCAGCGCACGAAGGTACGAAACGAATTCAGGACCGAATCCCGGTCTTTCAACTGCCTGTCGACCGCCTTGCTGCGGTGCTCGTCCGGCACCGGCAACCACGGTTTGCCGCCGGTAAACCCCGTCGACTTTTGCGATGCGGACCAGGGCATGGGCGTGCGGCAGCCGTCACGCCCCTGAAACAGCGGCCAGAAGGCCATGCCGTAAGGATCGCGAATGTCCTCCGGCGCAATCAATGCCTGGGTCAAGCCGAGTTCATCCCCCTGGTACGAGCACACCGAACCCTTCAACGACAGCAGTAACGCATTCAGCAACTTCGATCGCGCTTGCGAAGAGACGTTGCCTCCCCAACGCGTCGTAACCCGGGCGACATCGTGATTGCCGATGGAGCGGCACGGCCAGCATTCGGCTGCGCCGGCCTCGAGGCTCTCTACCGCATTGCGAATATGTTCCAGCGAGAAATCATCAGCCAGCAGTTCGAAGTTATACGCCATGTGCAATCGCTGCCTGCCGCTGGTGTATTCCCGCATCGTCTGGATCGGGTTCTCGCCGGTCACCTCTCCCAGCAGTACGACCTCGGTATACGAATCGCTCAGTTTCCTCAATCGCTCCAGGAACAGGACGTTCCCGGGTTGCGTGTTGTCGTATTGATGATACTGCCAGGCATACGGATTGTCGGTTCTGTAGCCGCGACCGACCCGCTCCGAACCGGGTTTGGCAGGATTGTCCCGCAACTGCAGGTCGTGGTAACAGAAATTGATGGCATCGAGCCGCATGCCGTCGACCCCTCGCTCGAGCCAGAACGCGACTTCGTCGAGCATCTGCTCGACGACCGCCGGTTCGTGATAGTTCAGGTCGGGCTGACTGGCCAGGAAGTTATGCAGATAGTATTGCTCGCGCCGCGGTTCCCATTGCCAGGCCGAGCCGCCGAATAACGACAGCCAGTTGTTCGGTGGCGTGCCGTCGCTTTTTGGATTGGCCCATACGTACCAGTTCGCTTTCGCATTGTCGCGACTCGAGCGGCTCTCCGCGAACCATGGGTGCTGGTCGGAACTGTGGCTCAATACCTGATCGATGATAACCTTGAGACCAGCCCGATGCGCGGTCTCAACCAGTCGGTCGAAGTCGTCGAGGTCGCCGAATATCGGATCGACCCTGCGGTAATCACTGACGTCGTATCCGAAATCCTTCATTGGCGAACGGAAGAACGGCGATATCCAGATGGCGTCGACGCCTAAATCAGCGATGTATGGAAGCCTGTCGATAATGCCGCGGAGATCGCCGATCCCGTCGTCGTTGCTGTCCATGAAACTGCGCGGATAAATCTGGTAGATGACGGCGCCGCGCCACCATGCTTCGTCGCGCATGGCGGTGGCGTGAGCAGCCGCTGCCTGCTGGCTGTCAGGTTCCACCGGTTGCAAGTCTGGCGAATCCATTGTTGTTATGGGCGGGGTGACGACGCACTTGAAAAAGTGAATGGCGCGACGCTAACGGGTTGGTATTTCGGGAGCAACATAATGCATACGAATTCATAAAATGCGCCAGATGATGAATACGTATTCAATCCGTTGTGAGCCCGGAACCCCCTGCCTATACTCGAATCCGGGTTACATCAGGGGGAACACACCATGGGCCTGCGGCTCCAACGCAACAAGGTCGCCACCGCTGTATCACTGGCACTCGCAATCTCTGCCGGCAATGTCTGTGCCCAGAACGAGAACGAGAACGAGAACGACGACGAACCGTCCGTCGAGCAGATCGTCGTCACCGGCAAGTACCGCGCCAGTCTGATCGATTCGATCAACACGAAGCGACACTCGACTTCGATCGTCGAGGCGATCTCCGCGGAGGACATCGGCAAGCTTCCGGATTCGAGCATTGCGGAGGCCATCGCCCGCCTGCCGGGTCTCGCCGGGCAGCGGCTCGACGGCCGCACGAGTTCGATCTCGATACGGGGCCTCGGTGAGGATTTCAGTACTGCCACGTTGAACGGTCGTGAGCAGGTTTCCATCAGCGACAACCGCGGCATCGAGTTCGACCTGTATCCATCCGAGATCATGAGCGGCGTCACCGTGTACAAGACGCCGCAGGCATCGCTCATGACACAGGGCATCGGCGGCACGATCAACCTGCACACGGTGAAGCCGCTCGAACATGAACAGACGCTCGCGCTCAACGCCACCCTGGAGCAGAACAGTCTCGACCAGCTGAACCCGGACGGCGATGACGCCGGCTGGCGCAGCACGCTTTCCTACATCGACCAGTTTGCCGACAACAAGATCGGCGTTGCCCTGGCGCTCCAGACGATGGAGTCGCCGAACCAGGAAGAACGCTGGAATTCCTGGGGCTTCCCGACTGCCTTCGAAGATTGCGTGACGGGCGCCGTCGTCATCAATAACGCGACCTGCTCGGACGGAGTCGGTACCAACGAGGAACTCGGGCTGGTCAACGGCGGCGCGAAGCCTTTCGTGCGCTCCTCGCTGCTCGATCGGAATACCGTCATGGGCGTCGTGCAGTTCGAGCCCACGGACACATTGAGAATCACGGCGGACGCGCTGTACATCGACTTCGCGGACGAGAAGATTCTGCGCGGCATCGAGATGCCGGGCTCCTGGGCGCAGGCCACCGAGGTGGTG
Organism: Woeseiaceae bacterium; assembly: GCA_050738315.1. Lineage (GTDB taxonomy): Bacteria > Pseudomonadota > Gammaproteobacteria > Steroidobacterales > Woeseiaceae > IDS-8. The sequence goes on from JBOHZD010000017.1 coordinate 5,862, forward strand.
ACGGTGGAGGACGGGCTGGTCACGGAGGGCGTGTGGCAGGACGTCCGCGGCCAGATCCGCAACGATTTCGAGAAGCGCGAAGCGACGCTCCAGTCGTACGGCGTCAACGTCGAATTCGACCTGAGCGACCGCTGGGCGCTGATTTTCGACGCCAGTCGCGGAGACGTCGACCGGGACATCTGGAGCCTGGAAAGCTATTCCGGTTCCGGCCGCTCGAGCGATCCGACGGCTGCGACCGACGACCTGGCGTTCGAAATGACCGGCGGCAACGAGGGCGCGGTCTTCTTTCCGTCGCTCGACTACAGCGACGAGTCGATGTTCCAGCTGGGCGGGGCCCAGGCCTGGGGCAACAACAACACGGTGCCCGGCGATGCGCAGGATGGGTTCATCAACCTGCCGCACGTCGACGACCGTCTCAACACCTACCGCCTCTCGGCGGACGGCGACATCGAACTCGGCTTCGTGAGCGGCATCGAATTCGGCCTTTACTACTCCGATCGCGAAAAGTCGAAGGTCGACCGGGGCGTCTACCTGACCCTGCCCGACTATCCGGGAGTCGCGGAAATTCCCGAGCAGTACCGCCTGCCGAACGTATCGCTCGATTTCATCGGCATGGGCGAGATGATCAGCTACGACTCCTTCGGCTTCTGGGCCGACGGCAACTACATCGAAACGCCCGGAAGCCTGACGGACTCCGCGCGCGCGCTGAATACCTGGACTGTACGCGAGGAAGTCGCTATCGCGTATGCCATGGCGGAGTTCGATACCGAACTCGGCAGCATCGGCCTGACGGGCAACATCGGCCTGCAAGTCGTCAATACCGATCAGAGCTCGGACGGGTTCGCCGTCGACGTCGTCGGCGACCCCAGTCGTGTGAGGGTCCAACCGGTCTCCGGCGGCGACAGTTACACCGACGTGCTGCCGAGCATCAACACCATTTTCCACCTGACGGACGAACACCAGTTGCGACTGGGTCTGGCGCGCACCCTGTCGCGCTCGCGCATGGACCGCATGAACGCGGGCTTCGGTTTCACCTTCAACGCAGCCAGTCCCGAGCAGTGGAGCGGCTCCGGCGCCAATCCGGGGCTGCGCCCGCAAATGGCCGACCAGTTCGATCTTTCTTATGAGTACTACTTCGCCGACGACGGCTACGCGGCGCTGGCCGTGTTCCACAAGGAGCTGCAAGACTGGCAGGTCAGCGTATCCGAGCTGGTCGATTTCTCCGGCATCGAGCCGCCGGACGGCCAGGTGGCCACGTCCGACTTCGGTCTGGTCAGCCGCTGGGAAAACACCGAAGGCGGCAGCGTGAGCGGTTTTGAAGTGCAGGGCGCCATACCGGGCGGGATCGTCACAGACGCGCTCGATGGCTTCGGACTCGTGGCGAGCGCCACCTTCCTCGATTCCAGCCTCGACATCGACGGCAACGAAATCAAGGTGCCCGGCCTCTCGGACAGCATCATGAACCTCACGCTGTACTACGAGAATGCGGGCTTCGAGGCTCGCGTGAGCGGCAGCAAACGCGACGACTTCCTGGGCGAGATCTATACCATCAGCTTTGCCCGCCAACTCGTCACCGTCAAGGACACGGAAATCATCGATGCGCAGGTGAGCTACAACTTCGCCGAGTCCGGTATCGAGCTGTTGCAGGGCCTGACCATTACCTTCCAGGCGCAGAACCTGACGAACGAACCGTTTGTAACTTATAACAATGACGACGAACGGCAGGTACGCGATTTCCAGAACTATGGAAGAAACTACCTGCTGGGAGCAAGTTTCCGCTTCGATTAATTCCCCCCGAATCGGCAAGCAGAGCCCCTGTAAGTGATACCTTTGCAGGGGCTTTTTTTATGCAGAAATCACGGATTTCACCGTCATTCGGCCGGTCAGTGATCACACTTCCCTGACTGCACAGGATTGCAGGAGTTCGACGTTGGCAAGGAAGGTTGAAAAAGTCGTCATCGTCGGCGGCGGCACGGCCGGCTGGCTCACCGCGGCGCTGCTCGTCAAGATCCTCGGTAATGCGATCAAAATCAGGCTCGTCGAGTCCGAGAGCATCGGCACCGTTGGCGTCGGTGAGGCGACGATTCCGCCGATCCAGACGCTCAACAAGGCGCTCGGCCTCGACGAGGCCGAATTCCTGAGGGAAACGAAGGGCACGATCAAACTCGGCATCGAGTTCGTAGACTGGAGACAGAAGGGTGAGCGCTACATGCACGCCTTTGGTTCCATCGGCAAGGACTTCCCGTTTTGCAGCTTTCACCATTTCTGGACGCGCGGCCTCCGCAACGGCCGCCAGGATTCGCTCTGGGATTACTCCCTCGGTTACCAGGCGGCGATACGGAACCGGTTCGCGAAACTCGAGCGCACCGTGGCCGGTAACCTGCAGGGACTGGTCTATGCGTACCATTTCGACGCCAGCCTGTACGCTGCCTATCTGCGCAAATGGAGCGAGCGCCTGGGTGTCGAACGGATCGAGGGCCTGATCGACGCCGTCCTGCTGAATCCGGCCAGCGGATTTGTCGAAACCTTGCAATTGCGGGACGGCACGACGGTCACGGGCGACCTGTTCGTCGATTGCTCCGGCTTTCGCGGGCTCCTGATCGAGGAGGCGCTGCATTCGGGCTATGAAGACTGGACTCACTGGCTGCCGTGCGACCGCGCCGTCGCCGTCCCTTGCGAATCGGTCAGGCCGCTCACGCCCTATACCCGTTCGATCGCACATGACGGGGGCTGGCAGTGGCGTATCCCGCTGCAGCACCGCCTGGGCAATGGCATCGTCTTCTGCAGCCGATACCTGTCCGACGACGACGCCATTCGGCTGCTGATGGCAAACCTCGACGGAGCGCCGCTCGCAGAGCCGCGCATCCTTCGGTTTCATACCGGGCGCCGCGTCCGCCAGTGGAAACGCAACTGCGTATCGATCGGCCTGGCCAGCGGATTTCTCGAGCCGCTGGAGTCGACCAGCATCCACATGATCCAGGCCGATGCCATCCGCCTGGTCAAGCATTTTCCGCATGCCGGGATCGAGCAGGCTGAAATCGACGAGTTCAACCGCCAAGCGAAGCTGGAATGGGAGTACGTGCGGGATTTCATCATCCTTCACTACCATCTCAATGAGCGCGGCGACAGCGAGTTCTGGCGCGAGTGCCGCCACATGCAGATACCGGAGACCCTGGGACGCCGGATGGAGCTGTTTCGCCGCACGGGAAAGATCTTCCGCGAACAGGATGAGTTGTTCTCGGAAATCGCCTGGCAACAGGTATTGATCGGCCAGGGACTGATGCCGCAGGACTATCATCCGCTGGCCGACGCGCTTTCGGTGCAGCAACTCGACGAATTCATGGACGGCGTCCGGAAAATCATCGACGACACCGTTTCAGGCCTGACCGGTCATGAGGAGTTTTTGCAGCACTTCTGTCACGCCCAGGCGTGAAAACCGTGCTGCCGACACGCGGATCCGTGCTTATTCAAGGGTCCGAGCCGGAGTCATTTCGCCCCGATGCCTTGGGTTCCGGCCGGGCCGGTACCCGCCGGGCATCCATTTTGCTGCTGCAGCCCCCGGCGCAGATCCGCGCCGCAACATACCGACTCACAAAGGGTTTTGCGGCCGTCGACGCGGTGAAATCCGCCGCCAAGGCGTCTATTCCGATTTTTTGCCCCGAAAATACCCCACAAGGGCGGCCGTATATCGGGATTTTTGCGACAGGAACATGGAGGACGAATTACTCTCTAAAGTTGTTATCATTAAAGTTGACATAAGTCACAGCGCAATGAGAAGGACGGGTAGATTATTACCAGGTCTCGATCGACATTTTTTGAACATCTCACAGCCCATTGCAGGCGCAAGCCAGGAGAAGTCGAATGAGTATCTTCGCCAACTATCAGACGCGTTACGAAGATACAGAAAAAGAAGAATATAGCCTTCAGGAATATTTGGAAATTTGTAAAAGGGACAAGACCGCTTACGCGTCCGCCGCGGAACGGCTGCTCATTGCCATCGGTGAGCCGGAACTGGTCGATACATCCAGAGATACTCGTCTCAGCAGGATTTTTTCCAACAAGGTCATCAAGCGCTACAAGGAGTTCGACGACTTCTACGGCATGGAAGAATGCATCGACCAGATCGTTTCGTTCTTCAAGCATGCAGCGCAAGGGCTGGAAGAGAAAAAGCAGATTCTCTACCTGCTGGGACCCGTCGGAGGCGGCAAATCCTCGCTCGCCGAAAAACTGAAGCTCCTGATGGAGAAGATACCTTTCTACTCGCTGAAAGGTTCGCCGGTCCAGGAATCGCCGCTCGGCTTGTTCAAGCCGGCCGAAGACGCACAGATTCTCAAAGAGGAATACGGCATCCCCGAACGTTACGTCAACACCATCATGTCGCCGTGGGCCGCGAAGCGGCTCAAGGAATACAACGGCGACATCACGCGCTTCCGCGTGGTCAAGCAGCATCCGTCGATACTCAACCAGATCGCGATTTCCAAGACCGAGCCAGGCGACGAAAACAACCAGGACATCTCCTCGCTGGTCGGCAAAGTGGATATTCGCCGGCTGGAGGAATTCCGCCAGAACGATCCGGATGCCTATAGTTTCTCCGGCGGCCTGTGTCGCTCCAACCAGGGCATTCTCGAATTCGTCGAAATGTTCAAGGCGCCGATCAAGGTGCTGCACCCGCTGCTGACGGCGTCGCAGGAAGCCAACTACAACGGCACCGAGTCCATCGGCTCCATCCCCTTCGAAGGCATCATACTGGCGCACTCCAACGAGGCGGAATGGCAGGCTTTCAAGAACAACCGCAACAATGAAGCGTTTATCGACCGGGTCTATATCGTCAAGGTGCCGTACTGCCTGCAGGTCACCGAGGAGGTGAAGATCTACGACAAACTGCTGCGCAACAGTTCGCTGAACAATGCGCCCTGCGCGCCGGACACCCTGCGGATGCTGGCGCAGTTCACCGTGCTGACGCGGCTGATCGAACCGGAGAACTCGAGCATCTATTCGAAGATGCGTATCTATGACGGCGAGAGCCTCAAGGACACCGATCCGAAAGCCAAATCGATCCAGGAGTACCGGGATAATGCGGGCGTCGACGAAGGCATGGAGGGCCTGTCGACTCGGTTCGCGTTCAAGATACTGTCCAAGGTCTTCAATTTCGATGCGTCGGAAATCGCGGCCAATCCCGTGCATCTGCTCTACGTGCTGGAGAAACAGATCGAGCACGAACAGTTCCCGACGGACGTTCGCGACCGGTATCTGAACTTCATCAAGGAGTTCCTCACGCCTCGCTACATTGAATTCATCGGCAAGGAAATTCAAACGGCATATCTCGAGTCTTATTCGCAGTACGGCCAGAATGTTTTCGACCGCTACATCACTTACGCCGATTTGTGGATACAGGATCAGGACTACCGCAATCCCGAGACCGGCGAGAATCTCGATCACTCGGCGCTGAACGATGAACTGGAGAAGATCGAGAAGCCGGCCGGCATCAGCAATCCCAAGGATTTCCGGCACGAAGTGGTGAACTTCGTCCTGCGGGCCCGCGCCGCCAACCACGGCAAGAATCCTGCCTGGACCAGTTATGAAAAGCTCAAACTCGTGATCGAGAAGAACATGTTCTCGAACACCGAGGACCTGCTGCCCGTCATCTCCTTCAATTCGAAGGCATCGGCGGAAGACCAGAAGAAGCACAAGGATTTCGTCCACAGAATGAAGGAGTACGGTTACACCGAGAAGCAGGTCCGGCTGTTATCCGAGTGGTACCTGCGGGTCCGCAAATCGCGGTGATGGGCGATGGCGTTTCTGATCATCGACCGGCGCCAGGAGAGTCGTAACAAGAGCGCGGTCAATCGGCAACGCTTTGTGCGCCGCTTTCGCAAGCACATCAAAGACGCGGTCGCGGATGCCGTCAACAGGCGCAGCATCACCGACACCGATCGCGGCGACGAGATCAGCATCCCCCGCAAGGACATCTCGGAACCGATATTCCGCCACGGCGCCGGCGGCCACCAGCGGCGTATTCTGCCGGGCAACCGCGAATTCATCGCCGGCGACAGAATCAGGCGACCGCAAGGCGGTGGCGGTGGCGGCCGCAATGCCAGCAACACCGGCGAGGACATGGACGACTTCGTGTTCGACCTGTCTCGCCAGGAGTACCTCGAATTCATGTTCGAGGACCTCGAACTGCCGAATCTCGTCAAGAAGCAGCTCAAGGAGACGGCAACGTTCCGCTATCAGAAGGGCGGGTATACCAACGTCGGCATTCCCGCGCGGCTGAACGTCATCCAGTCGCTGAAAGGCGCGCATGCGAGGCGCATTGCGATGGGGGGCGCATTGCGGCGCCGCATCGACGCTTTGAAGGAAGAACTCGAGGAGCTCGAGGAACGCGCCGGCTCGGACGAACGCATTCGCGAGATCGGCATCGAACTCGACCGCCTGGAGCGGCGCCTGAACCACATTCCGTTTCTGGACGATTTCGACCTGAAGTACAACAACCTCATTCAGCAGCCTTTGCCGACGAGCAACGCCGTCATGTTCTGCCTGATGGACGTATCGGGATCGATGACCCAGGAAATCAAGGACATCGCCAAACGCTTCTTCATACTGTTGCACCTGTTCCTGAAACAGACCTACAAGAAGATCGACATTGTGTTTCTCCGCCATCACACGGTCGCGAGCGAGGTGGACGAGGAGGAATTTTTCTATTCCAGGGAGACAGGTGGCACGGTGGTGTCCAGTGTCCTGAAATTGATGCGGGACATCATCCGCGAACGCTATCCGATGGCAGACTGGAACATCTATGCCGCCCAGGCTTCCGACGGCGAGAACTGGCAGGACGATTCACCGATCGCCCGCGACCTGTTGGTCAACAGCATCCTGCCGCTGGTGCAGTATTTCGCTTACGTGGAAATTTCAGAACACGATCGGCAGGCGCTCTGGCGCGCCTATGAGGAAGTACAGGACGAAAATCCCGACTGCTTCGCAATGAGGAAGGTTTCGCAAGCGTCGGAGATCTACCCGGTATTTCACGAGCTGTTCAAAAAGAAGGCGCAATGACGGAGCGCAAGCCGATCGGGAAAAGTTCCGAGTGGACTTTCGCAACACTTGAGGAGTTCGAGGAGCAGATTGCGGGCGTCGCCAAGCGCTATCGCCTCGACACGTACCCGAATCAGATCGAAATCATCACCGCCGAGCAGATGATGGACCGTTATTCGTCTATCGGCATGCCGCTCGGCTATCACCACTGGTCACTCGGTAAACAATTCCTGAGTACCGAACAGCATTACCGGCGTGGCCACATGGGTCTCGCCTATGAACTGGTGATCAACTCCAACCCGTGTATCGCCTACTTGATGGAAGAGAATACGCTCGCCATGCAGGCACTGGTGATCGCGCATGCCTGCTTCGGGCACAACTCGTTTTTCAAAGGCAATTATCTGTTCAAAACCTGGACGGATGCGAGCGCCATCGTCAATTACCTGCTGTTTGCAAGAAACTATATTGCCGAATGTGAGGAGCGCCACGGGGTGGATGCGACCGAGTCGTTACTCGATTCGTGCCACGCACTGATGAACTACGGCGTGGACCGGTTCCGGCGGCCACGCTCGATCTCTGCCGAAGACGAAAAAAGGCGGCAGCTCGAACGCGAGGAATTTCTGCAGCGACAGGTGAATGATCTGTGGCGCACGGTGCCGAAGAAGAAGCAGGCGAAGGACGACCGATGGCCGCGCTTCCCGAGTGAGCCGCAGGAGAACCTGCTTTACTTCATCGAGAAAAATGCGCCGTTGCTCGAGCCGTGGGAACGCGAGATTGTGAGAATCGTGCGCAAGATCGCGCAATACTTCTATCCGCAGCGCCAGACCAAGGTGATGAACGAGGGATGGGCGACGTTCTGGCACTACACGTTGTTGAATTCGCTTTATGACGAGGGCCTGTTGTCGGATGGCTTCATGTTCGAGATCCTGCAATCCCACACGAATGTGATCTATCAGCCGGAGTTCGACTCGCCGTACTTCAACGGTATCAATCCGTACACGCTGGGATACTCGATCTTCACCGATATCCGCCGTATCTGTGAAACGCCGACAGATGAAGACCGGTCATTCTTTCCGGGACTCGTCGGCAAGGACTGGCTGGACGCCGTGCTGCACGGTATGGAGAACTTCAAGGATGAGAGCTTTATCCTGCAATTTCTGTCTCCGACCGTTATTCGTAATCTCAAGCTGTTCGGCATCCTCGACGACGATCTCCAGAAGGAAATCGAGGTAACCGTCATTCACGACGATATGGGATACCGCCGCATTCGGGAAGGGCTCGCCGATCAATACAACCTGAGCAAGCAGGAACCGAACATCCAGGTGTACAAGGTCGACCTCCGGGGCAATCGCTCAATCACATTGCGGCACATCCAGCGGGACCGGATTCCGCTGGACGAGGACGATGCGAAAGCGGTGATGAAGCATCTCCACACGTTGTGGCATTTTGACGTCCATCTTGAATCGACCCAGGATGGCACTGTGACCGCAAGCTACGTCTGCGATGACGACAGCGTGCGCAAAGTGGCGGAACTCGCAACCGTCTGAGAAGCGTTCCGGCGGAACCCCGGCCGGGGAATCGGGACCGCACGCGGGCAACCTGTCGCCCTTCGCAGATAACTGCTCCTGCGTGATCTGCATTCGCGCCATCCATGGCGCTCGGCGGGCTCCTGCAGATCCAGCAACAGTACTGTGTTGGGGGGTATTTTCAACGGGGCGTCGAGGCGGTAGTGTTTGCCTGTGAGGATGTCGGTGCCCGATTTCCTGCCGGCGATCAATTCATCGAACCTCGATACATCGATCGGCTGCTCTTCGGATGACTTGTTGATCACAACCATGACCGTCTGCCGATTGTTGTGCCGGAAGTATACGTAGGTCTTTCCGTCGGGCGCGTATTGGGTGAGCTTGCCGTCGTGAATCGCTGTCGCGGACTTGCGCCAGTTGAGGAGTTTGCGAGTGAGCGCCTGCGCTTCGAGTTGCCGTGGCGTGAGGCCGTGGCCCGTGAAGCCGCTCGCCGGGTCGCCGCGCCAGCCGCCCGCGAAGTCGCTGCGAATCACGCCGTGCTCCTCGGTTCCGGGATTCGACATCAACACCTCGTCTCCGTAATAAAGCTGCGGGATACCGCGCGTGGTCAGGAAAAACACCAGGGACATCCTGTACAGATCGAAGCGTTCGTCGAGTTGCGTGTAGATGCGGCTCATGTCGTGGTTGTCGGGAAAAATCACCAGGTTGTAAGGATCTGCGTACAGAAAGTCGTTCGCCAGCATGCGGTAAATACGATCGAGGCCGGTGCCCCACCCTTCTTCTTCCATGAAACCCTGGATCGCGGCGTCGTGCAGTGGAAAATCCATCAGGCTCGGCAGATACGACTGATATCCGTCCTGGCGCGACGTGCCATGCTGCCAATATGCAACGATCGCCGGATTCGTGATCCACTCTTCGCCGACGATGTTGAGGTCCGGATACTCTTCCGTAAGTCGCAGGCCCCATTCCGATAGAAATGCCTTGTCGGAATACGACCAGGTGTCGACGCGGATGCCCGACAGCCCTGCATACTCGATCCACCAGATACTGTTCTGGATCAGGTAGATCGCGAGCCGGGGATTCTTCTGGTTGAGATCCGGCATGGTCGGCACAAACCACCCCTCATTGAAACGCTTCCTGTCGCTGTCGGTGCCGTGCGGGTCGAACAGGCTCACCCGCTTGTGCGTGGTACCGACGAATTGGCCGCCGTGATTGATCCAGTCTTCCGTCGGCAGATCGCTCATCCACCAGTGTTCCGATCCGCAGTGATTCAGAATGACGTCCATAATCAGCCCGACGCCCTTTTCGCCGGCTGCGGACGAGAGGTCGGCATACAGCGCGTTACTGCCGAAACGCGGATCGACCTGATAGAAGTCGGTCGTCGCATAACCGTGATACGAGGCTTCCGGCTGATCGTTCTCCAGCACCGGGTTCAGCCAGATCTGCGTGTATCCCATGTCGCCAATGTAGTCGAGGTGATCGATGATCCCCTGCAGATCGCCGCCGTGCCTGCCGTACGGATCGTCCCGATTCAGCCCGTCAGCCAGGCCTTCGACCTGGTCGTTGGACGGGTCGCCGTTGGCGAATCGATCGGGGGTGATCAGGTAGATGACGTCCGATGAATCGAACCCGGCCCGCCCGGCGGAACCGGCTTGACGTGCGCGCAGTTCATATTCGCGGTGCAAAACCGCACTGCCCTCATGCTTGAAGTCGATCCGGAACCGGCCGGCATTCACGTCCCCGGAAAGCTTCAGTTCGATGAACAGATAGTTCGGATTCTCCGTCCGGTAGACGTTCTCGAGGGCGACGCCGGGATGTTCGATCGCCGGTTCGAGCTCGGCGATGCCCTCGCCGTGCACCATGATCTCCAGCAACTCGTGTTGCATGGCGGCCCACCAGAAAGCGGGTTCGAGACGATCGATGCGGTACTCGGCGCCGGCATCGACGGCGAGCAGTAACAACAGGACAGCGAGTGTGCGCTTCAATGTCCCCTCCTGCGAAAAGCAAAAGCTTACTGACAATCAGCGGGTGTCGCCATCGGCCGCCCTGCCGGAAGCGATGAATACGTATGCAATGAGCTGTCAGCGGCCCGGCCATGGACGGCGGTGTTGTTAAACTACGTTCGACTCAACCCGAGGCACGACTTATGAAGTGGAACACGACGGTCCTGGTCCTGGCACTTTCGACTTGCACGCTTCCCGGAGCGCTGTGGGCCGCCGAAGTCCGTTCGCCGGACGGCCAGATCACGGTCTCGATCGACGTCGACGGCAAAGGCACGCCGCGATATTCGGTGAATTATCGGGACGAAGCCGTCATTCATGAGTCGCGGCTCGGACTGCGATTTCAGTCGCAGCATGGGTTCGACGCCGGATTTCGCATCGCCGCCACGGACGCGGCCGGCAACGACAGCGTATGGGAGCAGCCGTGGGGTGAACGCAGGCAGGTCACCGATCGACACAACGAACTGCTGGTCGAATTCGCGTCCGTGGACGAGCCTGCGCGACTCTTCAATGTGCGGATGCGCGTATTCGACGATGGCCTCGGCTTCCGTTATGAGGTTCCGCAGCAAGCGGAGTATGGGAGGGTCAACATCGTCGACGAACTGACCGAATTCAACCTGCCCGGCGATGCAACCGCGTGGTGGATTCCGGGGCGCCGCTTCAACCGGTACGAGTACCTGTACCGCACGACCGGTCTCGAAGACATCGCAATGGCGCATACGCCGATGACCCTGCGCCTGCCGTCGGGCACGCATCTGAGTATTCATGAAGCGGCGCTCGTCGATTACGCGGCTTACGTGCTGGATCAACGGCGCCCCAATGTGTTCCAGACCAACCTGACGCCGTGGTCGGACGGCATTCGCGTGAAGACCGAAACACCCTTCACGTCGCCCTGGCGCACGATCCAGATCTCACCCGACGCCGTCGGGCTGCTCAATTCGAGCCTGATACTGAATCTGAACGAACCGAGCAAGCAGGGCGACGTGTCCTGGGTGGAACCCGGCAAGTACGTGGGTATCTGGTGGGCGATGCACATCGGCACGCGCACCTGGGGTTCCGGCCCGAAACACGGAGCGACGACCGAGGAGACGAAACGGTATATCGATTTCGCCGCGACGTACGGCTTCGACGGCGTGCTCGTCGAAGGCTGGAATGTCGGCTGGGACGGCGACTGGTATACGAACGGCGATGTCTTCAGTTTCACCGAGCCGTTTCCTGATTTCGACCTCGAAGCCGTGACCGCCTACGCCGAGGAGGAGGGAGTGCGCCTCATCGGCCATCACGAAACCTCCGGCAGCATTACCAATTACGAAAACCAGATGGAAGACGCTTTCGATCTGTACGAGTCGCTCGGCGTACGCAAGGTCAAAACCGGCTATGTGGCCGACGCCGGCGGCGTGAAGCGCGTGGATGGCGACGGCGTCGCGCATTACGAATGGCACGATGGGCAGCTCATGGTGAATCATCACCTGCGCGTGGTCCGAGAAGCCGCGGAACGAAAGATCAGCATCAATCCGCACGAGCCGATAAAAGACACCGGGCTGCGCCGCACCTACCCGAACTGGATTGCGCGCGAAGGCGCGCGCGGCCAGGAATACAACGCCTGGGGGGAGCCGCCGAACCCACCCGAGCATGCCGCGATTCTCCCGTACACGCGGATGCTCTCCGGCCCGATGGATTTTACGCCCGGCATTTTCGATCTGACTTTCAAGGGCGCCGACTCGAAAAACCGGGTACAGACGACGCTCGCAAAACAGCTCGCACTTTACGTCGTGCTCTACAGTCCCATACAGATGGCCGCCGACCTGCCGGAAAATTACGAGGAACGACCGGATGCTTTTCAGTTCATCGTCGATGTGCCGACTGATTGGGAAGAAAGCGTTGCGGTCGCCGGAGAAGTCGGCGACTTCGTCGCGATCGCGCGCAAGGAACGCGGCGGCGCCGACTGGTATCTCGGGGCGTTGACCGACGAGGAAGCCAGGCCGTTGTCGATTCCGCTGGATTTTCTCGATTCGGGCGAGGCTTATATCGCGGAAATCTACCGGGACGGCGACAACGCGGACTGGAAGTCCGATCCGTACGACCTGGTCATCGAAGAACGGGAGTTTTCGAGCGATGACGTCCTGGAACTGCCGCTTGCAGCAGGGGGCGGCGCAGCCATTCGCTTCAGAATCAACGAATGAACGCCTGATTATTCGGCCCATCGTTCCCGCCTGGGCGGGAATGACGGAATAATGCACAGTGACGGGGTATCAAGCGTGGCAACGGCTGCCGAACAATTGACAATCAGAACGAAGCCGCGCCTGGGCTTCTGGCAGATCTGGAACATGTCGTTCGGTTTTCTCGGCATCCAGTTCGGCTTTGCGCTGCAGAACGCCAACGTCAGCCGGATTTTTCAGACCCTGGGCGCCTCGATCGACGACCTGCCCATACTCTGGGTCGCGGCGCCCGTGACAGGGCTGCTCGTGCAGCCGATCGTCGGCCACATGAGCGACCGCACCTGGGGACGGCTGGGACGCCGCCGCCCATACTTTCTTATTGGCGCGATCCTCGCCACGCTTGCGCTCTTCATCATGCCGAATTCACCGGCCTTGTGGGTCGCGGCAGGCATGCTCTGGATCATGGATGCGAGTATCAACGTTTCCATGGAGCCGTTTCGCGCCTTCGTCAGCGACATGCTCCCCGATGAACAGCGCGCCGGCGGTTTCGCCATGCAGAGTTTCTTCATCGGGATCGGCGCCGTGGTTGCGTCCGCGCTGCCGTGGATGATGACGAACTGGTTCGACATCAGTAACACGGCCCCGCCAGGCCAGATTCCGGATTCGGTCAAGCTCGCGTTTTACGCGGGCGGCGCGGTGTTCATTGCCGCAGTATTGTGGACCGTACTCAAAACCCGCGAATACTCGCCTGCAGAGCTTGCAGCTTTCGAGGCCGCCGGCCAGCGCCGTGCCGCCATTGCCGGCACCGGGACGAGACCGGCATCGAAATATCGAAACGGCGGCATACTGTGGGCGATCGGCGGTACTGCGTTCCTCACGTGGATCGCCGCCACCGGTCTCGACCAGCAGCTCTACATACTGGCAATCGGCGCCATCGTCTTCGGTCTCGTGCAGATCGTGACCGGTGTATTGCAGTCGCGGGGGCGGACGGCCGGCGGCCTCTACAGCATCGTCAACGACCTGTTTCACATGCCCCGCGCGATGCGCCAGCTCGCGGTGGTGCAGTTTTTTTCGTGGTTCGCGCTGTTCGCGATGTGGATCTATGGCACGGCGGCAGTGACCAGCCATCACTTCGGCACCACCGACGTGACCTCGGAGCTATACAACAACGGCGCCGACTGGACGGGTGTGTTGTTTGCCGCCTACAACGGTTTCGCCGCGCTCGCTGCCGTAACGATTCCGGTCATGGCGGGCAAACTGGGTTGTCGCCGGTGCCACCTGGTCAATCTCGCGATCGGCGGCATCGGTCTCATCGGGTTTTACTTCATTAAAGACCCGTCGCTGTTGCTGCTGCCGATGATCGGGGTCGGCATTGCGTGGGCATCGATCCTTTCGCTGCCCTATGTATTGCTGTCAGGCACGTTGCCGGCGGAAAAAATGGGCGTGTACATGGGTATTTTCAATTTCTTCATCGTTATCCCCCAGCTGGTGGCTGCGAGCGTACTCGGCCTGGTATTACGCGAATTCTTCGACGGCCGCAGTATCTTCGGGCTCGTCATCGGCGGTGTTTTCATGATTCTTGCCGGCGCCGCGACGCTCTTCGTCGACAGGGGCGCCGAACCGCGGTAGTTCTGATTCGATCACCCTCGGTCGCCCGCATG
>JBOHZD010000018.1:0-5024 GCA_050738315.1 Woeseiaceae bacterium
GTTTGCCGGGTAGCTTTATCTCGCCGGCGCCAATGGCCGACAATGCCGCGTTGACCACCCAGCGATCGATCTGCGGCATCAGCTGGTAGCGCTCCGCAGGCCGCAGAAACTCGGCAGAATTGACCGACCGGCCGTGTTCGTCCGGCATGCGCAGCAACACTTCGGCCGCCGGTCCCGATTCACCACCACCGCTGGTGGCGATGATCGGTTGCATCGCCAGTTCGAACCGGTTTTCATGCAACGCCGTCTGCATCTGCCGCAGCCAGTTGATGTCGCCGCGCTCCCGTGCAATGGCCTCGTCGCGCGTCGAATACACATGCACCTGGCCGCGGCCGCGCTGCTTCGCCACGTAACAGGCCGAATCAGCGGCGCTCATCAAATCCTGCAGCGAGCCGCTCGCATGACTGATTTCCACCAGCCCGATTGAAATGCCGATATTGAAAATCTTGTCCTGCCAGACAAACCGGTAAGCAGCGACCGCGTTGCAGATGTCGGCCGCGATCTGGCGTGCCTTGTCGAGCGGACAACCGATCAGCAGGGTGCCGAATTCGTCGCCCCCCAGCCGGCCGACGAAATCCGAATCCCGGACCTGCTCCTTGATCAGCCCGGCAACTTCCCGCAACAGGTTGTCGCCGGCCAGGTGACCGCAACTGTCATTGACGGCCTTGAAGCGATCGAGATCCATATAAGAGAGTATGTGCACGCCGTCGTCCGCGAGCGCCGAATCCATCGCCTCTTCCAGACGCCGCTCGAACTCCCGGCGGTTGACGAGTCCCGTCAGCGCGTCGTGCGTGGCCTGGTAGCTCATCTGGCGGGTCAGGCCGCGAATCTCGCTGACGTCATGAAACACGACCACCGTGCCCGAGATGCTGGTGCCGGGTCCGCGGATCGGCGAGGCAGTGATCTCGACCGAGTACTCGTGTTCGCCGTCGCGACTGACCAGAAGTGCCCGTCGCCCCATGTTGACTCTTCGACGCATCGACAGGCAGCGTTCCACGGGGTCGCCCAGCGGTCGCCGGTCTGCTTCGTCGATCAGGGAAAACAATTCGCCGATCTTGTGACCGGCCGTCTCTTCGCGATTCGCCCGCGTCATCGCCTCGGCCGCGCGGTTCATATAGTCGATCCGGCCTTCGTTGTCCGTCGTGATGATGCCTTCCGCAATCGATTCAAGCGTATATTGCGCCTGCCGCTTGCTGCGGCTCAAGGAAACTTCCAGGCTTTTGCGAAAGCTGACATCGCGGGCGATCGTCAAAATGGCCTTGCTGCCGCGATATTCGACGGACGAGCTCTGTGCCTCCACCCAAAGGCCCTGTTCGTCGCCGTTGATCAACTGAATTTCCAGCCGCCTGGGCACGTTCTTGCCGGCGAGACGCTTCGCCGTGGTTTTGCGAAACAGCGCGCGATAGGCGGGTTTCACCAGGTCGGCGACCTCGCGGCCTTCAAGTTGTTCCGCCGTCAGGCCGACCAGTGCGCCCGCGCTCTCGTTTGCCAGCAGAATGCGCTCGTCGTGCAGCAACACGATCTCCGGCAGAGTGCGCGCGAAATCGGCAAAGAGGCGATCGCGGTCATGAATCTCCTCGTCGCGTTCGCCCAACGCGTCGAACAGGCGATTGATGGTTTTGGCCAGGTCGCCGATTTCGCCGTTTTCGGTCACTGCCAGACGGCGCCCGACCGAGGAGTCGCCGGCAACGGCGACCAGTTCGAGGTGCAGCGCGGCCAGACGCCGTTTGATGCGGCGTCTCATGCGCCAGAACAAAGCCAGGCCGACTGCCGCCAGTGCGAGCAGCACCGCCAGGATCAGGTTGGCTAGCGTCGGCGACATCCGGCACCTGCCGATGTGCGGCACGGTCGCCCGCGTATGATCACAACCCGGTCGTCTGATGAAAGATTACAGCGCAAGTCTCGTTTGTCCCTTTCCGGCTATCGCGCAAATGATGCCGTGAAACGATCATTTGTTATTATTGGCCGCTCTTTGGGAATTTCCGTCTTTGGAGATTCGTTGTGGTTGTTGAGTTGAGCGTTGTATATGTGCCTCGTAAGCATATCCCAGCAACGTGAGCGCGCCGCGACGATTCACCATAATTCACCATTAAGCCGGCAGCGAGGCGCCTGCAGCGCGCCAACCTGCCGGGAGATCCCGAAAATATTATCATGTTCAATGGCTTACAGGCAGCCGTCTGAATGGACAGCGAATTCGCGCGACAGCAGATGGTCGCACAACAGATTCGGGCGTGGGAAGTCTTCGATCCCAGGGTCCTCAGTGTGGTTGCGGAGGTCCCGCGGGAGCGTTTCGTCCCGCCGGGGTTTTCGCACCTGGCGTTCGCAGATACCGAAATTCCGTTGGGCCGCGGCCAGTACATGATGACGCCGACCGTCGAGGGCCGTGTGCTGCAGGCCCTCAAGCTCGCCCCGGACGACAGCGTGCTCGAGATCGGTACCGGCTCGGGGTTCCTGTCGGCCTGCCTTGCACGGCTCGCCCATTCCGTGGTCAGCGTCGACATTTTCCCGGATCTGACCGAAACCGCCGCCGGAAACCTGGCCGCCGCGGGCATCGAAAACGTCACACTCGCGACGCTGGACGCCACCCGCGAACTGCCCCGAGGCCCCTTCAACGCAATAGCCGTGACCGGCTCGCTGCCGTTGTTCGACACGCGTTTTTACGAGGTATTGAAGCCCGAGGGCCGGCTGTTCGTCATCGTCGGCAACGCGCCGGTCATGGAAGCGCAGGTACTCGTTCGCGGCGCCGACGACCTGCCCGAAGTGACGAGCCTGTTCGAGACGAATGTGCCGCCGTTATTGAACGCGGCCGCATTACCCGCCTTTCATTTTTGACCGGGCAGAGCGCAGCATGAAACCAGCGAGCGGCTTGCGGCATCCGAATCACTGTTACGAGCATCTTCTGCGAGTGCCGGGACGGGTTCGATGATCGAAGCACTGACTCCGGAGGAATACCTGCGTCTCTCGGCTGCGGGCGAACTTTGGCAACTCCTCGACGTCCGAGAACCCTGGGAGATTGAAATCGCGAGCCTCGACAAGACGGTCAACATCCCGATGGGGGAGATTCCGTCGAGACATACCGAGCTGGATCGTGCCAGGCCGGTTGCAGTGCTCTGTCATTCCGGCGGGCGCAGCGCGCGCGTCGCAGCTTACCTGGCACAGCAGGGTTATTCGCGAGTGGCGAACATCGAAGGGGGAATCGATGCCTGGTCGCAGGACATCGACGCAAGTATTCCTCGATATTGAACGGTGCGGAGCTCCCTCCGTGCGTACTTGACTGATCTAGTGATATAGTTGACTATAACACCTGACTCTGAACCGGCGACTCAATGGTGGTGACCAACAACATGAAAAATGCAAATGTATTCAGAAGTTTGACACTGATCGTCTTAGCCCTTGCCGCAGCGCCCGCGGCGTCTGCTGCGTCGCTGTTGGAGGTGTACCAGCAGGCCCTGCAGAGCGATCCATTGATTCACGAGGCCGAGGCCCTGCGGCTCGCAGCCCAGGAAGCGGCCCCCCAGGCGCGGGGTTTCCTGCTGCCGCAGCTGGGCGCGAGCGGCTCGTGGTCGACCGGCTCGGCGGACGGCACGAGGATCGAAGCCGACACGTCGGGCGAATTTGCGCCGTTCAGTTTCGAAACGGAGTTCGACCAGACGCAATGGAACATCAACCTGCGCCAGACGATCTTTCGCTGGGATCAGTTCATCGGCATGAAACAGGCAAACAAGACCGTCGCGCGCGCGGATGTCGTCTATGAAGCCGCGCAGCAGGACCTGATGATCCGGGTCGTGCTGCGCTATTTCGCCGTGCTCGGGGCCGAGGATCGCCTCACCTCGATCCATGCCGACCGGGAAGCGATCGCACGCCAGCTGGAGCAGGCCAAGCAACGCTTCGAAGTTGGCCTGATCGCCATTACGGATGTGCAGGAATCGCAGGCTGCTTACGACCAGGCCGTTGCAGCCGAAATCGCCGCGCAGCGCGACCTTGCGACGTCGCGGGAATTCCTGCGAGAGGTCACCGGCGAGTACACGCCGAAACTCGCGGCGCCGACCGAGGAATTCCCATTGCCGACGCCGAATCCCGAAGACCAGGAAGCCTGGATCGACCTGGCGATGGAACAGAATCTCAATCTTCTGGCCAGCCGTTTCGACGAGGAAATCGCGCGCGCGGAAATCTCCTTCCGCCGCAGCGGCCATTATCCGACCGTCGACCTCGTCGCGGGCCGCAGCCGTCAGGATACGACCGCGGAGCAGCGCTTCGCCGACGGCCCTTTCCTGCCGGCCGACAGCCTCGACAACAACGATTTCATCGGCGTCGAGGTCAACATTCCGCTCTTCTCAGGCGGAAGAACCACTTCGCTGGTGCGCGAAGCCGTGTACCTGCATCGTGCCTCGATGGAGCAGCTGCAGCGCGTCGCGCGGGAGACCGAACGTGTGACCCGGGATGCCTATCTCGGCGTGCTGTCCGAAATCAGCCGCGTCAACGCCCTCGAGCAGGCGGTGGCATCCAGCAGAACGGCACTCGCGGCAACCCAGGCCGGCTTCGACGTCGGCACCCGCACGATCGTGGACGTGCTGAATTCGCAACGGACCTTGTACCTGGCAATCACGAATTACTATCAAAGCCGCTACGTGTATATCGGCAACGTGCTGCGACTGAAACAGGCGGCCGGAACGCTCAAGGTGCAGGACCTGGAGCAAATCGACCGCTGGTTGAAGGAACGAAAACCCCCGGAAGAAATTATCGCGGAAGACGAAGCCGACGACCCGGCAGAACCGGAACCGGAACGGCCGGACCCCGAAAACTAGTGCGCCTAGCAGCCTGTCGGACTTAGGCGATCGTAGCGAGACGGTGGGAAATCGAGTCCAGTTTGGCGATCGTTTGAGGAGAATAGCAAGCTATTCGACGAAAAGGATCGCCAAAGTGGACCGATTTCCCGCCGTCGCAGTAGATCAGACCTAAGTCCGACAGGCTGCTAGCGCGAGTTTACTGCCGAGCGGCTGACTTGGAGGCACAAATCTGAGTTG
>JBOHZD010000019.1:0-17698 GCA_050738315.1 Woeseiaceae bacterium
TCGAGATCCGAATGCGCGGTCATGACGATGATGGGCAGATCGGGATGATTGCGGCCGAGCCGCTCGAGCAATGCAAAGCCGTCCATGCCGGGCATGCGGATGTCCGTGATCAGGACCTCCGGCCGGCCGTGCTCGATCGCTTCCAGCAGATGTTCCGCACGTTCGAAACTGCGCGTCTGAATCTGCGCCTGGCGGAATGCTTTCTCGAGCACCCAGCGAACGGACTGATCGTCGTCGACGATCCACACGTTGAGATCAGCGGCGGCCATTTGGAAGCTCACCATTACCGGTCAACGGAATCCTGACGAAGAAAACGGTTTTGCCCGGCCGGCTTTCGAACTCGATCAAGCCGCCGTGCCGGCTCAACAGGTCCTGCGCCACCGAAAGCCCGAGCCCGCTCCCGTCCGGCCGGCTGGTCACCAGCGGGTAGAAGATGGAATCCTGCAGTTCCGGCGGGATGCCGGGCCCGTCATCTTCGATTTCGATCGTCGCGATGGCGCGATGGCGGACCTCGCCGATCGTGAAGTTGGTCGTCGCACGGCTGCGGACGACGATCTCTCCCTGGCCGTTCAAGGCGATCGCGGCGTTCCGGACCAGGTTCAGGAACGCCTGCACCATCTGGTCCCGATCGAGATCGATCAGCGGCAGCCCGGGATCGTAATCCCGCAGCACCACGAGTTTCTTGCCGGCCTCCGGCGCGATGAGTTTCAGTACGTATTCGAGCAATTCATGAATGTTGACCGGCTGCTTGTTGGGCGGCCCTCCCGGACCGAGCAGTGTGTCGACCAGTGCCGCCAGCCGGTCGGCTTCGCTGATGATGACCTGCGTGTACTCCTTCAGTTCATCGCTCGCGAGTTGACGCGCAAGCAACTGAGCGGCGCCGCGCAGCCCGCCGAGCGGATTCTTGATCTCGTGCGCGAGCTGGCGAACCATCTGACGGCCGGCGCCGTGTTGCATGATGAGGGCGTTTTCGCGGCTGATTCTCGAACGTCGTGTCACGTCGCTCATTTCGACGAGCAGATATCCGCTCGTCCGCGCGCCCTGCATCAGGGACACCCTGCAGTCCACCACGCGCCGTTCGGCATGAACTTCTGTCGGGCCGAGTTGCAGCTCATCGGCAAAGGTCAGGCCGGTGGAGGTGACACGCCGGAGTATGTCCTGGAGCTGGCGGTCGTCGTCGACCTGTTTGAGTAAGGAACGGCCTGCTGCCCGATGACGGCTGATTCCCAGCAGATCTTCTCCTGCCGGATTCATCGTGACGATCAGGAGATTGCGATCCAGAACGATCGCGCCCGTTATCAGGCTGTCGACGATGTCTTCGGCGAGCGGCCGGTCGTCACCGGCCGGCGGCGGCGCGCCGCTCCGGGCGGTCAGCGGCCTCCCGGATTGACGATCGTCGTCTGCTGGACATAAAAACGGGTCGGCTGGCTGCGAATCATCGCCTGGCCCTCGTCGTCCACCACCTCCGCCTGCAGATTGTGCTCCCCCCGCCACACTTCCTGCAGCTCGAACTGCAGGCTGTCGACCGGCAGCGCTTCGCCGTCGAAGTACACCCGCAGCTGATGTCCCGGCTGCAGCCCCGGCCGCAGATTCAGGCTCACGTTCAGGATGCCCGCGATATTCCATAGCGTCTCTTCCGCGGCCGGCGACGCCACCGTGAGGCTTTCGTAGCGGAACGGGGCGTTGTCGCGCGGAGGTGCGGTTGTTTCGGTCCGCTGCAACGCGCCGGCAGGCAGCGAGGGTTGCGGTGCCGGGTTGTCCGGCAAAACGACTTCCTCTGCCCCGGGATGCGGCGTATCGGCGTAGTGCACCACACCGTTCTCATCCACCCAGCGATAGATCTGGGCCAGCGCCGCAGTTGCGGCCAGCAGGACGGCACAACCCATAAAGGCATACTTCCGCATGGGACTAGCATAGCAGTGCTCCCTGTCGTTCAGCCAGACGGCCCGCGGCAAAATGCCGCCCCGGTCACACTTTGCGGCCTCCGGGCGTGGGCATCCGCGAGGTTACAGGCTGTAGTACATGTCGAACTCGACCGGATGCGTGGTCATGCGGAGACGTGTCACGTTTTCTATCTTGAGGTCGACGTAAGCATCCATGAGGTCGTCCGTAAACACGTCGCCGGCCTTCAGGAACGCGCGGTCCGCGTTGAGAGAGTTCAGCGCTTCTTCCAGTGAGAACGCCACGTGATCGAGGTCCTTTTCTTCCTCCGGAGGCAGGTCGTACAAGTCCTTGTCCATCGCATCGCCGGGATGAATCCTGTTCTGGATGCCATCGAGGCCTGCCATCATCATCGCGGCGAACGCGAGATACGGGTTGGCCATCGAATCCGGGAAGCGCAATTCGATGCGGCGCCCCTTGGGATTGGATTCGTAAGGTATGCGAATCGATGCCGAACGGTTGCGCGCGGAATAGGCCAGTATCGTGGGTGCCTCGAAGCCGGGGACCAGGCGCTTGTAGCTGTTGGTCGACGGATTGGTAAATGCATTCAGCGCTTTCGCGTGCCTGATCAGGCCGCCGAGATAGAAGAGCGCCATGTCGGATAATCCGCCGTAACCGTCTCCCGCGAACAGGTTCTTGCCGCCTTTGAACAGCGACTGATGCACGTGCATGCCGTTCCCGTTGTCGTTGACCAGCGGCTTCGGCATGAAGGTCGCCGTCTTGCCGAAACTGTGCGCAACGTTGTGCACGACGTATTTCAGGATCTGTACCTCATCGGCCTTGCGCACCAGCGTGCTGAACTTGACACCGATTTCGCACTGCCCTGCGGTTGCGACTTCATGATGGTGCACCTCGGTCTCGAGCCCCATCTCGTCGAGCGCGAGGCACATCGCCGAACGAATGTCGTGTAGTGAGTCGACCGGAGGGACCGGGAAATAGCCGCCCTTGACGGTCGGCCTGTGACCCGTATTCATGTCTTCGTAGCTGCGGCTCGTATTCCAGGCGCCCTCGGCCGAGTCGACGGAATAGAATGCGCCCTGCATCGTGTCGTCCCAGCGCACGTCGTCGAAAACGAAGAATTCGTTTTCCGGCCCGAAATAAGCTGCGTCGGCGATCCCGGTCGATTTCATATACGCTTCCGCGCGTTCGGCGAGCGAACGCGGACAGCGATCGTAGCCCTGCATGGTCGACGGCTCGATGACGTTGCAGCGAAGATTGACGGTGGCGTCTTCCGAAAAAATATCGACCACCGCCGAACCCGGGTCGGGCAGCAGGATCATGTCGGACTCATTGATGCCCTTCCAGCCGGCGATGGACGAGCCGTCGAACATCTTGCCTTCTTCGAAGATATCTTCGGTGATGACCCGGGCCGGCACGGTGACGTGCTGTTCCTTTCCCTTGGTGTCGGTGAAGCGAAAGTCGACGAATTTGATTTCCTTTTCCTTGATCAGGCCGAGCACATCTGCAGCGGACATTTCAGTTTTCCTCCGGTTAGGGTTGTTGGCGCGAGGCCGGTCCAGAGCTTTCGCGTCTCTGCGTAGCTCCGGATTGACCGGTTGTGCAGGAAGCGTGCCAGTGCGGTCGGCTCTAATCCTTTGATTTTGTGGAGCACCCCGGCGCGCTCGCAGTGACCGTTGCACCAAAGTAGTGCGATAGGGGCGTCGCGCGGCACTAGCTTAGTGCACTTTGAGTTCCCTTGCACCGTTTTGATCGTCTGGCGTCTGATTTTCGCTGGCGCTGCCCGCAGTTGACATGCAGGTTATACTTCTGCGCCAAGTTCAAGCCGCGAAATCGTTGATGTCCAAGGCAAACCCGCCCCCGTGCCGCAATTTCCAGGACCTGATTCTGATTTTGCAGCAGTACTGGGCCGAGCAGGGCTGTGTGGTCGTCCAGCCCTACGACATGGCAATGGGGGCAGGAACATTCCATCCGGCCACCTTCCTGCGCGCCATCGGCCCCGAACCCTGGAGCGCTGCGTACGTGCAGCCCTGCCGCCGCCCGACGGACGGCCGCTACGGCGACAATCCGTTTCGCCTGCAGCATTACTACCAGTACCAGGTTGTGATCAAGCCGTCGCCTCGGGATCTTCAAGGTCTGTATCTCGCCTCGCTCACTGCGATCGGCGTCGATGCCCGGGTGCACGACATCCGCTTCGTCGAGGACAACTGGGAATCGGCCACGCTCGGCGCCTGGGGACTCGGCTGGGAAGTCTGGCTGGACGGCATGGAAGTGACGCAATTCACCTATTTCCAGCAGGTGGGCGGACTCGAGTGCCGGCCGGTGACCGGCGAAATCACCTATGGCCTGGAACGCCTTGCCATGTATCTGCAGAACGTCGAGAGCGTGTTCGACCTCACCTGGACCGACGGGCCGCAGGGCCGCATCAGTTACGGCGATGTCTACCATCAGAACGAGGTCGAGCAGTCGCGCTACAACTTCGAGGAAGCCTGCATCGACGAACTGTTTCGACACTTCGATCACGCCGAAAGCGAATGCCGGCGGCTGCTCGACACCCGGCTGGTATTGCCGGCCTACGAGCAGATGCTCACCGCATCGCATGCTTTCAACCTGCTGGATGCGCGCCAGGCCATTTCGGTCAGCGAGCGCCAGCGTTACATTCTTCGCGTCCGGAGCCTGTCCCGCGCTATCGCGGAAGGCTACTTCGAGAGCCGCAGCGCGCTCGGATTTCCGCTGCTCGCGACCGTTCCACAACGTCAGAAAAGCGGATAGCCCATGGCGCGACACAAAGCCGCCGATTTTCTGGTGGAGATCGGCATCGAAGAACTGCCGCCGAAAGCGTTGACAGAATTGATGCATGCATTCGCCGCGAATTTAGCCGCGGCACTGGATCGCGAACGCCTGTCTCACGGGGAGCTCGAAGCGTTCGCCAGTCCACGGCGACTCGCGGTAAGGGTCGCAGACCTCGCCCCGGCGCAGCAAGATCGCGAGACGGAACTCCGCGGGCCGCCGGTCTCCGCCGCCTTCGACGCAAACGGGGTCGCCACCCAGGCGGCCGGCGCTTTCGCGAAGCGTTGCGGCGTCAGTGTCTCCGAACTCGGGCGTACATCGTCGCCCAAGGGCGAATGGCTCAGCTTTCGCGCCGTCGAGCAAGGGCGGCGCACGGCGGCGCTCATGCCGGCGCTGGTGCAGGAAGCGCTCGACAAACTGCCGGTTTCGAAACGGATGCGCTGGGGCGATTCGGAGATCGAATTCGTGCGGCCCGTGCACTGGGTCCTGATGCTCCACGGCCATGACGTGGTCAGCGGCCAGGTCGCCGGCCTGGCGGCCGGCAATGTGACCCGGGGCCACCGTTTCCTCGCGGACGGGGAAATCACGGTCGGGGAGCCTGCGCAATATCTGCGCTTGCTTGAAGAGCGAGGCTTTGTACTGGCGGATTTTGCGGTGCGGAGGCAGCGCATCGTGACAGGCGTTCAGGCCGCCGCGGCCAAAGCCGGCGGCGTGCCGGTGGCGAGCGACGCGTTGTACGACGAGGTCGCCGCGTTGACCGAATGGCCGGTCGCGTTGACGGGCCGGTTCGATGAGTCGTACCTGCAACTGCCGAGGGAAGTCATCGTGGCGACCCTGACCAGTCACCAGCGTTATTTCCCGATTGCCGACCGGGACGGCCGCTTGCTGGCACGGTTCGTCACCGTCGCCAACCTGGAGAGCGAGCATCCGGACGTCGTGCGGGAAGGCAACGAACGCGTCATCCGGCCGCGCCTGGCGGACGCCGCGTTCTTCCAGCAACAGGACCGCCGCAGAACGCTGGGCCAGCGCTGCGAGTTGCTGAAGGATGTCGTCTACAGCCAGGGCCTCGGGAGCCTGTACGACAAGAGCCGGCGCGTCGCGACCCTCGCGGGCGCCATGGCGGAGCGTTTGCATGCGGACGCCGCAGTGGTCGAACGCGCGGCGGCCTTGTCCAGGTGCGATCTGCTGACCGGCATGGTGGGCGAGTTTCCGGAATTGCAGGGCGTCATGGGCCGTTACTACGCCAGGGATTCAGGTGAGCCCGACAGCGTCGCCCAGGCGATTGGCGAACTCTACCTGCCGCGCTTTTCAGGCGACGTGCTGCCCGCTACGACCGCCGGCCAGATTCTGGCGCTGGCCGACAAGATCGATACCCTGGCGGGTTATTTCGCGCTGGGCAAGAAGCCGTCCGGCAACCGGGATCCTTTCGGACTTCGCAGGGCCGCGCTCGGGGTGGTCAGGATCGCCGTCGAGCGCCAGCTCGATCTCGACCTGCCTGCACTGCTCGCCGCCTCGCACTCGGATCAGCCCGTCGCCGCGGCAGCCTCATCGCTTGCGCCGGGCGAATTGTATGACTTCATCGTCGAACGCATGCGCACCTGGTACGCGGAAAAACAGAATCTGCCGACGCTCGTGTTCGACGCCGTCAAAGCCCGAAGTCCAGCGTCATTGCTCGACTTCGATGCGCGCTTGCAGGCGGTTTCCCGCTTCATCGAACTCGCCCCGGCCGAGAGCCTCGCAGCCGCCAACAAACGCATCGCGAATATCCTGCGCCAGGCCGACGCTACGGATTTCGCCGCGGTTGACGCGGCATTGCTGGACGACCCGGCGGAAGAGGAACTTTATCGGGCCATCAACGCGGCCGGGAAAGACATCGAGCCCTTGTTGCAACGTCGCGCGTATGCGGATGCGCTCGTCAGACTGGCCGACCTGCGCCGGCCGGTCGATCGGTTCTTCGATGAAGTGATGGTCATCACCGATGACGAAAAAACGCGGCAAAACCGGCTTGCGTTGCTCGGCAATCTGCGGGCGATGTTTCTTCAGATTGCCGATATCTCCCGCTTGTCCATTGGCTGATCGCTGGCGATGCGCGTCCGTTTGATAGTGCTCGATCGCGATGGCGTCATTAATCGTGACTCCGATGCATTCATCAAGACACCGGCGGAATGGTTGCCGCAGGACGGCAGTCTGCAGGCGATCGCCCTGCTCACGCAGCACGGTTTCACCGTGGCGGTTGCCACCAACCAGTCGGGCATCGGCCGCGGCCTGCTCAACCGGGAAACACTCTACGCCATACACAGAAAGATGCGGCGAGCGGTCGCGCACGCCGGCGGCTCGATCGGGCGCATCGTTTACTGTCCGCATCGGCCGGATGACCATTGCGACTGCCGTAAACCGGCGACGGGCCAGCTCGAACGACTCGCACGATACTATGGCGTGCCGATGCACGGCGTGCCGGTGGTCGGCGACGCCTTGCGGGATGTGGAGGCAGCGACCGCGCTCGGGGCGCGGCCGATACTGGTACTGACCGGCAAGGGTCGTCAAACCAGGAATGCGTTGAATGCGCAGGGAAAAGCCGTGGAGACCTATGCCGACCTGCTGGCGGCAGCACGGCAACTGGTGAGCGAAAACCCAGGGCTTGCCGACTGATGCTGCTCATTCGTTCGCTGCTGTTTCAATTGTACTTTTTTGTGTCCGTCCTGGCGCATGCGTTGCTCATTGCTTTGTGCCGGCCATTGCCCTTCCGGGTCCGTTACGCGATGGCAAGAAACTGGGCGAAAAGCATGCTGTGGGCGGGCCGGTTTTTGTGCGGCATCGACTACGTCGTCGAAGGCCTGGAGTTCATTCCGGACGAGCCGGGCGTGATCATGCTCAAGCATTCGACGGTGTTCGAGACTTATGCGCAACTCGCTTTCCTGCCGACCCAGAGCTGGGTGCTCAAGCGGGAACTCAAATGGATTCCGATTTTTGGCTGGGGCCTCGCGACTCTGAAGCCGATCGCCATCAATCGCGGTGCCGGCCACAGCGCCGTGCACCAGGTCATCGAACAGGGCAAGGCGCGGCTGGCGGAGGGAATCTGGGTCAGCATTTTCCCGGAAGGGACCCGCATGGCTCCCGGGACGACCCGCCGCTATGGCGTCAGCGGCGCTGCGCTCGCACTCGAAACCGGTTGCCAGATCCTGCCGGTCGCCCATAACGCCGGGGATCTCTGGCCACGCCGCAGCCTCATCAAGCGGCCGGGCGTGATTCGTTTCTGCATCGGACCGCCGATCGACGCAGGCAACCGGACTCCGAAAGAGACGAATCTCCTGGTGCAGACCTGGATCGAAAACAAGATGTCCGAAATCTCCGAGGGGAGGGCGCCGCAGCGCTGACGCTCGGGAACGCAGGGGCAGAATTCGAGGCACCGCACACCGACACTCGGCCGGTTGGGAGCGGAGGCTGGAGCGGGGAGGGCTTTTCAGGATCGTGCGGCTGCAAAAACCTCCCCGCTCCAGGCTCCACGTGCCGCAAAGCGCATCCCGCTACAGCTTCCTCCGCATGCAGCCAGAAGGCGCCCCGATCTATCCGCTAGAGCTAGACGTCGAGGTTCGAGACCGTGAGCGCGTTCCGTTCGATGAATTCGCGCCGCGGTTCGACCTGGTCGCCCATCAGCGTCGTGAAAATTTCGTCCGCCTTGACCGCGTCCTCGATTTTCACCTGCAACAGGCGCCGTGTTTCCGGATTGACGGTGGTTTCCCACAACTGCTCGGGATTCATTTCGCCGAGGCCCTTGTAACGCTGCAATGACTGGCCCTTGCGTGCTTCGCTCATCAGCCATTCGAGTGCTTGAGCGAATGATTCAATCTCGAAGCGCTTGTCCCCGCGTGCGACGTAAGCACCCCGTCCGATCAAGCCGTTCAACTTCGCGGCGAGAGAGACGATATGTGCGTATTCGTTGGTCTCGAAAAATTCCCGGGGGATGAAGCGGGTCGCGCCGATCCCGTGCTGCATCCGGCGGATCGCGATGCGGACACCCTCGCCATCGCTGTCGCCGCGCTCGAGTTCGGCCGTGTAGGTGCCGCCGTTGCTGCCATTGCCGCGCCCATCGTGCGCTTGAGGCAATGCCGCCGAAAGTTTTTCAGCCCAGTCCTGTAATTTATCCAGGTCATCCGTCTTGGTCGACGTCAGTGCGGGCAACCTGCTGATGACCCTGAGCACTGTTTCGTCGTAGCGATTGGCCAGCCGCGCAATGATTCCCTCCACCATCGTAAATTCGCTCGCCAAAGCCTCGAGCGCGGCGGCAGACAACGCGGGCGCCTCGGCGTTCACGTGCAGTTCCGCGTTCTCCAAAGCGGCATTCAGGAGATAGGCGGTCAGTTCTGCGTCGTCTTTGACGTAGACTTCCTGCTTGCCTTTCTTGATCTTGTAGAGGGGCGGCTGGGCAATGTACACGTGGCCGCGTTCGATCAGTTCCGGCATCTGCCGGTAGAAGAAGGTCAGCAGCAGCGTGCGGATATGCGAGCCGTCGACGTCCGCATCGGTCATGATGATGATGCGGTGATAACGGAGCTTGTCCGGATCGAAGTCATCCCGTCCGATACCGCAGCCCAGCGCAGTAATCAGCGTGCCCACCTCGGTCGACGACAGCATCTTGTCGAAGCGCGCCTTCTCGACATTCAGGATCTTGCCCTTGAGCGGCAGGATGGCCTGCGTGCGGCGGTCTCTGCCCTGCTTGGCCGAGCCGCCGGCGGAATCGCCCTCGACCAGGAAGAGCTCCGACAGTGCCGGGTCTTTCTCCTGGCAGTCGGCGAGTTTCCCGGGCAGGCCCGCAATGTCGAGCGCGCCTTTGCGGCGTGTCATCTCGCGTGCCTTGCGTGCTGCCTCCCGGGCGCGTGCCGCATCCAGGATCTTCGATACGATCGCCTTCGCCTCCTGCGGATTCTCCAGCAGGAACTCTTCCAGTCGCTCGCTCATCACAGACTCGACGGCACCTTTAATTTCAGATGAAACTAATTTGTCCTTGGTCTGGGACGAGAACTTCGGGTCCGGCATCTTAACGGACAGGACCGCGGTCAGGCCTTCGCGGGCATCGTCGCCGGTCGGCGTGAATTTTTCCTTACGCGCCGACGTTTCCCGTTCGATATAAATGTTCAAGGTGCGGGTCAGCGCACTACGGAAGCCGGCCAGGTGCGTGCCGCCATCGCGCTGTGGAATGTTGTTCGTATAGCAGAACATGTTTTCCTGGTAGCCGTCGTTCCATTGCAGCGCCACTTCCACGCCGACGCCATCGCGGTCGATCTGGAAATGAAACACGGCCGGGTGCACCGGCGTCTTGTTACGGTTGAGGTGCTGCACGAACGCCCGGATACCCCCCTCGTACCGGAACACATCCCGCTTGTCCTCGCGCTCGTCGATCAACTCGATACGCACGCCCGAGTTGAGAAACGACAGCTCGCGCAACCGTCGTGCCAGCACGTCGTAATGAAACTCGATGTTGGTAAAAGTACCGCTCGACGGTTTGAACCGCAGCGTCGTGCCGGTCTTGTCGGTATCGCCGACGATCGCGAGCGGCTGGACCGGCTCGCCGTGGCGGTATTCCTGCTGATGAACCTTGCCGTCGCGGTGGATGGTCAGCACCAGATGCTCCGACAGGGCGTTGACCACGGACACGCCGACGCCATGCAGGCCGCCGGACCGTTTGTAGGAACTGTCGTCGAATTTACCGCCGGCGTGCAGGACGGTCATGATTACCTCGGCCGCGGATCGACCCTCCTCCGGGTGCAAATCGACCGGGATGCCACGTCCGTCGTCGGTGATCGTCACCGACTCGTCGGCGTGAATGGTGACCGTGATGACCGTGCAATGTCCGGCCAAGGCTTCGTCGATCGAATTATCGACGACTTCGAAAACCATGTGGTGTAAACCGGTTCCGTCGTCGGTGTCCCCGATGTACATTCCCGGTCGTTTGCGGACCGCTTCCAGGCCCTTTAAGACTTTGATATTGCTGGAAGTGTATTGCTTCTCGTCGGTCATTCCCTATCCTCTGCGCGTAACCGGCCTATTGTACCATTTGGTGCTGGGCAAAGCGCTTGAGAATGACGCTTAAAGAGGGTTGCTGGACTTGGGATTCTCCCGCTTTGTGGCAGGCAGCGTCGGGTTGAGGGGAGTGCTTTTCGGCAGGCGAAGCCGGACCTGGGGGAGGTCTTTTCCAGGAACGCCATGAATACGTCCCTGTAGGCTTCGTGCGAAACATCCCTGTTTCGCACGATCCTGAAAAGACCTCCCCCAGGCCCGGCTTCGCTCCAATCTGCCTGGCAAGTCTGCGAGCGCGCACCGACCGTGGAAGGAGACGCGAGACGTTGCCTTGCGGCGCCGATTGGGCCGCACGAACCGTGCAGGGGCTCAGGATTGGCGGGTGAGGATGCCTTGTTCCACGTGGAACGTGGCGGGAGGTTCTGGGAACAAGGAGGGGTCTTGTTGCAGGGCGGTTGCGAGGACCTGGGAGTCGAGGCCGGCGATGGAGCCCATGAGTCGCTCGAGGGATTCTCCGTCCAGTTCCGCGGCCGGATCGTCCAGGAGTAGTAGCAAGGGTTGTTGCAGGTGCGCCTGCACGACCTCAGTGGCGGCGAGGATCAGGGTGCAGGCGAGGAGTTTTTGTTGCCCGCGCGAGACTCTTTTTCGCGCCTGCCGTTCGTCGTGGCTGATTTTGAGATCGGCATGGTGCGGGCCGGCCCGGGTGCTGGCTTGCTGAAAATCCCGTTCGCGACCGCCCGCCAAAGCTTCGGCAAGCGATTTTTCCGGGGTCCAGCCCGGTTGGTATTCGAATCCGACCGGGCCGCCCAGCAGCTTCAGGCCGGTTTGGGTCAGGACCGGTCGCGTGATTTCCAGGGTCCGCAGCCGGGCCGCGTGGACTTGCAAGGCGAGGTCGACGAACTCCAGGTCCCAGCTGCGTAGCGCCGCAGGGTCTTCTCGCAAGGCAGCGTTCCGTTGTCTGAGCGCCCGGCAAAAGCGGCGCCAGAGGGACAGGTAGCCATGTTCCACGTGGAACGCGATCCAGTCCAAGTAGCGGCGTCGCAACTCGGGACCACCGGCGACCAGGTTGTGTACCTCCGGATCGACAATCTGCAGGGGCATCCTTTGCGCGAGATCGGCCGCGCTTGCGGTCCGATCGCCGTCCACGCTGATTTCGAGCCCTGCCCGACTGTTACGGACGCCCAGCGCCACGCCGCGCGTCCCGGTTTCAAGCCGGCCGAACAAAACGAATTCCGTCGCCCCATGGCGGATGAGACGGTCCAGGGGTGCGCCGCGAAATGAACGGCCGCGCCCCAGGTAGGCGATCGCCTCCAGCAGGCTGGTCTTTCCCGATGCGTTGGCGCCATGGATCAGGTTGTAGCGTGGACTGATCTCCAGTTCGACAGCGCTGAGGCAGCGGAAGTCCGTGCAGTGAAAACGACGCAGCGTCATCGGCGGGCCGCGTCTGCGACCCGGAGGCCAGCCACCGGAGGGTCGTTCAGTACTGGAGGAATTTGGGATTGACTGGCGCGGTACAAGGGCGTCCGGCTAAAGCCGCATCGGCATGACAACGTATTTGCAGTTGTCGTTGCCCGGCTCCCGCAGCAGACAACTCGAATTGCCGTCTACCACGGCCAGGCTCACGGAGTCCGACTCGATCGCGCCGAGCGCATCCAGCAGGTAGTTGACATTGAAGCCGATCTCGATGTCGTCGCCGTCGTACACCACCTCGAGCTCTTCCTCGGCCTCTTCCTGCTCCGGGTTGTGTGCCTGTAAAACCACGTTGTTGTTCTTGATCACCAGGCGAATACCGCGATATTTCTCGTTCGACAGGATGGCGGTCCGTTGCAGTGCCCCCCGGAAAAGCTGCCTGTCGGCGGTCAGGGCATTGCCACTGACCTGCGGGATCACGCGCTCATAATCCGGAAAGCGCCCGTCAATCAACTTGGATGTGAAGCGGATTCCGTCCAACTGGATCCGGATGTGATTGCTGCCGAGTTCCAGACTCAGCTGGCCCTCTCCGGTCATCAGTCGTTGCAGTTCCAGTACGCCTTTGCGCGGCACGATAACCTGTTTTCCACTCTCCAGGTCCAGCTTCTTCGCGTTGTCGAGCTCCACCTGGCACAGCGCCAGCCGGTGGCCGTCCGTTGCAACCGCTCGCAGATGCTGGCTGCCGGTTTCCAGCAGCAGGCCGTTCAAGTAATAGCGCACATCCTGCTGGGCCATCGAAAAATGTGTCTTCTCCAACAGCCGCGCCAACGAGGCTTGCGGTAACTGCAACGGGCTACCCGACTTGATGTCCTCCACCGTCGGGAATTCCGCAGCCGGCAAGGTGGTCAGGCTGAAGCGGCTCTTGCCCGATCGCAGCGTCAACTTCTCGCCACTGAGACTGATCAGAACCTCTGCGTTTTCCGGCAATGCCCGACAGATATCCAGCAGCTTCCGTCCCGGCACGGTTACTTCGCCACTCCCGCTGACGTCTGCCTCCATGCTCGCCACCAGTTCCACTTCGAGGTCCGTGGCCGTGATGGACACCTTGCCCTTTTTGGCAACCAGCAAGACATTCGCAAGAATAGGCATCGTCTGTCGCCGTTCGACCACTCCGATGACGGCTTGTAACGGCTTTAGCAACGCCTCGCGACCCGCGGTTAACTTCATCGATTCCACCTGTTAATAAATACTGGAAATAATCCTTTACTTGTTATTATTAAGCACGCCGAGTCCTGTGGATAACTTATTTTTATTATTATTTAACAATGGGTTACATTTATTTAAGCATCCCCCTAAGCACTGTACGGCAAGCCGTTTTCCTGTGTATCTCCTGTGGATAAAAACCCCCGGACCGGTTGTCCACGGTTTATCCACATTATCCTGTCAGAGTTCTCAACAAATTCAAATAGTCTTCATCGACCCGCTTCTCCGTTTCACGCAATTGCGCGATCCGGCGGCAGCCGTGCAGGACGGTGGTGTGATCGCGGCCGCCGAATGAGTCCCCGATTTCCGGCAGGCTGTGATTCGTCAACTCCTTGGCCAGTGCCATCGCCAGTTGCCGCGGCCGCGCGATGGAACGGCTGCGACGCTTCGACAGCAGGTCGGCGACACGAATCTTGAAATAATCCGCAACCGTCTTCTGGATGTTTTCAATCGACACCAGCCGATCCTGCAGCGCCAGCAAGTCCCTGAGTGCCTCTTTCGCAAAATCCAGACTGATCGGCCGGCCGGTAAACTGCGAATTCGCCATCACGCGGCGGAGCGCGCCCTCCAGTTCGCGCACGTTGGAACGGATACGTTTGGCGATGAAGAAAGCGACCTCCTCAGGGAGGATCGTGTTCTCGGCCGCGGCCTTGCTCATCAGAATGGCGACCGACGTTTCCAGTTCCGGCGGTTCGATGGAGACGGTCAAGCCCCAGCCGAAACGGGACTTCAAGCGCTCTTCCAGGCCGCTCACTTCCTTGGGATAGCGGTCGCAAGTCAGCACGATCTGTCGTTGTCCCTCGAGCAGCGCGTTGAAAGTGTGGAAAAACTCCTCCTGTGAGCGCTCCTTGCCGGCGAAGAACTGGATGTCGTCGATCAGCAGCGCATCGAGCGACCGATAGGAGCGTTTGAAGTCGGAGATGGTGTTGTGTTGCAGACCCTTCACCATGTCACCGACGAAGCGTTCGGAGTGAACATAACTCACCCGTGCCGCTGGATCCTTTGCGAGCATCGCATTGCCGATCGCCTGCATCAGGTGCGTTTTGCCGAGGCCGACACCGCCGTAGATGAAGAGCGGATTGTAGGACTTGCCCGGATTCTCACCGACCTGCAGGGCGGCCGCCTTGGCGAGCTGGTTGCTCTTGCCTTCGACAAAATGCGCGAAGGTAAACAGTGGATTGAGTCGACTCACGATCGGCGCCGCGCCGCTTGCCCGCGGAGGACGCGCGGCATTCACGGGCGCCGCTGTTTCCACTTGGCGCGAACCGACCTCGATCACGACCTCATTGCCGCCGCCGGCGTGGTCCACGAGCTCCATGATTCTTTCGATGTAATGTTGTTGCAACCAGTCGACGACGAAGCGATTCGGGGCGAGCAGGCGCAGTACGGCGCCGTCTTCAACGGCCTGCAGGGGCCTGATCCAGGTGTTGAATTGCTGTTCCGGCAATTCCGCCTGCAAATCGCGCACGCAGCGGTTCCAGAGATTTGTCTCGGCCTGCAACAACGTCCCCAAGAGAGGTCAAACTTTGAGTGGAGAAACTGAGACCGGGCAGTCTATAACGTCCGCAATGCATGCGCCACAGCGTGTGTGTCTGCCGGAGATGAATTTATCGGGGCTGTGGACATTCTGCGCTAAGGCCTTATTCTGTTGACACAAATTTCGACCCCGCGTACCCTTGCCGGCTTTCTTTTGACCGGGGCGATTGCGTCGTCCGGGCGCCAATGCAGGTAGCAGAAAAATGAAACGGACGTTCCAGCCCAGTAAGCTAAAACGAGCGCGCACTCACGGATTTCGCGCGCGCATGTCTTCGAAGGCCGGGCGTCTCGTCTTGAAGCGCCGGCGTGCGAAAGGGCGCGCAGAACTTACGCCATAAACGCGTGAATTCACCCTTCCGAGCGGCGACGACAACGGATAATAAAGCAGGATCTGCAACAGAGAACCGTTATCGGCAGTTTCGGCTCAAGCCCGGCAACCGGTTGCCGGATGCGGCGGCTTTCAGCCGCGTATTCAGCGACGCGAAACGGAGTCGCGATTCCCTGTTCACGGTTTTGTCGCGAACCAATGGCATGCCCGCGGCACGCCTCGGGCTTGCGATCTCCAAAAAGCATTGCCGCGCTGCGAGCGGCCGGAATCGGCTGAAGCGGGTGGTGCGGGAATCGTTCCGGCAACACCAGGAGGAACTCGCGGGACTCGATGTCGTCGTACTCGGGCAGCCCGGCACGAGCCGCGCGGATAACCACAGGCTGTTCGACAGCCTGGTCGGGCACTGGCAAAGAACACGCGCCGCCCATGTTGCCGCTTCCGACGCTTGACGGTTTTAGGCAGGAACCAAGGGCAACATGGACAACCAACGACTGCTGATCTGGGCCGCCTTTGGGCTCTTGCTGTGGTTAACCTGGCAGGCCTGGGTGCGCGATCACGCGCCGCAGGTTGCGCCACCCGGACCGGCGACCGAAGAAACGCAACCGGCCCCGTCGGACGTGCGCGATCTGCCGGAATTGTCCGGCAATGAGGCCGACCGACCGCAAGCCGCCGGTACGCCCGAACTCCTCGTCGATGAAACGACTGCCGGAGGGTCGAGTAACACCATCCATGTGCGAACGGACGTGCTCGAAGTGCTCATCGATACGCGCGGCGGGACGCTCACGAAAGCGACGCTGCTGAGGTACCCGGTCACCAAAGACGACCCTGAGAACCTCGTCACCCTCCTCAGTCCGGCCTCATCCGAACTCGGACTGATCCAAACGGGATTGCGCACCACGGGCGAGGGCGCCGAACCCAATCACCTGGCCGAGTTCGACAGCGAGGCGACCGAGTACAACCTGGCGGACAAAGACCAACTGAGCGTCTCGCTGACCTGGGACGACGGACAGGGCGTTCGTGTGGTCAAGCAATACGACTTCGAGCGCGGCAGTTACATCATTCATCTCAAGCAGACGGTCATCAACGACGGCAATGCCGAATGGCGCGGCGCACCGTACGCGCAGATACAAAGGCACTCGTATCCGCAGAAGCGCTCGATGTTCGACGTCAACACGTATTCGTTCCACGGCCCCGTCGTCTATGACGGCGAAAAGTCGTCCAAGCTCGACCGGGACGACCTGATTTCGGACGGACCGTTCACCCTCTCCGCCCAAAACGGTTGGCTCGCCTCGATACAGCATCATTTTCTGAGTGCGGTGATCCCGACGGCTGAAACGGAGCAACATTACAACGTCGCGATTCGCAATGACGTTGCGATCGCCAGCGTGATCGGTCCGACGCATACGATCGCCGCAGGAGACGGGCAGACCTTCGACACGACCCTGTTCGTCGGACCGAAGCTGCAATCGCAACTCGAACAGGTCACGCCGACGCTGAAATTGACCGTGGACTACGGCTGGTTGACGATCATCTCCGAACCGCTCTTCTGGCTCTTGAGCAAGATCGAAAGAGTTGTCAACAACTGGGGCCTGGCGATCATCATCGTCACCATCCTGATCAAACTTGTTTTCTACAAGCTGACGCAGGCGAGCGGCCGCTCCATGGCGAGGATGCGCGAAATCCAGCCGCGCATGAAAGCGCTGCAGGAACGATACAAGGACGACCGGCAGCAATTGAGCCAGGCGATGATGGACCTCTACAAACGGGAGAAGGTCAATCCCGCCGCCGGTTGTCTGCCGATCCTGATACAGATGCCGTTCTTCCTGGCTTTCTACTGGGTGCTGCTGGAGAGCGTGGAAATGCGCCAGGCGCCGTTCGCCCTGTGGATCGACGACCTGTCTTCGCGCGATCCCTATTTCATCCTGCCGTTCATCATGGGTGTCGCGATGTTCCTGCAGCAGAAGCTGAACCCGACACCCGCGGACCCGATGCAGGCCCGGGTGATGCAGATCATGCCGATCGTGTTCACCGTGTTCTTCGCCTTTTTCCCGTCCGGACTCGTGCTCTACTGGGTCACGAATACGATCCTGTCCATCGCCCAGCAATGGCGCATCAACAAGGTCGTCGAGGAAGAAGGCAGAAAACGCCGCTCGGGCAAAAAAGAACCGAAGAAAAAAAACGGCAAGGACAAGGCTGCGAATCCTGATTGACGCGGGTGGCGTCCCCGCTCCGACCGGTGCCGGCATTCTGCACGCAGGCGACCCGGGCAGAGCCCGATTCGAGTGCAGCGCACCGACACCCGGGACGGTGGGAGCGGAGGCTGGAGCGGGGAGGGCTTTTCAGGATCGTGCGAGACAGGGATGTCGAGCCCGAAGCCTACAGGGAGGTATTTACGGCGTTCCTGACGACTGCAGGGATGCAGGAGGTAGAGCGAAGCAGGATGCCAGAGCTGAAAAG
>JBOHZD010000020.1:0-5515 GCA_050738315.1 Woeseiaceae bacterium
GGGTCTACGCGGAATCGTGTGGGTTGATATTGGCATTTCTGGGTAGGGGCGGAAGGAATGCGGCGACGATTTTCAGCTTGAGGAATTCCTCATCACGATAGCCGTAGGCACGTCGTTGGAGTACGCGGATTTTGTTGTTGATGCCTTCCACCATTCCCAGGCTCACTTTGTTGTCCGGATGGCAATAGGAGGCGATGCCGTCCCAATGGGTTTCAATCAGCTGCGCGAACTTTCGATACGATGGCAAGCGCTGCCATTTCAGGCTGTCTTTCCAGCGCTCGAAGAAGGCCCGCGCACCGCGCTCGGTTCGGTAATCCCAGAGCTGGCCGAAGGATTCCTTGAGAAGATAGGCGGTGTTCAGACGCCGGTTGGCCTGCAGCAGTTTTTTCAGGGCCCGGCGTCCATCCAGCGTCAGGTTCTCGCGTCGCGACAGCAGGGTATAGCGCTGGCCCTTGATGTAACTCCGATCCTGGCCGCTGAGGCGTTGGTACTCCCGGCGCCTGACTTCATCGAGGGCCTTTGAGAGATGGCGCATGATGTGGAACTTGTCATAGACGATCCGGGCCTGCGGAGCATTGTGCAGGACCGAGTTCCGGAACGGTTTCCACATGTCGATCGCCGCCAGTTCGATGCGGGCACTCTTGCGCTCACCCAAGACCTTGAAAAACAGATCGATGTCAGCTTCCTTGCGACCTTCACCACCGACCCAGATCGGACGCTCCCGCTCCAGGTCACTGACGATGACCCGATAGTTGTGTCCCTTGCGGATGGAGATCTCATCGATACCGATGGCCCGGGGCGTCGGCAAGCCCGCCAGCTCGACCTGCTTTTGCATGTACAGCTTGTCAAGATCCTTCACCGTGCTGTGATGCAGGCGCTCCAGCTCGGCCACCGTCTTGTTCGGCATGTCCCGACACAGTTGCCCCACGTGCAGGGCAAAGCGCTGCGTATAGCGCGGATTCTTGGCCAGCCAGTCCAGATGCTCTACGTGCACGCCACCGCACCCCGGGCAACGAACTCGCCAGCGTTCAAACTCCAGGTAAATGCGCCATCCCGCCACCGAGAGGTCCCGGACCCGCAGCACCTTCTGGTCGTAACGCCCGCGACAACGCCGGCCACAGTGACTGCAGAGGGCGGTTTTTTTCGCCTCTTGAGGCGAATGACACGGGCATACCGATCACCAAACACACCGAGCAACTTCGATGAGGCGCTGAACCCGGGAAAGGCAAACAGTGCTCGGATCGTCCTGGGGTTCTTCATGACGTGGAGGCCCTTGATGTCTGTCGCTCAAACCAAAAACGAACCGCTTTCCGCCACGCTAGAATCTCCGAACATCTACCCGATTTCAATGGATTACACTTGGCTTGAACCCGGATTTGCCCACACGATTCCGCGTAGACCCACAAAATGAATAGAATTATATACACCGTACCCATGGTTGAGCCCAACGTGCCGATGGCAATCACGCTTGGTCCTGTCAAAACGAACATCACACATAAGAGTGCGACGCCGCGGTCCCGGTGATTGATCGGCCAACGTCGCCGCATGAATTCCCGCCCCAATCCTCTTTTCGTACGTTCAAGAATCTCGTAGGTCGGCAGAACAGCCAGGGATAACAATCCGCATGCATAAACAAATGCTTCGCGACCAGCCACATGGCCATTGAACCGCAATGCGAACATCATCAGGGACGCGACGACACCCAGTCCGGCCAGCCCAAACAAGCTATTCTGCTCCATTCTCCACATGTAGACCAGATCGCGGCGAACGATTGCGAAAGTGGGCCTTGCACTCGCAAGACGTCGCGAGGTGATATGGCTGGAAGCGGCAACCTGATCCGGTATTTCAGAGACACTCAGTGGAATCAAGAACACCGTCGTGACCAACGCGACGTAAGCAACGACAGGGTGCGAGGTATATCCGAAAATTAACACTGCCAGTGCGCTTGCGCCGATAGCGATCCATTTTGCGGCACAGCGCCCCCGATACGAAGCCCCAAGCATGATAGGCCACGCGAGCCCGACGAAGCCGGAATAGTGGGCAATGGTATTGGCATGGTGCGGCGCCAGCCACCAGATGCCGGCGATTGGCAAGAACGCTACAAACAACGAGGGAGCCAGGTAGCGGACCCACTGCCAGCGGCTCATGGGCTGTCGCACCAGGAATGCGATCACAGGTTGGCGCCAGACCGCCCCGAGGGCACGGCCTGCTGTAATGCTCCACGACACGAAAAGAATCGTGAACAAAAGCGTTACCTGCCACGCGGCGCTCTTTTCCAGGTGCGTACGTAAACCAGCCCAGTTGACGGTCGCGTCAGCTTGCGACACTCCGAGGAGCAACAAGCCAAGGGGCAACGCGAGTCGACGGAAGAATGGCCTTCCAAAAACCGCGAAAAGAATTCGGGAATTGCGACTCATCTCAACAAGTCGAATGGAACAAACCGCCGACTGGCGCGCCGCGAGCAGCCAGGTCATTGTAGATTTCGGCCGCTGCCCTGGTCTCCTGGACGCGAACCTCGATTTGTTGCTGCTCGAGGAGGTCGAGCGTCTCCGGGCAGGTACGCAGCATCAACAGCATGCCTCGGCTCAGTACGACTGTGCGGCTGCCGTGCTCGAGCAGCTCCTCGATGTCCGCCGGCTGGATTCCGGGTTGATGATGAGTATTCGTCTCGCGCCAGTCCCATGCCCGGCCGCCGCCCGGCCACAGCTTGAAATCCTTTCCCGCTCCGAGGCCGTCGACATCCATGTGCCCCCAGGAGAGGGTGACGATCCGCGGCGATTGCAGGGCCTCGGGATTCATGCCGGTTCCTCCTGCCAGAATATTTGTCCTGGATCGCCGATCGCCGAATGGACCGCGTTCCGCGATTGCGCTCACGGAGCGTAGCGTTCACAGTTCCTTGCTGGACATTGCCCGTAGGGAACCCTCGTGGAATCTTACTCCATCGCCTTCCGATTGACCCTTGCACGAAGGAACTAACTTTGGCAGACCCGCTACTGACCGAAAGCACGAACGCAGGATCAGCCGAATTGGCAGCGCCAGGCGTTGAGCACCGGAGCTGGATATCCGGATTGCTGCGACTGCTCACATTGCGGCATGCGTACGGAATGAAAGACGCGCCGGCATGGCTGGCCTGGTTGCTCGCTGGCCTTGCTTTGATCGTCTGGGTTGGTGTCGACCGGCTGCGCACGGGACCGGATGCGATGTTCATTACCTGGGGCGCGCCTGGCGTCGCCTGGTACGTCCTGATTCTGTTGGCGGTTGCCGCGGCGCTCTCATCGCACTCGCGCCCGCGCGTGCCCCTGCGCAGCATTGTTGCGTCGCTCCTTGCGCTCATGCTCGTACTTTTCGCGCTGATGGCTGTCGCGATCCTTGCATCCGCACCGAAGGTTGCGGTGTGGATCGGCGCACTCGTTGCCGCGATCTATTGCATCCTTGTCGTTGCGCGCATGCTCAGATCGGTGACGGAACGGGAGCAACCAGGCGCCGTGGCAAGTGCGGTGGTGGTGCTGACTGCAGCCTTGTGGTTGACGGACCAGATCTATGTGGATCCGGGCGTATGGTACGAGCCTGACGTGGAGTCATACCTTGAAGATACGGAAGTCCGGGACCAGGATGAGTCGCTGCTTTTCGAGCAGCCAGCGCGCATCGATGCCGCGATTGCACAGGTCGCTCCGCCGGATAACGAGTCACCCGCGGCCTACTTTGTAGGCTTTGCGGGCTACGGCGAGGAGCGCGTGTTTGCCGAAGAGATCAAACTCGCGGCTCGCGTCGTGGGAGAGCGTTACGGCTCCCGGAAACGGAGTGTCCTGTTGCTCAATGACCGCAGGGACCTGGATTCGCAACCTCTTGCGACCGGTACTTCGCTGCGCTACGCGCTGCAGGAACTGGCGGCAAAGATGGACGTCGAGCAGGACATTCTGTTTCTTTCCCTGTCGTCGCATGGCTCGGAAGATTCTCTCTCGGTTTCCAACGAGCCCCTGATGCTGCAAGACCTGACGGACGTCGGACTGGCGGACGCCCTGCGTGACTCAGGAATCAAGTGGCGCGTCATCGTAATCTCCGCCTGTTATTCCGGCAGCTTTATCGACGCCTTGCGCGACCCGA
Source organism: Woeseiaceae bacterium (assembly GCA_050738315.1). Lineage (GTDB taxonomy): Bacteria > Pseudomonadota > Gammaproteobacteria > Steroidobacterales > Woeseiaceae > IDS-8. The sequence goes on from JBOHZD010000020.1 coordinate 4,105, forward strand.
ACACCGTGGTCATTACGGCAGCGGCCGCGGATCGGACGTCGTTCGGATGCTCCGACGATCGCGATCTCACCTATTTCGGCGAAGCTTTTTACCGCGATGCGTTGCCTGGGGCTTCCTCGCTCCGCGAGGCATTCGAGGTGGCCGTGAATGCGATCGAAGATCGCGAAGGGAAGGAGGACATCGACGCGTCAAAGCCGCAGGCTTACTTCGGTGAGGAGATCGAACGGAAGCTGGCATTGTTCGAGCGAAGTTGATCGGGATATGTAAAGTGCCCACGATCGCCACCATTGCTGTTGCCATTCTTGCTACAAGTGCAACGGGGGGGCCTCAAGGTATCGCCGGTCCGGCCGATATCTCTATTGTCAGTTCTCAATTGAAGGGAATCGAGTCATCGTGCCGACGACGCCTCACAAGGTGGCCTATGGTTTTGTGGAGCGCCTGGCTCAGGACCTGGAGGACGCGCGGCTGGAACTGCCCGCGTTTCCTGAGGCGGTGCTGCGCGTGCAGCGTGCCCTGCAGTCGCCGGACTCCACTGCCGGAGACATCGTCTCGATCCTAGGTTCCGATCCGGGTCTCGCGGCAAACGTGCTGCGAATCGCCAACTCGGCTGCGTTCAGGCCCGCGACCGGGGAGATTACCGATCTGCGCAATGCCGTCAGCCGGCTCGGATTCAACATGGTGCGTACGGTTGCGGTGGAATATGCGATGCGCCAATTGCTCCGCGGAGGCGCCCGCTCCCCGGCTGCGCGTGCCGAAATTGAAACGATCTGGCGGGACAGCCTGAAGATTGCCTCGATCTGTTACGTGCTCGCGAAGCATTTCACGACCGTCAACGCGGACCAGGCGCTCTTGACCGGACTGTTGCACGGCCTGGGAAGGCTCTACATCGTGATGCGCGCCGAAGACAGGACGGATGTCACTGCCGTCGAAATCCGTGAGATTGCGGACAGCTGGCAGGCGACGATCGGCAAAGCCATCCTGGAAAGCTGGGGGCTTCCGGAAACGTTGCAGCACGCCGTCGAGCATCAGGACGACTTCGAATGCGAGCGCGACGGCGCAAAGGAAATCGCGACGCGCGCCGCAGGCGCAGCATCGCTGACCGATATTCTGATCGGGGCCAAGATCCTGAACTCCGAGGAGCGCTTGGCCGAAGCACACCGAATGCCCGCAATGCGCTGGCTCAGCGCCATGAAAAGCCAGGGCCCCGCCGTCGTGCTCGAAGAGCACGGCGAGGAAATTCAGGCGCTGAGAACCTCACTCGCCGACTGAGGCCGCGCGCGGCTGCCGTCGGCGGCATTGTGCTGGCCACCTTGATGATCGTTTTCTGGGCTATCCCCTATCGGTCAGCCATGGGTTCCGACGGCATGTTGCATGGGGAGGTCTGGGTCTGCATCGGTTGCGGCCTCGTATT
>JBOHZD010000021.1:0-4387 GCA_050738315.1 Woeseiaceae bacterium
ATCGACCGCGCGCAGGGGATTTACCTCTGGGACGTGCACGGGAAACGTTACATCGACGGTTCGAGCGGTGCGATGGTCTCGAACATCGGCCATTCGAATCCGCGCGTCCTCGCCGCAATGAAACGCCAGATGGACAAGGCCACGTTCGCGTACCGTCTGCATTTCGAGAACGAGCCCGCGGAAGAACTCGCAGCGCTGACCGCCTCGTTGCTGCCCGCGGGCCTCGATCGCATTTTTTTCGTGTCCGGCGGCTCCGAAGCCACCGAAAGCTGCCTGAAACTCGCGCGGCAATATGCCATCGCAATCGGGCAACCGCGCCGCTGGAAGGTGATTTCGATTTTTCCGTCTTACCACGGTTCGACCCTCGGAGCCGCGGCGGTGACCGGCATGTACCAGTTCGTCGAACCGTTTCGCGACATGATCCGCGTCATGCCGAAAATCCCGGCCGCAACCTGCTACCTGGATCATGACAAGCTGAGTCATGAGGAGCGCGGGCTGCGCTATGCCGAATATCTGCGCGACGAAATCATCCGCCAGGATCCGGAGACCGTACTTGCGTTCATGATGGAGCCGGTCGGCGGCGCGTCGACGGGTGCGCTGGTCGCTCCGGATTCCTGGTACCGGCGAATACAGGAAATCTGCAGTGAGTTCGGAATTCTTCTGATCGCCGACGAGTTCATGTGTGGGGCAGGACGCACGGGGCGCTTCCTTGCGTCGGAATACTGGAATCTGCGGCCCGATATCGTCTCGCTCGCAAAAGGTCTCGCCGCCGGATATGCCCCGCTGGGGGCGATGGCGGCCGACTGCCGCATCGTGTCCGCGGTCATGGATGACAGCGGCTTCGCGCACGGCTACACCTATGCCGGCAACCCGCTGGCCTGCTCTGCGGGTCTCGCCGTTTTGCAGGAATTGCTCGAGCACAAGCTGGTCGACAACGCCGAGCGGGAGGGTCGTAAGCTCAGGGCACACTTGACCGGTCTCATGAACCGCTATGCGTTTGTCGGCGACGTCAGGGGCAAGGGCTTGCTGCTCGCTTTCGAACTGGTCCGTGACCGCGAATCCATGGACCCGCTGGATCCCGACATGAACGCTCATGTGGAGCTCGTGGAGGAAGCGTATCGCCGTGGCCTGATCATCTATTCGCGACGGACGCGCGGCGGCATCGTCGGCGATCACTTCATGGTCTGTCCACCGCTTACGATCACCGATGCGCAGATCGACGAACTGATGGAGATACTGATCGACAGTCTGGATCATTTCGCAGCATCGAACGGACTGCCGATCAACAAAGCGTGACGCGGAGATGAACGACAAAGTCATCATCACCTGCGCCGTCACGGGATCGATCCACACCCCGACCATGAGTCCGCATCTGCCGGTGACGCCGGACGAGATCGCCGACCAGGCCATCGCGGCATCCGAAGCCGGCGCCGCCATCCTGCACCTGCATGCGCGCAATCCGAAAACCGGTCAGCCTACGGCCGATCCCGGGGTGTTCATGCAGTTCCTGCCGCGCATTGCCAGGGAGTGCGACGCCGTCATCAATATCACGACTGGCGGCAGTTCCCTGATGACTCTCGAAGAGCGGCTGGCGGCGCCCGACCTTGCGCAGCCCGAAATGTGCTCGCTCAACATGGGCTCGATGAATTTCGGCCTGTTCCCGATGAAAAGACGTTATTCGGAGTGGAAGTTCGAGTGGGAGCCGAAACTGCTGGATGCAACGAAAGAAGTCGTGTTCAGGAATACGTTCGCCGACATCGAGCAGATTTTCCACCAGCTGGGTGATCGGTATGACACCCGGTTCGAGTTCGAATGCTATGACGTCGGGCACATCCAGACGCTCGCGTTCTACCTGCGTGAAAGCCTCATCAAGAAGCCGCTGTTCGTACAGTTTGTGCTGGGCGTGCTCGGCGGCATCGATGCCGCGCCGGAAAACCTGATGCACATGAAGGCGACCGCGGACCGCCTGCTGGGTGAGGATTACCGGTTCTCCGTTTTATGCGCGGGACGCCTGCAGATTCCACTCGCGACCATGGGCGCGATCCTCGGCGGCAATGTGAGGGTCGGGCTCGAAGACAGTCTCCTGATCGGCCGTCGCAAGCTGGCCGAGAACAATGCAGAGCAGGTCGCAAAGATTCGCAGGATCCTGGAGGAACTCGGTTTCGAGATCGCGACGCCTGATGAGGCGCGTGCAATTCTGCAATTGAAAGGCGCAGACAAGGTGAATTTTTGACTGCGTCCGTCGTCATCGAAGAAGAGATCACGATCCGCGCGGCGACGGAGGCCGACACGGGCAAACTGCATTCGTTGCTGGTCGAACTTGCGCGTGCTGCCGGCCTCAAGGAAAGAATCAGGAGCACGCCGGACGACCTGCAGAGGCTCGGCTTTCGGGACCGGCCCGCGTTCCAGGCCCTGATTGCGGAGCAGGGAGGCAAGCCGGTCGGCCTCTCGCTTTTTTTCTACAATTTCTCTTCCTGGCGCGGCGAGCTGGGCGTCTATGTGCAGGATTTATATGTATCCGGCGAATTGCGCGGCAGCGGGCTGGGGCGCAGGCTGATCGCGGAAACCGTCAGGCTCGGAAAGGCGCAGGGTGCGACCCATTTGCGGTTGTCTGTGGATCGTTCGAATATCGACGCTCAGGATTTTTACCGCAGACTCGGCCTCAGGCACTCCGACCAGGAATGCATATTTCAGGCAACCGGCGCGGCCTTCGACCGGCTGGCCCGCTGAACAGGATCATCAGTTGAAAGTCATTTTTTCCGGAAAACAGAAGAATCACTGGCCGAAGATGTTTCTGTCGTCGGGCTCGCCGCAGCCGAATCCGGAAGTGCCGGAACGCGCCGAGCGCCTGCTGGCTGCGGCTGTGCACAGCGGCCTCGAACTGGAAGAGCCCGATGACTTCGGAACGGGGCCTATCGCAACTGTCCACACGGCCGAGTACCTGCAGTTCCTGCAGCACATATTTACACGATGGCAGCGGATTCCCGACGCGTCCGCCGAGGTGATCCCGAATATTCATCCCGACCGGCGCGACGGCGCCTATCCGGCATCCGCGGTCGGGCAGGTCGGCTATCACGTGTCGGATACCGCATGCCCGATTTCCGCGACGACGTGGGAGAGCGCGCGTTGGAGTGCGAACTCGGCGGTGCATGCCGCGAATGAGGTGCTGGGCGGCGCGGCGGCGTGTTATGCGCTGGCGCGCCCGCCGGGACATCACGCAGCGAGGGATCTCGCCGGTGGGTTTTGTTATCTGAACAACAGCGCAATCGGGGCGGAGGTATTGCGGTCACGTTACGAGCGCGTCGCGATACTCGACGTCGACGTGCATCATGGCAACGGCACGCAAAGTATTTTCTACGAACGGCAGGTTGTACTGACGGTGTCGATTCATGCCGATCCGGTACGTTTTTATCCGTTCTTCTGGGGACACGCGAGCGAACGCGGCAGCGGTCCCGGCCTGGGATCGAACTACAATCTGCCGCTGCCGCGCGGCACGGACGACACGGCGTATCTCGAGGCGCTGGAACGAGCGCTGTTGCGTATCGATGCGTTCGCGCCCGGCGCACTCGTCGTCGCGCTGGGCCTCGACGCTTTTGAAGGTGATCCGTTCCAGGGCTTTGCCGTGACGACCGAAGGATTCGGGCACATCGCGAAGCAAATCGCCGCGCTTGAACTTCCAACCTTGATCGTTCAGGAAGGCGGTTACCTGTGCGACGCGCTCGGGGCCAACCTCGAATCGTTCCTGCGCGCATTCACCGCACAGCACAAGCGGCTTTGACTGCGGAAACGTATAGCGACGTTGCAAGCATGCTGCGGGCAAAACGCCCCGTGGCTCCGGTTTACTGCATCTATTCGCAAAGATATGCAGATGCGGCCGCGGAATTCATTGCCGGCTTCCCGGGACGAGTGCTGTACGCAGTCAAGGCGAACGATCATCCTGACGTCATAGCCTTACTGCACCGGGGCGGCCTGATGCACTTCGATTGCGCATCGCTGCCGGAAATCGAATTGGTCCACGCTGTCTGTCCAGGCGCGACCGCCTACTTCATGATTCCGGCGCGATTGCGCGGAGCAGCCTATGCGGCGCAGGTGGAGTTCGGGGTGCGGCATTTCATGATAGACCACGCGAGCGGCCTTCCGTTGCTGGCGAATGAAATCGACATGGGCGAGGCGGTGGTGTTCGCGCGCATGGCGGTGCAGCACAGTTCGGCCATGCAGGAACTTTCTTCAAAATTCGGCGCGCCTCCCGACGAAATTCCGGACTTGCTGCAGAGCATTTCCGATCACGGCGCGGAGCCGGCGCTGGCCTTCAACGTGGGCACCGGTGTCACGGATCCGGAAGCGTATGCGTACGCGATCGGTCTTGCGGCGCAGGCGCTCGAGCGGG
>JBOHZD010000022.1:0-9677 GCA_050738315.1 Woeseiaceae bacterium
TGCTCAATGTCTATTTTTCGCCGCAGGAAGAACTGGACGCGTGTGTGGAGTCCGGCGGCGAGTTGATCCAGCGCGAAGACGATCGCGAGGAGACCATTGCGACGCGGCTGGACGTCTATCGCTCGCAGACGGAACCGGTGATCGACTACTATCGCAGGAGCCGCCAGTTGAAGATCATCGACGCCGACGGAACCATCAACGAAGTGTATGCCAGATTGCAGACCGTCCTGGAGATCGGCCAGAGAGAGATCGGCTAGAGATCGCCTGACAATTCGAGCAGCGTTTCGCCGATCACCTCGCGCCGCCAACCTTTGAGGACCCGCAGGTTGGGCGCGCCGGTCAGCGCTTCCGATAATTCCCTTCTGGGTGCGATCACTTCCGGAACGATGCCGAGTTCATCGGCGCTCGCAGCAACCCTTTTCTGCATTTCCTTCAACACTGTCTTCTGGCGTTCATCCGGCCGCACCGGCGGCTCGTAGGCGTCGTTGCCGTCTTTCGCCGCCGCCACGAGTGCGAGCAGCTCCTGCCCCGCGCGGCGGGCCGTTTTCGGCGGCAGTGCCGGAATTCTCGACAGTGCGGCTTCGTCTTCGGGAGCCGCCACCGCGATCTCGATGAGTGCTGCATCTCTCAGGATCCACTGGCGCGGCCGGTTCAGTCGCAAAGCCTGGTTCTCGCGCCACTCCGCCAGCTTTTCGGCGGTTCGACGCGGCCATCCTCGAAGATTGCGTGCGCCCTTCAGGCGGTCGATGGCCACTGCCGGGTCGGGAGCGTACAAGGTCCCGTCGAGGAGGTCGCTCGAGTCCTGGCGGGCCCACTCCAGCCTGCCGAGTGCCGCCAGTCTCGCCGTCAGCGTGTCGTAGGCCGGCAACAGATATTCGACGTCTTCGGCAGCATATTCCAGGTATTCCCGCGGCAACGGACGGCAGCGCCAGTCGGCGCGGGTATGCGATTTTGCGAGGACGACACCAAAAAGTTCCGCCACCAACGCGGCATATCCCAGCTGCGGTGCGTATCCGAGCAGTGCGGCCGCAATTTGCGTATCGAAGATCTCGCGCGGCATTTGCCCGGCTGCAAGATAGTAGACCTCGATGTCCTGGCGTCCGGAATGCACCACCCAGCAGCGATCCGCAAGTGATTGCCAGAACGCGCCGAAATCGTGCCCGCCCAGGGGATCGGCACAGTAGATCCGCCGGGCAGTCGCGATTTGCAGCAGGCACAGCTCGGGCAGGAAGGTCGTTTCGCGCATGAATTCGGTATCGAGGCCGATACGTTCTTCCGCGGCCAGTGCATCGGACAGCCGGTCGAGCGAGCGGGGGTCCACATAGTCAAAGTCAGGCATTCGTCTGTCGGAGGTTTCGGTTTCGGTTTCGGTTGCGTTTGCGATCGTGCGATGATTGAGTCCCGGCTATCCGTATTGTGACAGAACCCTGCTGCTTCTTCTCCGCACTTTTCTGGACATCATCGCGCTCAAAAAAGGTCCGGAACACCTGCCCCGGTCCTGGCTCTTGTTCGTGCTTGCGGTGGCATTGATGGGACTGGCGTCGTATTGCGCCATGGTGCTCATCGAACCGCTGGCGGAACAGGACTACGGGCTCACTCTGCTCACGAACGCTCTCGGCGCACTCTTTTATGCCGCCGTACTGATAGTCACCGGACGCTCGCACCGGATCCTGCAAACGCTCACGTCCGTCATCGGCTGCGGCGCCATTTTGACGCTGCTTTTTGCGGTCGAGTTCGTGCTGTTCCGGCCGTTGCTGGGCGCCGGTATAGCCGGCATTCTCGCGGCGCTCATTATTTTCTGGTCAGTTCCGGTCGAGGGCCATATTATTTCGCGAGCGATCGACAGGCACTGGTTCATAGGCATTGCGATCGCGATCGCAATTTTCATTCTCCAATTCGGGTTCCAGTCGGCACTGACTGCGAGGCCCTGAAGACGAACGATGCACATTCATATTCTCGGCGTGTGTGGAACCTTCATGGGAGGCGTGGCAGCCCTGGCGTCCGCCGCCGGACACCGGGTCACGGGCAGCGACAGCAACGTCTATCCACCGATGAGCACGCAGCTCAGGCGGCTCGGCATCGAAGTGATCGGCGGGTACGATCCCGCACAGCTCGAACCGGCACCCGATTGCGTCGTCATCGGCAATGCCATGAGCCGCGGCAACGCCGCAGTCGAAGCCGTGCTTGCGCGAGGAATTCCGTACGCTTCGGGGCCGGAATGGCTGGCCGATCATGTACTCGGCGATCGTCACGTACTCGCGGTTGCCGGAACCCACGGCAAAACGACCACCGCCAGCATGCTCGCCTGGATCCTGGACCATGCCGGCATCGAGTGCGGATTCCTGATCGGCGGCATTCCGGCAAACTTCGATGCCTCCGCGCGCCTCGGGAAAGCCGACTATTTTGTCGTGGAAGCGGATGAGTACGACACGGCGTTTTTCGACAAACGTGCGAAGTTCGTGCACTACCGGCCGCGGACGCTGGTACTGAACAACCTGGAGTACGACCACGCCGACATTTACGAGGACATGGAGGCGATCATCTGGCAATTCCACCAGCTTCTTCGCACGGTGCCGGGCAACGGCCGCCTCATCGTAAATTCAGCCGACCTGCACCTCAAGGCCGTCATTGACGCGGGCTGCTGGACACCGATCGAACGGTTCGGCCTCGAGGGCAAACATGACTGGAGCGCCCGGTTCCTCGATTCGGCGGAGCGCCGCATCGCCCTCTCCGGACCGGACGGCGAAGAGGCGGCGACTGCCTGGTCGCTCACCGGCCGGCACAATCTCGAGAACGCGCTCGCTGCAGCGGCGGCGGCCAGCTCCGCGGGTGTGTCGCTCGCCACGGCCGCAGCCGCGCTGGCGTGCTTCGACGGAGTGAAGCGCCGTATGGAACGGACCGCCACGGTGTCCGACATCGCCATATACGATGATTTTGCGCATCACCCGACGGCCATCCGCCGCTCACTCGAGGGACTCAAACAGCGCTTTCCGGGCCAGAGAATCGTGGTCGCACTGGAACCGCGCTCGAATACCATGAAGCTCGGCGTGCATAACGGGACTCTCGCGGCATCCCTCTGTGATGCCGATATGGTCTTTGTCTTCCGACCTCCCGAACTGGGGCCGGCGTTCGAACAGGCGCTCTCGCCGCTGGGCGAGCGGGGTCGCATCTACAGCAACTATGACGAGCTGGTTTCAGGACTTCAGGAACAATTACAGGCGGGCGACCAGCTCGTGTTCATGAGCAACGGCGGCTTCGGCGGGGCGCGACAGAAGCTGACGGCCAGGTTGCAACAGAGCCGCCAGAACTGAGTACCCGGGCGGGCGGCAGGTTCCAAAGAATCATTGCCGGACTATACTTTCCTAAAGACCTCACCTGGCGACGTTCGATGCAGGTTCCATTGTTTCCATTGCGGACGGTGCTGTACCCCGGCGGCCCGCTGCCGCTCAGGATTTTCGAGCCACGCTACCTCGATATGATCAGTGAGTGCATGAAGCACGAACAATCCTTCGGCGTGTTGCTCATCAGAAGCGGCAGCGAAACGGGGCCGGCGACGACCTTCGATGTGGGTACGCTGGCCAGAATCACGGACTGGTACCAGGGCAGCGACGGCCTGCTCGGCGTGACGGCGTTGGGCGGAGAGCGGTTTCGACTGGTCTCGAGCGAGCGGCGGCCGGACGGTTTGAACATGGGTGAGATCGAGATTCTGCCGGAGCAGGTGGAGCAGACGCTGCCCGAGGAATTCAGGCCGCTCGCACAGATTCTGGCCGGCGTGCTGGACGACCTGGGACGCTTGTATGAGGCGCTCGAACGCAGATATGACGACGCCGGTTGGGTGGGATACCGTTTTGCCGAGATCCTGCCGATCAGCCCGGAGGAGAAACAGTCCTGTCTCGAAACGGATGACCCGGTGCAGCGTCTGCACATCGTGCGCAAGGTGCTGCACAGCGTGCGCGGCGTGGAAATCAACTAGACAGGCTTCGCCTGATCCGTGCTTATATTTGCCTGAAGACTGCGCGAGCCGCGTCCAGCGTTCGCGTTATTTCCTCGTCGCCGTGTGCGGATGAAACGAAGCCGGCTTCGAATGCCGACGGCGCCAGGTAAACGTCTCGTTCCAACATGCCGTGAAAGAATGATCTGAAGCGGTCGATGTCCGCCCCCGCGACCTGGGAAAAACGGCTGATCGGGCTCTCGTCCGTGAAAACGAAGCCGAACATGCCGCCGATGGCCGTGACCGCGAGGGGGATGCCGGCGTCCTCCGCCAGCGTGCGCAGGCCATTCGCAAGCGCATCGGTGCGGCCACCGAGCGCGGCGTAGAAATCGGGATGTTCGAGTTCGTTGAGCGTCGCAAGTCCCGCCGCCATGGCAAGCGGATTGCCGGACAAAGTGCCGGCCTGGTACACCGGGCCGTCCGGGGCAATGCTCGCCATGACATCGGCGCGCCCGCCGAAGGCCGCCGCCGGCAGGCCGCCGCCGACGATTTTGCCGAGCGTCGTGAGATCCGGGACGATGCCGAACAGCGCTTGCGCACCGCCTTTTGCCACGCGAAACCCGGTCATGACTTCGTCGAAAATGAGGAGCGAACCGTGGCGCGCGCTTTGCGCTCGCAAACCCTCGAGGAATCCCGGCGCCGGCGGCACCATGTTCATATTGCCGGCGATCGGCTCGACGATGACACAGGCGATCTGCTCGCCCAGTTCCGCGAACGCGTCATCGACGGCACCGCTGTCGTTGAATTCCAGTGTGACCGTGTGTTCTGCCACGGCTGAAGGCACGCCCGGCGAACTCGGCACACCGAGCGTCAAGGCGCCGGAACCGGCTTTGATCAGCAGGGAATCCGCATGGCCGTGGTAACAGCCCGCGAACTTCACGATCTTGTCCCGGCCGGTGAATCCACGCGCGAGCCGAATGGCGCTCATGGTAGCTTCGGTGCCGGAATTCACCATCCGCAGCCGCTCGATGGAAGGTACGAATTCACAGATCTTCTGCGCGAGTTCCGTTTCACGGACGGTCGGAGCGCCGAAACTCATTCCGTCCGCCGCGGCTCGGCGCACGGCCTCGACGACCGCGGGATGTGCATGTCCGAGGATCATCGGGCCCCATGAGCCCACGTAGTCGATCAGCCGTCGACCGTCTTCGGACTCGAGCCACGCGCCCCTGGCGCGCCGGATGAAGAGCGGTTCGCCGCCGACGCCGGCAAATGCCCGCACCGGCGAGTTGACACCGCCTGCAATGTATTTTTTCGCGTCCGCAAAAAGGTTCATTGACGCATGCTACCGAAGCGCCCGACACCGGGAAACCCCGTTGCCGCTCCTGCTACACTGTCGCCACTCCCTTGATCCTGTCGACCGAACACTCGCGCGATATGAAAACCTATATGTGTCTCATTTGCGGCTATATCTTCGACGAAGCGGAGGGCGACCCGGAAGCCGGGATCTCGCCGGGTACGCGCTGGGACGACGTGCCGCTGTCGTGGCGCTGCCCGGACTGCGGGGCCGGCAAAGAGGATTTCGAGATGGTCGAGATTTGACGATGGCCTCTGACAGGGCTTATTCGCTTTGGTGCATTTGAACGACTTCGTGGCCGCGTTCAGCCAGTAAACCCGGCACGCCTTCGTCGCCGATGAGATGGAGCGCACCCACGACGACCAGGTAGTCGTCCTTGTCGCTCAACCGGGTGTCGATTTTGTCCACCCACTTCCGGTTCCTGTCGACGACGATTGTTTTATAGAGTTCCGGATATCCACGCATCTCGGCCAGCATTTCGCGCTCAAGGAAATCGAGATCCCCGTAACGCCACGCGTGAACGAGTTCATCCATGATGGTTGCAATCTCATTGCTTTCCTTGAGCGATTGCAGCAGCAGCGAGCGCTGGGCATCGAGGGTCATGTGATCGAGGAACTCGAGCTGTTGGCGCACTGTTTCGAGACCGATGATCTCCTTCCGATCGGTCGCGGCTTTGGAGGCGAGATAGTTTTCGATGCCGAATTTCGGATTGAAGCCGATGCGAGTCAGCATCAGTTGTTCGACCGTGACGGCCGCCAGCCACGGTTCCGAACTCGCGAGCATTGCCAGGGGAATGTCGACGTTGGCCGCGAATGCTTCAGCCTCGGCGTATAGATTGGGACCCATCAGGTCACTCAGGGATCGATCGTCCTTGATCAACCCCAGCTCGGTCACCAGTTTCTGGGCTTCGATCGGATCGACGTCGTCGACGTCCATTTCCATAATGATCAGTTCAGCGTCCTTGTAGACGCTATCGATAATCGCCGGCAGTGGGTGATCCGCGGCGCGCAACAGGTGCACGGAACCGAGCAGATACACACGGTTGTGGTCACCGTTGATCTGCCACATCGTTACCGGATGGTTGGCCTGGTCCGCCGACGCGGATACCGCAGGGAGCAGAACAAACCACAGGCAAGAGCCGAGAAGTCTTCGCATTGTCAAAAACGGTCCTGGTTACCCCCAACCCAAATGACGTCCGTGTCCACCGTTCCGTCCGGAAACAGGCTGATGCGCCGGTACGCGGGCGGCTTGTCGTCGACTGCGTAGGTGTCGCTTGCGACCTTGAACTGACTGCAGGTCGACGGCGTGCCGATGATTCTGATCGATTCGTGCAAACCCTCGAATTGCTGGTGTGCATGGCCGAAGATCGCGATCCGTACCTTACCTGAGAGCCCAATCCGTTGCAGGAATTGTTCGCCATTCTGCAAGCCGACTGAATCCAGCCATTGGCTGCCGATCGGTAGCGGCGGATGATGCAGGCAGATCATCGCATGTTGCGCCCGGGTGTCTCGCAATACACCGTCCAGTCGTTCGAGTTCGCGCTCTGCGATGCGGCCCGCCGCGCTGCCTTCAATACTGCTATCGAGGCCGACAATCAGCCATGCGCCATGGACGCTGGAGTCGCAGCAATAGAATGGATCGTTGCCCAACACGTCCAGCATGAGCGGCCGGACGTCGTGATTGCCGGGCACGCAATAGACCGGCAGCCCCAGCGGCGTCAAAAGTTCACGGAACCTTTCGTACGCTTCACGGCTGTCGTCCTGTATCAGGTCGCCGGTCATTGCCACGAGGTCGGCGCTCCAGCCGGAGTCTGCGACGTGGCGCAGCACCCTCCGCAGCGAATCGTGCGTGACCGTGCCGCGCAGACTCGCCTCCGGGTCGGCGTAGAGATGCGGATCCGTGATATGCAGAACCCGCACGGAATCGGTCGTTGAGTTTATGGCGTCAGGGCTCCGGGACCGGTTTGTCGATCCAGCACGATCAGTAGCGGTAATGGTCCGATTTGTAAGGTCCGTCTTTCGACACGCCGATGTATTCCGCCTGTTCATCCGTCATTTCGGTCACCCTGGCGCCGATTCTCTCCAGATGCAGCCGCGCGACTTTTTCATCGAGATGCTTGGGCAGGACGTAAACCTTGTTCTCGTATTTTTTCCCGTTCTGCCACAACTCAATCTGCGCCAGTACCTGGTTGCTGAACGAGTTCGACATCACGAAACTCGGATGGCCGGTGCCGCAGCCCAGGTTCACCAGGCGGCCTTCCGCCAGCAGGATGATGCGTTTGCCGTCCGGGAAGATCACGTGGTCGACCTGCGGCTTGATATTTTCCCATTCGAACTTTTTCAGATAGGCGACATCGATCTCGTTGTCGAAGTGCCCGATGTTGCAGATGATTGCCTGGTTTTTCATGCGCTCCATCTGCGGACCGGTGACGACATGGTAGTTGCCGGTCGCAGTCACGACGATATCGGCCTGGTCGCAGACTTCGTCGAAGACGACGACGCGATATCCTTCCATGGCGGCCTGCAGAGCATTGATCGGGTCGATTTCCGTGATCCAGACCGTGGCGCCGAGGCCGCGCAGCGACTGCGCGCAGCCTTTGCCGACGTCACCGTAGCCACAGACAACTGCGATTTTGCCGGCGATCATGACGTCGGTCGCGCGCTTGATGCCGTCGACCAGCGATTCCCGGCAGCCGTACAGATTGTCGAACTTCGATTTGGTCACCGAGTCATTCACATTGAACGCCGGACACTTGAGCGTACCTTTCTTCTGCATCTCGTAGAGACGATGGACGCCGGTAGTGGTCTCTTCCGAGAGGCCTCGCACGCCTTTCATCAATTCCGGATACTTGTCGTGCAGGACCAGGGTCAGGTCACCGCCGTCGTCGAGGATCATGTTGGGCCGCCAGCCGTCCGGGCCATTGATGGTCTGTTCGATACACCACCAGTATTCGTCTTCCGATTCGCCTTTCCACGCGAATACCGGCACGCCGCTCGCGGCCATCGCGGCCGCGGCGTGGTCCTGGGTCGAGAAGATGTTGCAGGACGACCAGCGCACTTCGGCACCGAGCGCGGTCAGCGTCTCGATCAGCACCGCGGTCTGGATGGTCATGTGCAGGCAGCCGGTCAGACGCGCGCCGGCCAGCGGTTCCTGGTCCCCGAATTCAGCACGCAGCGCCATCAAGCCGGGCATTTCCGTTTCGGCGATCGCAATTTCCTTGCGTCCCCACGCCGCGAGGCCTAAGTCGGCGACCTTGTAATCCTGTTTCTTCAGGGCAACGGCTTCGCTGCTCATGTGCACTCTCCTTGGAATTTGGTTTTGTAAGTCAAGGTTCCCGCGGCGTGAAGGATCAGGCCGCCGAATCGCCGCGCAGCGCTTCCGCCTTGTCGACGCGCTCCCAGCTGAAGTCGATGTCTTCGCGGCCGAAATGGCCGTACGCAGCAGTGGGCTTGTAGATCGGCCGGATCAGGTCCAGCATTTTCAGAATGCCGTACGGCCGCAGGTCGAAATATTCACGAATGAGATCGGTGAGGCGGTCTTCGCCGATCTTGCCGGTGCCGAAAGTCTGTACGCTGATCGAGGTCGGTTGCGCGACGCCGATTGCGTACGACACCTGCACCTCGCAACGGTCCGCAAGACCGGCGGCGACAATGTTCTTGGCGACGTAACGGCAGGCATAAGCCGCCGAGCGATCGACTTTCGACGGATCCTTGCCGGAAAAGGCGCCGCCGCCATGGCGCGCCGACCCGCCGTAGGTGTCGACGATGATCTTGCGACCGGTCAGGCCGCAGTCGCCCATCGGTCCGCCGATTTCGAAGCGGCCGGTCGGGTTGATGTGGTATTGCGTGCGTTTGCTGACCCATTCGGCAGGCAGCACCGGCTTGATGATCTCTTCCATGACGCCCTCGCGCAGATCGGACAATTTCACGTCCGCATGGTGCTGCGTCGAGAGCACGACCGCATCGATGGCCACCGGCCTGTCATTTTCGTAGACGAACGTAACCTGGCTTTTGGCGTCGGGACGGAGCCAGGGTAAAACGCCCGACTTCCGCACCTCCGCCTGCCGCCGAACCAGCCGGTGCGCATAGGTGATCGGCGCCGGCATCAGCACGCTGGTCTCATTGCTTGCATAGCCGAACATGAGACCCTGGTCGCCCGCGCCCTGGTCTTCGTCGACGCCGCGGTCGACACCCTGTGCGATGTCGGGCGATTGTTTACCGAGCGCGTTGATCACGGCGCATGACGCGCCGTCGAATCCCATTTCCGAATCCGTGTACCCGATGTCGAGCACGGTCTGCCGCACGAGCGTCTCGATGTCCACCCAGGCAGAGGTTGTCACTTCACCGGCCACCAGCACCATGCCGGTCTTGACCAGGGTCTCGCAGGCGACCC
>JBOHZD010000023.1:0-21255 GCA_050738315.1 Woeseiaceae bacterium
GCTACACTTATGTCACGACAGTCAAATGCGAGGAGACCCACATGGCAATGCCCGTGAAAGCAATCCCTGAAGGTTATGAAGCGGTTATGCCCTACCTGGTCGTGAAAGACGCGGCCGGCGCCATAGAATTCTATAAAGAGACTTTCGGCGCCACCGAACTGTTCCGGTTCGACGACAAGGGTAGGATCGGCCACGCCGAACTCAAGATCGGCGGAGGGCGACTGATGCTCTCCGATGAGTATCCCGAGATGGGTTACACCGGGCCCAAACGCGGCACGACGCCGGCCGTGAGTCTCATGATCTATGTGCAGGATGCAGATATCGTGGTGGAGCGTGCCGTGGAGGCCGGCGCGACGATCGAGCGACCCGTTGCCGACCAGTTTTACGGCGACCGCACCGGCGGCATCGTCGATCCCTACGGCCACCACTGGTTCATCGCGACACGAATCGAGGACGTGACACCGGAGGAAATGGAGCGAAGAGCGGCCAACCATTGACCTGTCTGTAATACAAAGGAGCAACATTCGTGACGAGGGACATATTTCCGAAAACGACGGCGGAGCTGGCGGCGACACGCAAGAAGCTGGCGCCGGATATTCACGACAGCTTCACCGCGTGGAGCGAGCGCGTCTTTGCAGAGGGCGCGCTCTCTGTCAAAACCAAGCAACTGATCGCCGTCGCCGCGGCCCACGTGACCCAGTGCCCGTATTGCATTCGCGGCCACACGAAGGCCGCGCTAAGGCACGGAGCGACGGACAAGGAGATCATGGAGGCGATCTGGGTTGCCGCAGAGATGCGCGCCGGCGGCGCTTACGCCCATTCAATCATCGCCCTCGATACCATCGACGAGGTGCAAAGCAGGCAGAAGGGCTGACTCGTAGTTTGGTGCCGGGACACAATTCGTAGTTTTAATCCGCCCGCCTCGTAGTTTGGTGCCGGGACACGAATTCGTAGTTTTGATCCGGCCGCCCTAAACTACGAATTCGCGTCCCGGCCCTTAACTACGAAGAATTTCATTGAATGAATTCCTGATCTCGCTCGACCTCATGGGAACCTTCGTGTTTGCGATCAGCGGCGCGACGGTCGGTGTGCGGCAGCGGCTCGACCTGTTCGGTGTGCTCGTGCTGTCGTTTGCCGCTGCAACGGCAGGGGGCATGACGCGCGACGTCCTGATCGGCGACGTGCCGCCCGTGGCACTGGTTGACTGGCGCTACCTGGCGGTTTCCTGCCTGGCTGGGTTGATCACGTTTTACCGTTATTCTCTGATCGAGAAGTTACGCAATCCGGTGCAAGTATTCGACGCGGCCGGATTGGCGCTGTTTGCGGTTACGGGTGCCTCCAAGGCATTGTCTTTCGGACTGGCTCCGATCACAGCCGTTTTGCTCGGAATGCTGTCGGGTATCGGCGGCGGCATGGCGCGCGACATGCTCGTGGCACAGATTCCGGTCATATTGCGCACCGAACTTTACGCTGTAGCGGCTCTGGCCGGTGCCGCCGTGGTCGTAGTCGGCGATCGTTTCGAGATGCCGCCCGTTCCTGTAATGCTTGCCGGCGCGCTGTTCTGCTTCGGTCTGCGCTTCATGGCGATTCGTTACGGGTGGCGGCTGCCGATTGCGAGCCATCGCGAATCGTAGATCAATCCTGTTCGAGCACCGACAGAATATTGCCGGCCGGATCCTTGAACCACGCAATCAGCGGCCCGCCGCCGCGGAAAACGCCTTTCTCGTCTGTCTCGAGTTCGCCTTCGTATTGCTCGAAGCGAACGCCGCGCCGTGACAGTTCGTCGACGGCTTTCTCAATGTTGCTTACCGGAAAATTGAGAATGGTAAACGTTGCCGGTAAATGATTCGATTTGGGATAGATCAGGATGGCGTTGCCATCGGCGATGTGCAGCGTGAGGAGTTGGTGTTCTTCGGACACGTTGAGCCCGAGCGTATCGCCGTAGAACTCCTTCGCTCGCTGCAAATCGTCCACTGAAAAACCGCTGAATGCTTTGGTGTGTTCAAACATTGATCATGACCTCCGCTGCTGCATTTCGGTAAATCCGGCTGCCGCCTCCTTGACATCGTCGGGAAAGTCCGACATCTCCTGCACCTGGCGAATCTCGATCACTTCGTTGTCGCCGACGGGGCAGCGCCTTGCCCATTCGATGGCTTCTTCCTTCGACTTCACGTCGATCATCCAGTAGCCGCCGAGTACTTCCTTCGCTTCGATGAAGGGACCGTCGGTCGTTCTTGCCTTGCCATTCGGGAACGAGACCCGCGCGCCCATCGACGGTGGATGCAGTCCATCGAGCGACAGGAGTACGCCGGCTTTCTGCAGGTCCTCGTTGTACGTCATCATGGAAGCGACGGCCTCGGCATCCGGCATGGTGCCGGGCTTCGCTTTTTCGTATCCCTTGGGGATCATCAACATCATGAATCGCATTGCAGTCTCCTTTTCATTTCGGGCTGGTCGCCACGTGAACGTGCCGGTACGGAGGTTCGTACGTTTTCCTTTATGGCACCTTTCAAGGGTTCAATTGCCGGATCGGGCGCACCTCGATGCTGCCGACTCTCGCTGCCGGTATGCCGGCGGCAATCTGAATCGCATCGTCCAGATCCCGGGCTTCGATCATCCAGAAACCGGCCAGTTGCTCTTTCGTTTCGGCAAAAGGCCCGTCGGTGACCGACATTCTGCCGTTTCGTACGCGCACGGTCGTGGCGGTCTGCACGGGTTGCAGGGCTTCTCCGGCAATCATGTGCCCGCTCTCGCGGATTTTCCAGTCGTAAGCCAGGCATTCGGCGTCCTTCGGACTCTCGGGCAGGGAATGCAGTTTCTCTTCGTCGCTGTATACAAGGCACAGGTACTTCATTGGCTCCTCCGGATCACATGAACAGACCGGCAGTTTGGTACCGTAGGTTAGCGCCGGGACAGATTCGTAGGTATTCGCGACTCAACGACACGACTTCGTTCGGCGGCAACACCGAATACTACGAATCTGTCCCGGCACCAAACTACGGCACCGGTTACAGGGTAGTCGTTCCGGGAAACCCGAAATCGACATGGATTGACGAATGTCTCGTGATCAGCCGTTGTGGAAGGACATGACTTTCGAGAGGACCCGCTGCAGCCCGTCTTTCAGCACTGAACGATCCAGGTCGGGCTCGCGGATGGCGCGGATCGCCAATCCGCCCAGGACGCAGCGGAGCACGAACGCGCGTGCCCGGATATCGCTGTCCGCGGGCTCGTACCCCTCGCTCCGCGCCGCATCCTTGAGCCAGCCATTCAGGTCGGATCCGGTGACGCGGTCCGCGGCTGCCAGCGCCTTTGCGATCTGCGGGTCGCGGGTCGCCTCGGCCGTCATTTCAAGCGACAGGGCAGGACTCATCAGCTCCGCGTCACCGCTTTGCCATTGAGTAAAGAGGTCGATGAACAAGGGCACCAGGTCGGTATCGGATTGCAATGTCGCGATATCCGCCCGCGCGTCATCCAGGTGTCGTTCGATGATCGCGAGGATGATCGCGCTCTTGTTCTCGAAATAGCGGTAGATGAGCCCCGGGCTCATCCCGGCGGTTTCCGCGATACTGGCCATGCTGGCTGCATGAAAACCGTGAGCGACGAAGCATTTCTGGGCAGCGACGAGAATCCGTTCCTGCTGCGCCTGCGTCCGGGTCTCCGATGACGTTCGCTTGAGATTGGCCATCTTGCTTAGCCCGCGGGATCGAGCGTCGGTGCGGCCCGCTCCCCGCGCACCGCGACTTTCCGACTGAACAAACGCCGCACCACCACGAAAAACAACGGCACGAAAAAGAGACCAAGCAGCGCGCCCACGATCATGCCGCCGAGCACGCCGGTGCCGATCGCGCGCTGCGCGCCCGAACCGGCACCGCTCGCCAATGCCATCGGCAGCACGCCCATACCAAACGCCAGCGATGTCATGAGGATCGGCCGCAGGCGTTCGCGGATCGCCTGCATCGTGGCTTCGACGAGATCCATGCCGCGTTCGAGATGGTCGGTTGCGAACGCGACGATCATGATTGCGTTCTTGCTGGTCAATCCGACCGTGGTGAGCATCGCCACCTGGAAGTAGATGTCCCGTTCCAGCCCGCGCAGGGTGGCGGCGAGCGCGATGCCCAGTACGCCGAGCGGCGCCACCAGCATCACCGCCGTCGGGATCGTCCAGCTTTCGTACAGCGCGGCGAGGCACAGGAACACGACCAGCAACGAAAGTGTGTACAGGAGCGGCGTTTGTGCACCGGCCTGGCGTTCCTGGTAAGACAGTCCGGTCCATTCGAGACCGATGCCCTGCGGCAACTCCGACACGATTCTCTCGACTTCGGCCATGGCCTCGCCCGAACTCACGCCCGCCGCGGCTTCGCCGTTGATCTCCATGGCCGGTACGCCGTTATAGCGCTCCAGACGCGGCGAGCCGTAATCCCAGTACGAACTGGCGAAGGCGGAAAACGGCACCATCTCGCCGTGATCGTTACGCACCGACCAGGCGTTGAAGTCCTCCGGCGACATGCGAAACGGCGCATCGGCCTGCACGTACACCCGTTTGACGCGGCCGCGGTCGATGAAATCATCGACGTACTGACCGCCCCAGGAAGTCGACAGCGTGGTATTGATGTCGGCAATGGAGAGACCGAGTGCGCTTGCCTTCTGCGTGTCGATGTCGAGACGAAACTGCGGCGCGTCTTCCTGACCGCTTGGACGCACGTTTGCCAGCAATGCATTCTGCGCGGCCGCACCCAGGAACTGGTTGCGCGCGTTGACCAGCGTTTCGTGGCCGAGATTCGCGTTGTCTTTCAGGTAAAACACGAATCCCGCGGAGGTGCCGAGTTCCGGCATCGCGGGCGGCGCAAACGCAAACACCATCGCATCCCTGATCTGGCTCAACGCGCCCATCGCCCGGCCGGCCACCGCATTGATCCCGAGTTCATCGGCCTCTCGTTCGGCCCAGTCCTTGAGCTTGATGAATGCCATGGCGGTGTTCTGCCCGCTGCCGCCGAAGCTGAAGCCCTGCACGGTGAACAGGGAATCGACGGCGTCCGGTTCGTTATTCAGAAAGTGCTGCTCCACTTTCCTGACCGATTCCATCGTGCGTTCCTGGGTTGCGCCCACCGGCGCCTGCACCATCGCGAACAGGACGCCCTGGTCCTCGGGTGGCAGGAACGAGCTCGGACGACTCATAAACAGCGCGCCCATGGCGATGAGCAGCACTGCAAACACCGCCATGAAGCGGCCGCTCCTTGCCAACATGCCGCGAACGCCCCTGCGGTACTGCGTGTTGGCGCGCTCGTAGTTGCGGTTGAACCAGCGGAAAAAGCCTTTCTCGCCGTGATGCTCGCCCTTCTGCAAGGGTTTCAGCATCGTCGCGCACAAGGCCGGCGTCAGCACGATGGCGATCAGCACCGACAACGCCATCGCCGAGACGATCGTGGCCGAAAACTGCCGGTAGATGACGCCGGTAGCGCCGCCCAGGAACGCCATCGGCACGAATACCGCGGCCAGCACCAAGCCGATGGCGACCAGCGCGCCGGTAATCTGCCGCATCGATTTCCGCGTCGCTTCCTCCGGCGGCAGTCCTTCCTCGCTCATCACGCGTTCGACGTTTTCGACCACGACGATGGCGTCGTCGACCAGCAGGCCGATGGCGAGCACCATCGCGAACATGGTCAGCATGTTGACCGAAAAACCGAGCACCGCGAGCACGCCCATGGTGCCGAGCAGCACGACCGGTACCGCGATGGTCGGGATCAACGTGGCACGGAAATTCTGCAGGAACAGATACATCACGAGGAACACGAGCACGATCGCCTCGACCAGGGTCGTTATCACGTTCTCGATGGAGACTCTCACGAACGGCGTGGTCTCGAATGGAATGACCGCGCTCAGGCCCGCGGGGAAAAACGGCGTCAGTTGCGCGAGCCGCTCTTCGACCGCTGCGGCGGTCTCGAGCGCGTTGGCTCCCGTCGCCATCATGACCGCAAGTCCGCTCGCGGTCTCGCCGTTGTAGCGAGTGATGAACCCGTAGCTGTCCGCACCCAGTTCCACGCGGGCGACTTCGCCCAATGTGAGCAGCGAGCCGTCGCCTTCGCTCCGCACCACGATGTCGCGGAATTCTTCCGGGGTCTGCAGGCGGCTTTGTGCCGTGATCGTGGCGTTCAATTGCTGGCCTGGCACGGCCGGCGTGCCGCCGAGCTGACCGACGGCGACCTGCTGGTTTTGCGACTGTATCGCCTGGATGATGTCGGACGGCATCAGGCGGTAGGTCTCGAGCTTGTTTGGATCGAGCCAGATGCGCATGGCGTATTGCGCGCCGAACACCTGCACGTTGCCGACGCCGGGTACGCGGCTCAGCGGATCGACCAGGTTGGCGGCAACGTAATCGGAGATGTCGTCCCGGGTCATGCCGCCGTCTTCGGCGACGAAACCGATCACCATGAGAAAGCCGGTGTTGGCCTTGGTGACGCTGACTCCCTGGCGCTGCACTTCCTGGGGCAGGAGCGGCATGGCCAATTGCAGCTTGTTCTGTACCTGGACCTGGGCGATGTCCGGGTTGATGTCGTTGTCGAAGGTCAAGGTCACCGATGCGCTGCCGCTCGATGAGCTGGCCGCCGACATGTACAGCAGGCCATCCAGGCCTTTCATGTTCTGCTCGATGATCTGCGTCACCGAGTCTTCGACCACTTTGGCGGATGCTCCGGGATAGGAAGCATCGATCGTGACCGTGGGCGGTGCGATCGACGGGTACATCGAGACCGGCAACTGCGTAATCGACAGAGCCCCGGCCAGCATGATGACGATCGCAATCACCCAGGCGAAGATCGGCCGGCCGATGAAGAATTGCGCCACTTTCTTACCTCGACTCGGCGGGCACGTCGTCGGCGGGAGGCGCGGGCTCATCCGCGGCAGCCGTATCGGGCGGCGTGTCACCCGGTCCCACTGCGGCGGGCTCGGCCTCGGCCTCGGTGGGCTCGACCGGCATGCCGGGCGCGATCTTCTGCAGACCGCTGACAATGACCCGGTCACCCGCCTCGAGCCCGCTGTCGACCAGCCATTGGTTGCCGATCGTGCGGTTGACCTCGACCGCGCGTTGTTCGACCTTGCCGTCCGCACCGACCACCATGGCGGTGGCGTTGCCCTTCGGATCGCGGGTGATGCCCTCCTGCGGCACCAGCAACCCGCGCTCCAGCACGGCCGGGCTGATGACGGCGCGCACGTACATACCCGGCATCAACAAATGGTCCGGGTTGGAGACGAGCACGCGCAGCGAGAAGCTGCCGGTCGAAGGTTCGACGGTGACGTCCGCAAAGGCCATCGTCCCGGTGTGCGCGTAGCGGGCGCCATTCTCTAAAAGAATCGTGACCGGTATATCGTCGGCGCGCGTCACGGCGCCGCTTTCCAGTTCTCGCCGCAGTTGCAGAAGTTCGCTGCTGGACTGGGTCAGGTCGACATAGATCGGATCGAACTGCTGCACTGTGGCAAGGGGAGTCTCCTGATTCGCCGTGACCAGGGCGCCCCGGGTCACCGACGACTTGCCGATGCGGCCGCTGATCGGCGCCGTGATGCGGGCATAGCCGAGTATCACTGCGCTGCTCGCCACGGTCGCCTCCGCAACGCGCACGTCGGCTTCGGCCTGGTGCAGCGCCGCGACGGCATTTTCGCGATCCTGCTTGCTGATGGCGTTGCTGCCGATGAGTTCTTCCGTGCGGGCGGCATTCAATCGCGCCACCTCGAGTGACGCCTCCGCACGCGCGAGCGACGCTTTGGCGCTGTTGTGGTCCGCGCGATAAGTGGCGTCATCGAGCTGATAAAGCGGCTGTCCGGCCTCGACGATGCTGCCTTCGACGAACAGTTGCTCCTTCACGATGCCGTTGACCTGGGGGCGCACTTCGGCAATGAGGAACGCGCGGGTGCGTCCCGGCAATTGGCGGGTGAGCGTGACCGGATGCTCTTGCAGTGTCACGACGGTGACGGCGGCGGGACCCATCGGCGGCGGCGCCGGCGCCTGGCCGCAGGCGGCTACGAGCCCTGCAAGAGCGAATAACAGAATGATCTTACGGGGCGGGAACTCAGGCATGACAAGGAACTCGGACCAGAAACGCGTGGCGGCGTTTGCGAAACAATACAGATCGGGGCGGGGGAGAATGAACGTTCATTCACTTTTTGTCAACAGGGAATATGACTTATGGAAGGGACGGGAGCGGGGAATCCCATATTCATAGGCGGCGTCCCACGGTCGGGCACCACGCTGTTGCGTGTGATTCTCGACACTCACCCGAGAATTCATTGCGGTACCGAGTTGCGCATCGTGCAGGCGCTGACCTGCTTGTGGTCTTCCATCGAGCAGAGCGGGCAACCGCTGCTGGCAGACGCGTACGGAGTCGACACCGAGCAGCTGCGCCGGATTTTCGGCGATTTGCTCCTTTCTTTTCTCGAGCCGGGGTGGCGGGCAAGCGGCAAGGCGCGCGTGGCCGAAAAAACACCGTTCAACGTACTCGTCTTTCCGGAACTGCGCCAACTGTTTCCGGACAGCCCGCTCGTGCACGTCATCCGCGATGTACGCGATGTCGTCGCCTCGCGGCTGGAGCGGGAAACAGCCGGGGCCGTAAACTCGATCGCGCTCGCAGGCGCACGGGCGGAAGAGTGGGTGAGGACGATGGCGATCCGCCGGAAAATACTGTCGGACGAGCACCTGTCCCGCGGCTATTTCGAGATCCGTTACGAAAAGCTCGTCCGCAACCCGCACGAAGTACTGGAGCCGCTATTCGAATTTCTTGGGGAATCCTTCGACCCCCGCGTCCTCGATTTTCATCGCGTGTCCCGCAATGTCGACGGCACCGAAGAGTGGAGCGCGGACGCGGTTCGCCGGCCCATTTTCGCGAGTTCGTGCGGGCGCTGGCGCCAGAGCCTGGGCGTCGAGGAACACGCGGCCATCATGCGAGTGGCACAGCCCGCGCTCGAAGAGCTCGGTTACGATGCGAACTGATCTGACGTTCACAGGCGCGGGCAGCACCGGGGGCGGCGAGGATCCGATCGTTGTGACCGGCGCACCGCGCACCGGCGTGCGCCTGCTGGCAACGATCCTGGATGGGCATCCGGCGCTCGCCAGCGGTCCTGACCTGCCTTTTGTCGCGACACTGGTACAGCAATGGCGCAGCATCGACAGCGATCTCGGTGCAAATCACAGCCGGCATCATGGCGTACCGCCGGATGCGAGCCGAGCTGCGTTCCGCGCCGCCGCACTGAAACTCGTCGCGCCGCGTTTGCGGCGCGCATGCAAGCAGAGATTCGTTCTTCAGTCCTTTACTGCCGCGGTGTTGCTCGAACCGTTTGCCGCTTTATTTCCGAATGCACGTTTTGTGTTCATGATTCGCGATCCGCGCGACGTCGCGCGTTCGCTGCTTGAATGCAACTGGCGCGGCGCTCGCGATGGGCAGTTGCTGCCGTATACACGGGATCCCGCGGCCGCGGTGCGGTTTTCACTCGACTTCATGACGCTTGCCTTGCAGAACGCGGCGGCACTGGAAGCTGCGGGTCGGCTCATGATGCTGCGTTACGAAGAATTGTGCAGAGACCCTTTTGGAACAATGACACGGCTGGGCGCGTTCCTGCACGAGCCCGCGCCTCTGCCCTGTATCCTGCCGGATTCGTCGGCCCTGGTCACTGCGACGCTCAATAACCCGCATCCGCCCCTGCGTACCGGCGCCGTGGATTCGGCGAGCACCACCCACCGGCGCGAAGCGCATGCCATCCCGTATGCCGGGCCGCTGGACGCGGCCATGGAGCAGCTACGCGCGAAACTGGGGTATTGCGATGAATGACCGAGCTGTGTGAACGTTGAGTTCGCCTCACAACAGCCATTCGATCGGCAACCAGGACAGAACGGTTACCGCGGCACGCTGCCAGAAGCCTGTGTTGGGCTCCGAGTCGTACCGCACTTCTTCGCCGCCACTTTGTTCCGTCCAGTACAGCTTGCCGTTGTCCGCCAGATGCACTTCGTAGGCCATGGCGGGAATCGGGGCGTCGAACATTTCCGCCAATCGCCCCGCCAACGCCGGGCTTTCGATCACGAAACCCAGTTCGGTGTTCAGATTTGCGGAGCGTGGATCGAAATTGAAGGAACCGATGAATATGCGCGAACGATCCACTGCAAAGGTTTTCGCATGCACGCTTGACGCGGAGCTGCCGAATGGACCACTGCTCTTGCGGTCGCTGGCGTCGATCGCCACGAGGCGCATTTCATAGAGCCTGACACCGGCTTCGAGCAAGGCCTTCCTCCGTCTTGCGTAACCGGAATGCACGGCGCCGACGTCCGTCGCTGCCAGGGAATTGACAAGTATTCTGATTTTGACCCCTCGCTTGGCCAGCGCGACGAATGCATCGACGCCCGCGGCGGTCGGCACAAAATAGGGCGACACGAGATCGAGTTCGGTGACGGGCATACCGATCGCGTTCCGGAGCTTCTGCGGCATCATGGAATCCGGTGCGGCCAGGCCAAGCCCTTTTGCCGGATCGTCGCTGACCATGCGAGTCGGCGCCCACTGGAAGGCCAGGCTTCCCTGCAGCAGTTCATTGACGAAAGCGGAGTTTTCGATGGCTTGCAAATACACTACGGCCGCAGTGTCATGTTCGACCGCGGATGCCGCCGCGGCAAGGTCGGCGATCGCCCGGGGACTCACGGGTGCTAACAGCCGATCGGCAGGATAAGACGAGCCGCTGGCCCAGTACCGATCGAAATCCCTGGATACCTCGTCGACAACGGGACCGATGGCCAGGACGTCGATGTCGGAAAACGTCAGGGTGCCCGCCGCGGCGGCGTCGAAGTACTCATCGCCGATGTTACGGCCGCCGATGATCGTTGCCTGGTTGTCGGCGGTGAACGATTTGTTGTGCATACGCCGGTTCAGGCGCGAAAAGTCGGTGAGGTAACCGAGTATGCGTAGTTTGCGGAAAGTGAAGGGGTTGAACAGGCGAACTTCGATGTTCGGGTGCGAATCGAGTGCCGCAAGGATCGAATCGAGTCCGGCCGTCCTGTTGTCGTCCAGCAAGAGCCGTACCCGGACATTGCGGTCGGCCGCGGCATGCAGCGCCTCGTACAGCATCGTGCCGGTCATGTCGTCGTGCCAGATGTAGTATTGAATATCGAGAGAACGCTCCGCCACCTGCGCCAGCAGCATGCGTGCGGCGAACGCGTCGTGGGCATTCGGCAGGCCGTAAATGCCGGAGGTTCCGGGATGCGCCCCAACCCGTGGAGACACTGCCGCGCCGAGCTGCGTGTCACCGGTGTCCGGATAAGCGGTGGACGATTTGCGGTTCTCAAGCGATGGCAGAGGATTGCATCCGTCGAACAGGACCAGGCTCAAGCCCAATAGTAAAATGCAAAGCACGATGCGTCGCAGTACCCTCATAGCGACAGCCGCAGTTCCGCGATCGGTGTAGGCTCTGTATCATTATTTGCAAACACGCTCACCGATTATAGACAGCTGCAACGCCCGATAACCGAAATCCGGCGTTGCATTTAATCGAAATGACTACAGGACGAGCGTTGTCATGACAGACAGAATGCCGGCAGTCTTCTTCGGACACGGCAATCCGATGAATGCCATCCAGACCAATGTCTGGACCGCAGGCTGGTCCGAGATCGGCAGCTCCATACCGAAACCGAAAGCGATCCTTTGCGTTTCGGCACACTGGTATATCGGCGAGACGGCGGTGACGGCCATGGACGAACCCCGCACGATTCACGATTTCGGGGGCTTCCCCGGTGCGCTGTACGAGTGCCGTTATCCCGCGCAAGGTGACAGAAAGCTTGCGGAACACATTGCCGGGCTGCTCGCGCCGACGAAAGTGCGGCTCGACCTGGATTGGGGCCTGGACCACGGTACCTGGTCGGTTTTGTGCCACGTGTACCCGGATGCAGATGTGCCCGTCGTGCAGCTCAGCATCGACGAAAACCGGCCGGCACACTGGCACTACGAACTGGCGCAGCGACTTTCGCCGCTGAGGAACCAGGGTGTTCTCATCGCGGGCAGCGGCAATCTCGTACACAACCTGCACGCGTATGGTTGGGGGCGGCACGTTCCGGAGCCTTACGAGTGGGCCAGCCGATTCGAAAGCCTGGCACGCAGCCTGCTCCTTCTGCACGATCACGAACCGCTCATCGAATACGAGACACTGGGACGGGACGCGGCGATGTCCATTCCGACCCCCGAGCATTACCTGCCACTGCTCTACGTCATTGCTCAAAGAAAGGACGATGAAGAGATTACGTTTCCGGTCGAGGGCGTGGACGGTGGGTCGGTCTCCATGCTGTCGGTCCAGGTGGGATGACACGCGGCGCAGCCGCGGGACGCCAAAGCGCCGGTTTGTCGGCGCGCGGAAAATAAATGTCGCTATTGCTGCTTGCCCTGGCGTTGTCCATGGATGCTTTCGCCGCGGCGTTGACCCAGGGAGTCGCGGGACGATCCAGATCGACCTGGCGCAGCGTATTCACCGTCGGCTTTGCGATTGGCGCCGTCCATGGCCTGATGCCGCTCCTGGGTTGGGGTCTCGGCAAGGCCTTTGCGCCCGTGTTGCGCGACTTCGATCATTGGGTGGCGTTCGTGCTGCTCGTTCTGCTCGGGTTTCGCATGCTGCGGGAAGGGATTCCCGTCGCGGGCGGGGCCGATCCGGAAAATTCACCAAACCCGCCGGATTCTTCCTTGTTCATGATGGCAATTGCGACCGGCGTCGACGCCGGCGTGGCGGGTGCGACATTTGACGGCCTGGGACACAGCGTGGCCGTCGCCTGCACCGTCATAGGCATGACTGCTTTCCTGCTCTCCGGCGTGGGCGTCCTGGTCGGCAAGGCCGCGGGCGATGCGATCGGACCACACGCGCAGATCGTGGGCGGCCTGGTTCTGATCGGACTGGGTATCAAAATCCTCATCCAACACCTGTTCTTTGGCGGCTAGACGGCCCTGCACTGAATCAGGGCGCCTGTCGTCGGCGGCGATACGCTGCGGCGCGCATCAGCAACATGGCGGTGACCGGAGCGGTGATGGCTACAAAGACCGTGATCAACAGCTCGTGAATCACCGGCCGGCCCATGAGCGCCGAGGACACGATCATCGAAGCGAACAGCACGCAGCCGGTGCCGAGCGTCGTTCCCATGGTCGGCGGGTGCATGCGGGCATAGAAATCCGGCAGCCGCAACAGCCCGATGGAGCCGGTCAGCGCGAGCAGTCCGCCGACAATCAGCAACAGTGTGGCCGGCACTGACGCCCACAACGGCAGGTCGACTTCGCTCATGGCTCGATCACCTCTCCGCGCAACAGGAATTTCGCGAGCGCAATCGTGCTCGCGAAACCGAACAGCGCGATCAGCAGCGCCATGTCGAAGTACACGGTCGAGCTCGAACGAATGCCGAGCATCAGCAGCGTCAACATGCCGTTGATGTAGAACGTGTCCAGCGCCAGGATGCGGTCCTGGGCAGCCGGGCCGATGAAAAGCCTGGCGAGCGCGCAAATCATCGCAAGCACAAAGCAGAGCGACGCGAACCACACCGCGTAGTCGAAGATCGCGTTCATTCGAATATCCTCATCAACGGCCGCTCGTAGCGGTGCTTGATCCAACGAATCCATGCGTCCTCGTCCTTCAGGTCGAGCACGTGCAAGGTGAGCGTGCTGCCGTCTGGTGCGAGATCCACCCAGACCGTGCCCGGTGTCGACGTCACGATGGTCGCGAGTACCGCGAGGCCATGCGGATCGCGCAGATCGAGCGGGATGTCGAGAAAACCCGACCGCACCTCGCGATCGCGAACCAGGCCCAGGACGATGCGGGCAACATTGAAGTTGGAGCGCACGATATCCGTGAACACCATGAGCAACAGCCCCGGCGCAAGGTGCACATTCCGCAGGCGCGGCTGCAGCGGTCGCAATGGCGAAGTGCCGAATGCAAGCGCTGCGCCAAGTGCGACACCAAGCACGATCTGCCCGGGCGCGAGCGTCTGGTTCAGCAACAGCCACATGACCGTCAGCCCGCCGATCAGCACTGGCGGTAACCGCCGCGTTGCCTGCCTGATCTTCACGGCTCGCGCACTCCCGGTTTGGTGCCTTCCGAGAGCGACAGCACCGAGCGTATGTAGGTGTCCGGGTCGTGCAGCGAGCGCGCCGCCGCTTCGAGGTAGGTCATGACAGGGCCCGCGGCCGCGCTGAAGCCGAAGGTGAGCAGCACGAGCAACGCGACCGGCAGCGCTTCGAGGACGCGAAGGCGCGGCGTGCGCCGACCGACCGTGCTCCAGAACAGGCGCATCCCGATGCGCGTGAACGCGAGCAAGCTCGCCAGGCCCGACACCAGAATGCCGACCGCCAGCGCCCAGACCGCCGGGCCGCCGGCTTCGGCGGAAGCCAGTGTCGTAGACAACAACGCAAACTTGGCAACAAATCCCGCCAACGGCGGCAATCCGGTGACGAGCAGCACGCAGCAGACGAACACCAGCCCGAGGAAAGCCATCGCGGCCGGAATCGCGGCGCCAACCTCTTCATCGATCCCATAAGGATCCGGATCGGCGACTCCGAACGCGACATAGAACGGTGCGGGCGGCGGTGTCGGTTCGGCGCGCACCGCGAATAACGGCAAGCGTGCGCGATCGGTCATGCCGGTCAGCATGAAAAACGCACCGGTCGTCAGGACGGACGTCAACAGGTAAAAGAGTACGGGCGCGGTCAGTGCCTCGATGCCGAGTCCGAGTGCCGCGAGCAAAAGGCCGCTCGATACGATGACGGAGAAACTCACGAGCCGGGTGAGGTGCCGCGATCCCAGCATGCCGATCGTGCCGGCGACGAGCGTCGCCATGCCGATATAGAAGAGTATCCAGCCGAGCAAGGCCGCGGCCGCGTCGTCGTCTCCCATCAGCGTGCCGACGCGCAGCACCGCATAGATCCCCACTTTCGTCAGGATCGCGAACACCGCGGCGACGGGCGCGATGGCGATGGAGTAGGTGCCGGGCAACCAGAAATTCAACGGCCAGCTTCCAGCCTTCACGAGAAACGCAACCCCCAGGAGCGCGGCCCCGGCGTCGAAGAGCGCCCGGTCGCCAGCATTGAGCGCCGCAACCTTGCCGGTGAGATCCGCCATGTTGAGCGTGCCGGCGACCCCATAGATCAATGCGACGCCGAGCAGGAACAGAAACGACGATGCCAGGTTGACGGCGATGTAGTTCAGGCCTCTTCTGACACGCCGTGCGCCGAGACCGCGCAACATCAGTCCGTAAGAGGCTGCCAGCAGGATTTCGAAGAAGACGAACAGGTTGAACAGGTCGCCGGTCAGGAAGGCGCCGTTGACGCCCATCATGAGAAGCTGGAACAGCGAATGAAAAGGTTGTCCCGGCCGGTCCCAGCGCGCAACGGAATAGGTCAGCGCCGCGAGCGCGACCGTCGCGCCAAGCGCGAGCATCAGCGCCGACAGGCGATCGACGACCAGCACGATGCCGAACGGCGCGTGCCAGGCGCCGATTGAGTAGACGCCGACCCCCTCCTGCCACACATTCGGAGCGGCATCGGTGGTGAAATAGAGCAACGCAATCGCCGTTGCCAATTGTGCCAGCATCGACGACAAGGCGATCGTTACGCGGGCGCTGCGTGACAATTCCGGCAGCAACAGCATCACCGCGCCGGCGAGGAGCGGCACAACGATGGGAAGCGCCAGCAAATGCTGCAACAGGCCGTTCACGAGCCGAGCTCCCGTCCATCGACATGGTCGGTTCCCGTCAGGCCGCGCAACGCGAGCAGCACGACCAGGAACAGCGCGGTGGTCGCGAAGCCGATGACGATGGCTGTCAGTACCAGCGCTTGCGGCAGCGGATCGGCGTAAAGAGCCGGATCCGTTGCATTGTTGGCACCGATGATCGGCGGCTTCTGCACTGTGAGGCGACCCATCCCCAGGATAAAAATATTCGTCGCATAGGACAGCAACGAAAGTCCCAGCAGCACCTGGAACGTGCGCGGGCGAAGCAGCAACCACACGCCGGAGGCAGTGAGGGTGCCGATCGCGATTGCAAAGAGTGCCTCCATCAGTTCGCTGCCTCGTCCGCTTGCAGCGCATCGAGTGCGCTGTCGGGTAATTCCACCTTCTTGCGCGGGCTGCGCAAGGACTGGTGGGCGAGTGCCACGAGCATCAGCACGGTCGCACCGATCACCGACAGGTAGACGCCGAGATCGAACAACAGCACGCTCGACAGGTGCAGGTCGCCGATCAGCGGCAGGTGGAGGTCCACGACCTGTGCAGTCAGAAACGGCGTGGCCGCGAACCACCCGCACGCGCCAGCCAGTGCGGCGGCCAGCAGCCCGAGCGCGATCAGGACCTGCGGGTGAATCCGGACATGCGATTCGACCCAGATCGTGCCACCGACCATGTACTGCACGATCAGCGCCGTGGCCATGACGAGACCGCCGACAAAACCGCCGCCGGGGGCATTGTGGCCGCGCAGCAGAAAGTAGATCGAGACGAGTGCGGCCATCGGCAGCAGCAGCCGCACCAGCACCGCAGGAATCTTCATGTAGCCGGCAGGCAACCGCTCGTTCGCACCGCTCTGTAACGCGTCACGCGCGACATCCTCGCGCTGGGCGCGCGGCACGTCGATGCTTTCGGACGCCGGGCGAAAGCGCCGCAGCATCGCGTACACCGTCAGCGCCACTATGCTGACAACGGTGATTTCGCCGAACGTATCGAAGCTGCGGAAATCGACCAGGATGACATTCACGATGTTGCGGCCGCCGCCGGCCTCGAGCGCATTCCCGACAAAGAAGGAGGCGAGCCCGTCAGCCGAGGGGCGCGTGAGCGCCGCGAAAGCGAGCACGGCGACGCCTGAGCCGGCAACGACGGCAATCAATGCATCGCGCGTTCGCCGTGCGCGTGCCCGCAATGTTCTCCGGCGGGGATCGTCGAGAATAAAGCGCTGCGGCAGCCAGCGCAGGCCGAGCAGGATCAGCACGATCGTCACGACTTCGACGGAGATCTGCGTCAACGCCAGGTCGGGCGCCGAGAACCACGCGAACGTGAGGCAGGTCACGAGCCCGGTGCCGCCGAGCAGGATCAGCGCCGCGAGCCGGTGGAACTTCGCCTGCACCGCTGCGCCAATCGCGCAGGCAGCACCTGCGATCCACAACAACGCAAACAGGGGATCGATCGGCGTCAGCGGCATTTCCCCGCGCGACCAGCCGGCCGATGCCAGTGCAGCGTACGCGGCGATCATCGCGATGCATACGAGCCACAGCAACTGCGGCTGCAGTCGCCTCGAGAAGACGATTCGCGCGAGTCCGCCGCAGCCCCGCACGATCGCAACGTTGACGACGTCGAACATGCGTTTAGCGTTCAGGAGCGACAGCAACGGTGTCGGCGACATCGTACGGCCGCGCAGGACCAGGATCCGGTAAAAAGCGACGCCGCCGGCCAATGCGACGAAACTCATGAAGAGCGGGGTCGTGAATCCGTGCCAGACCGCCAGCCGGTATTGCGGCATGTCGGCGCCCAATATCGACAATACCGCGGTTTCCAGGAAGGGCCCGAGCGTACGCGCGGGCAACATGCCGACCAGCAGGCAGGCCAGCACCAGCAAGGCGCTCGGCAACAGCATGCCGCGAGTGGGTTCGCGCGGTGCGCGGGGCAGGTCCAAAGCAGGCGGCCCGAAGAACACCTGGTGCATGAAACGCAGCGCGTAGGCGACGCTGAAGACGCTCGCGATCGTCGCGATCGCGGGCAGCGTGAACCGCAATCCGCTCAGGCCGCCCGCGACGATGACTTCGGCAAAGAACATTTCCTTCGAGAGAAAGCCGTTCAGCAACGGCACGCCGGCCATTGCCGCTGCCGCGACCGTCACAACGACGGCCGTAACCGGCATCGCGTGCCGCAAGCCGGAGAGCCTGGCCATATCCCGCGTGCCGGTCTCGTGCTGGACGATGCCGGCGCCCATGAACAACGACGCTTTGAAGGTTGCGTGATTCATCATGTGGAAAATCGCGGCGATGAGCGCCAGCCGGCTGTTCATGCCGAGCAGCATCGTAATCAAACCGAGATGACTGATCGTCGAGTAAGCCAGCACGCCTTTCATATCCCGCTGGAATGTCGCGGAGAACGCGCCGATCAGGAGCGACAAAGCGCCCGCGCCGCAGATCAGCCAGAACCACAGCGCCGTGCCGGAGAGTGCCGGCCACATGCGTGCCAGCAGAAACACGCCAGCCTTAACCATCGTCGCGGAATGCAGGTAAGCCGACACGGGTGTCGGCGCCGCCATGGCTTGCGGCAGCCAGAAGTGAAACGGGAACTGCGCGCTCTTCGTCAGTGCGCCCACGACGACGAGCACGAGCATCGGTGCATACCACGGGTGGCCGCGGATCAGGTCGCCGGCCGAGAGCACGTCGTCGAGATCGTAACTGCCGACCATCTCGCCCAGCATCAGCGCGCCGAGCAGCAGGCAGAAGCCGCCGCCGACGGTGACGAGAACGGCCATGCGCGCGCCGCGGCGCGCGTCTTCCAGGTGATACCAGTACGCGATCAGCATGAACGACGTCAGGCTGGTCAACTCCCAGAACACGACGAGCTGAATCAGGTTCCCGGACAGCACGATGCCGAGCATCGCGCCCATAAAAGCGAGCAGGAAGGAGAAAAAGCGTGGAACAGGGTCTTCGGACGACATGTAATAGCGCGCGTAGAACACGACCAGCGCGCCGATGAACGTCACGAGCAGCGCGAACAGCCACGCGAAGCCGTCCATGCGGAAGTACAGCTCGAGGCCGTACTGCGGCAGCCATGGGAGTGTCGTGCGCACGACGCTACCGTCGATTATGTGCGGGTAGTGGATCGCGACGAGCGCCGTACAGGCCACGGCCACCGTGCCCGCGAGCCAGGCCGCCGCGTTGCGAGCGTTCGCCGGCAGCAGTGCGGTGGACAGGCTACCGACAAACGGCAGCAGAATGATCAGCGCAAGCGGCATCGGGAATCGCGGGGGCGCGGGTTTTTATCGCGAACTCGACACATATCGTTCCTGTCAGGAGTTGACGGCGCCATACCGCGGCAGGGTGGTTCGGCCGCGGACGTTTATCAATTATGCAGTTTTCTTCGCGGAAGACGAATCGCGGTGACGCCTGTCGTCTGATTGCTGAATTCGCATGTCAAGGGGCGCAGAAGGTTCAGTCCAACGGACCGCGGACACCGGCAAACCCGTGCCCGAGGACGTGCGTATAAATCTGTGTGGTTCGCAAATCTTTGTGACCAAGCAGTTCCTGAACGGTGCGGATGTCGCTGCCCCGGCGCAGCAACTCCGCAGCGAAGGAATGCCGGCTATGTCGCCGAAGACATAGGCGGCACTATGTGCCGTCCCTGACTATGTCGGGTAGTGCGAGGAGTCTGCAGATATGATCGAGAGAGTACGGATCGTATCGAGAAGACGTCGTCCGACTACCCAACATAGTTTTCTCGGAGCTACAAGTTGTTCAGGAAGCCCGGTAGGCGATCGCCGGGTCGGTAGCGGCCCGGCTTACTCAGCGGCGGTCTTGTCTTGGCGAGCGCCTGCTCCTTCATCGCGAGTGTTGCTTCCAGATAAATCTGCGTCGTCTCGACCGATTCATGGCCGAGCCACAACGCGATCACGGCACGATCCACGCCCCCTTGGAGAAGGTCCATGGCCATGGTGTGCCTCAAGCGGTGAACGCTGACCCGTTTATCGGTCAACGAGGGGCACTTCTTGCAGGCGGTCATGCGATGTTTGTTGAGCATGTACTGCACGCCATGGACGCTGAGCCGTCGGCCTTTGGCACTGGGAAACAGCACGTTGCCGTCACCGCGTTGAGGTTCTCGCAGCCAGGCCTTCAAGACTGCACATGTGGATTTGGCGATCGGTGTACAGCGCTCCTTGCGGCCTTTGCCGATTACGCGCACATGAGCGCCCGTGCCGAGGATGAGGTCCTGGTGTTTGAGGCCGGTCATTTCGGATAGGCGCAGCCCGGTCTGCACGGCCGTCAGAATGAACGCGTGATCGCGGCGTCCGGGCCAGGTGTTGCGATCCGGCGCGCCGAGCAATGCATCGACTTCGGGGCGGGTGAGGAAGCTCACCAGCGGACGCGTGAAGCGCTTGCTCGGGATGGCCAGCACGCGCTGAATTTGTGCGGCGTGGGCTGGCAGTTCGAAGGCTACGTAACGAAAGAAGGAATGGATGGCCGTGAGCCGCAAATTACGGCTGCGGGCGGTCAGGCGACGATGTTTCTCCAGCTCTTCGAGGAACGCTACGATCAACGGGGCGTCGATCTGCTCGAAGTTCAGGCGTGACGGTGGCTGATGCAGGCGCTGCTGTGCGAACCTCAGGAAATGACGAAAGGTGTCTCGATAGGAACTGATGGTGTGAGGGCTGGCCTGGCGCTGCTGCATCAAGCGCTGGGTAAAGAACCGCTCCAACAGGGGAGCCAAGGGGGTGACGATAGTCATGGCCGATCCTCCCAGCGTTGCTCCAACCGGCGCATCGCTTCGCGCATCAACTCGGGAGAGCTCTCCAAATACCAATGCGTATCGGCAACGTGCACGTGGCCGAGGTAGGCGGACAAGAGAGGAAGGCGACGCTGGGGATCTTGCTCGGAGCGATACCAGTTCACCAGCGTGTAAGTCGCGAAGCGGTGTCTGAAGTCGTGCAGACGCGGTCCGTGCCGGTCGGTGGCACCGCGCAGACCGATCTGCCGGGACAGCGCGTAGAAGGCGCGGTGGATCGACCCACCATCCAAGCGATTCCCGGCGCTGGAGACGAACAAGTAGGAGGACACCGTCCGCCCCGCCCAATGGCACTGACGTCGCGCGATGTAATCGGCAAGCACCTTGCGGGTTGAGGAATGCAAAGGCACCAGGCGGATCTTGCCGAACTTGGTGCCGCGGACCGTCAAGACCGCGGCCTTCAGATCGACATCTTCAAGCTCGAGGTTGCGGGCTTCGCCCAGACGCAGACCCGAGACACTCAGCAGCCCGAACAAACAATAGTAGGTCCAAGGCAACAGTGAGCCGCGTTCGTAGTGGTGCGGCATCTTGAGCGCGG
This sequence comes from Woeseiaceae bacterium, assembly GCA_050738315.1. Lineage (GTDB taxonomy): Bacteria > Pseudomonadota > Gammaproteobacteria > Steroidobacterales > Woeseiaceae > IDS-8. Next base: position 21,044 of record JBOHZD010000023.1, read on the forward strand.
CATGCAGTAAGCTCTTGATCTCCTTATTCGAATACAGGTACGGCCGGGCCCGCTTCGGCCGGAAGGGCAGCAAGCCTTGCGGCGGAATCTCGGTGTGTGGATCGCTCGCGCTGCGATAACGGGCGAAGCCGCGAACGAAGCTCAGTCGCTTTGCCCAGTGCGCAGGTTGAGCGTTCGCGGGCTGCTGCGCCCAGACGAGCGCCAACGCTTGC
>JBOHZD010000024.1:0-2320 GCA_050738315.1 Woeseiaceae bacterium
GGCAAAGCACGCGCAATCATCCGCTGCACATCCATCCTCCGCCCGCACGCCCCATACGTATAACCCGCCCCGTCACTCATGCGAGCACTCACAAACCCCTCCGCCACGAACGGCGGCGCGGTTCTTACGAGCGTCGCTGCCTGCAACAGCAACGCAGCCGATTCCACGAAGTACCGTGCATTGTTTTCATCGAGATCGAGCGCCAGGTCCTCGAGCTTCGAGATCCGGGCGTCGAGTGTGCCGTCGAAGCCGCGTGCTTCGCCCACTTCGAGAAACAGTGCTTCGAGCGAGCCCGGACTGCGGAGCGCGGCGCGCAGCGTATCCAGCGCAATCACGTTGCCTGAACCTTCCCAGATGCTGTTGAGCGGCGACTGGCGAAACAACCGCGGCAACGGCGATTCCTCGACATAACCATTGCCCCCCAGGCACTCCATCGCTTCATACACCATTCCGGGCGCGCGCTTGCAGATCCAGTACTTGGCGATCGGCGTCACGATACGCGCAAGCGCCGCCGCATGTTCCGACGCCGCCGCATCGTCGAAGGCGCGTGCGACGCGAAAGGACAACGCCAGTGCGGCTTCCTGCTCGAGCGCCAGGTCCGCCAGCACCCGCGCCATGACAGGTTGTTGTACGAGTTCGAGCCCGAATGCCTGTCTTTGCGAGCAATGCCAGATCGCGTTGGCAACCGCTCCGCGCATCAGAGCCGCCGAACCGACCATGCAATCGAGACGCGTGCCCTGCACCATGTCGATGATCGTGCGGATGCCCTGCCCCTCCGGCCCGCAAAGTTGCGCCCAGGCGCCGTGATACTCGATCTCCGCGGATGCATTCGAACGATCGCCGAGCTTGTCCTTGAGGCGAACGATGTGAAGCGCGTTTCTTGTACGGTCCGGCCGCCACCTCGGCACCAGAAAACAGGTCAGGCCGGCATCCGTTTGCGCCAGGGTCAGAAACGCATCGCTCATCGGCGCGGAACAGAACCATTTGTGTCCCACGAGTTCGTACTCGCCGGGCGCCGCCAACGGCATCGCCCGGGTCGTGTTGGCACGCACGTCCGACCCGCCCTGCTTTTCCGTCATCGCCATGCCGATCGTCACGCCCGATTTGTCTTCGGCCGGCACGCACCGCGGGTCGTATTTCGACGCAAGGACGCGCGGCTCCCAGACCGCGGCAAGGTCGGGCTGGTGGCGCAGCGCGGGAATCGCCGCATAAGTCATCGAAAACGGGCAACAGACGCCCGGATCGGCCTGCGTCAGCAGGTACATCAGGGTCGAATGCGCGACGTGGCCGGCCTCTGCGGCGGTCCAGGCAATCGAGCCGATGCCGGCCTCGATGCCCTGCGCCATCAAATGATGCCAGGCCGGATGAAATTCCACTTCGTCGAGGCGCTGCCCGAAACGGTCGAACGCCTTTAGAAAGGGTGGAACCCGGTTGGCCTGCGCCACCCATTGCTGCACTTCCGCGGAGCCGATGCGCGCCCCGAGTGTGTTGAAAGTTCCGGACGCGTTGCCCGCGCCCTCGCGCAACACTGCCTCTCGAAGGGCAATGTCGCCGTCGTAGACGTTGACATTCTCGAACGGCAGCGGCTGGTTGGTGACGCTGTGCGTGGCCAGTTTCGTTTGCGGCTGCAGGTGTTCCATAACGATTTCGCGTAGTCTACAGGCAGGCAGGAGGAAAAAGATGGACATCGCGGATTTGCTCTTCGACGCCGAACGGCGAGGATTCAGGCACAATTTCGCAGGCAAAGGCCTGCACGCTGCAGGCAGCGACGATCCTTTCGACCCGGAACGCGCAAGAATCGTGTACAGCCAGGCCGTTGACCAGGGCACCGACCCGGGCGACGACGCCACGATCTACCTGATCGAAACGACCGGCGGCCAAAAGGGATACCTGATTGTCGGCAACGCGTTCCGCACGGACCCGCAGAAAGCGGCGCTGATTGATCATCTCGCGCGCCGCCGGAATCATTGATTCAGTCCGTCACTTTGCCCTGGTCCTCGAGGGCAGCGTCAATGATTTCTGCAGCTTCGGCCTCGAGCGACGGGTCCCCGACGGCCAGGGCGCGCGCCTTTCTGCCCAGTTGCTCCGCCTGCGCAGGGTTTTCTTCGAGCAGGCGAAGCCGGGCCAGTTCGAGCCAGATGAGGGCCTGATCCGGTTCGATCCGCAGGGCGCGTTCGAGCGTCGCCGACGCCTGAGCGTAATTTCCGGACTGCCGTTCGCTCCGGCTTTGCATGAGGAGCGACCGCCCGGCTGCACCCAGGTTGTCCTGGCCGACCTGCCCGCCTTCGGTCGCGGGCCGCTCCCCGGACCGGTCCGGCGG
>JBOHZD010000025.1:0-4012 GCA_050738315.1 Woeseiaceae bacterium
CGCGTATCCGCCGGCCGTGCGCTGACGCGAAATGCGAGCGCGGCGAGCGCCAGCGCCATGGTGTCGGTCAGCATGTGACCGGCATCGGCGAGGAGTGCGAGTGACCCGGACAGCAAGCCGCCGGCCACCTCCACTACCATGAACGTCGCGGTGAGGACCAGCGCTACTCGTACCCGTGTTCTGCTGCCGTCCGACCCGTCCGTTTCGCCTGTCATGACATCCTGGTGTCCTGTCCCGTTTACTCGATGCTCAGCCGGTAAATGAGAATGGCGGCGCGTTTCACGGCGAGCGGCATGGAATCGAGCTGCAGGTTCTCGTCCGGTGTGTGCGAACCGTCGCCGATCGCTCCCATGCCCGCCAGTCCATCGACATACGGCGCAACAAAGGAGATATCCGCGGCGCCCCGCTTCGAGGGATCCAGCGCCGGCATCGGCCCTCTTCCCAGCGCCTCGTTGATGGCCGACAGTTCCTGCTGCAGGCGAATATTGCCTTCGGTCGGCGCCATCGGCGGATAACCTTCCTCGAATTCGATCGCCGCATCGGTATGCGGCAGATGACGGTCAACGACGGCGCGCATCGCGTCCATCGCACGCTCGAGCTGCTCGGGTGACAGCGCCCGGATGCCGCCGTGCACGATTGTCTTCCGCGCCACGACATTGGTCTTGCCGAAGGTCGTCCCGCGATTCTGTTCGAAGTCGTACAGGACGTCCGTTCCGCCCTGGATGGTGCCGGCATTGAAAGTCAAATATTTTTCTCCACGTACCTCATCGTAAAATTCATCGAGAATTCTCGCCGCTTCGAAAATCGCCCCGGCACCGACCTCGTCGCTGAAGACCTGTGACGAATGCGCCTGCACGCCGGACACTTCCAGCCTCCAGTCGCTGGAGCTTCTGCGCGAAATCGTCGCCCAGTCGGTATTTTCATCATACGCCGCACTTTCGAATCCGAGTGCAACGTCCGCCCATTTTCCTGCTTCGATCAGGTCCTTGCGGACGACCGATAACGGCTCACCCGGTTTTTCCTCGTCACCGGTATAGAAGACGACGACCGGCAAACCCTCCAGCAATCCAACCTGCTGCAGCGCCTTCAGCGCATATACCATGACGACGTCGCCGGATTTCATGTCGTCGACACCGGGACCCGTGGCAACGTTGCCGTCCCGCTGGAATCCCGGGCCTTCTGCCTCGAAAACCGTATCGAGATGACCGATCATGAGAATTTTGGGGCCCTTGGTTCCCTCCTGGGTTGCGACGAGATGACCGGCGCGATTGATCTCGGGAGGGAAATCGATCCATTTTGTTTCAAGCCCGAGCGCGTCGAGTTCGCGCCTGAGTACCTTGCCGACCTGGCGCACACCGTCGGGATTCATCGTGCCGCTGTCGATGTTGACGAGTTCTTCGAGCAGCGCGATCGATTCTTCCGCATGCGCGTCGATCCATTGCGACATCGCGAGTTCCTTTTCATCGAACTCCTGCGAAAACGCTGTCGTCGATTGAAGACAGAACAGTGCGATCAATACACAGCTCGCCCGCTTCACTGAAAATGCAACCATTGATAATTCCCTATGCCGTGCGTGGAACGCGAATGTGCTCCACCAGTTCCTGGATTCGTTCCGGGGGCGGCTTCGTAAGGTAGCTGATCGTGATCGCGACAGTCAGGTTTAGCAGCATGCCGATGACGCCAATGCCTTCCGGCGAAATGCCGAATAACCACTGTTCCGGGACGTTCTCGCCCCAGGGCGCACCCGCCCATTTGAGGAACAGCCCTTTGAAAAACTCGATGTAGCCGTAGGTGAACAGCAACCCGGTCAGCATGCCGGCAATCGCACCCTCTTTGTTGATTCGCTTGAAAAAGATGCCCATCAGGATTGCCGGGAACAGCGATGCGGCCGCCAGGCCGAAGGCGAACGCAACGACCTGCGCCACCCAGCCGGGTGGATCGAATCCCAGGTAGCCCGCCACCAGGATGGCGAATGCCGCCGCAATGCGGCTCGCGAGCAATTCATTCTTATCCGAAATCTGCGGCACGAAAATGCCTTTGATGAGGTCGTGTGAGACCGCGGCGGATATTACGAGGAGCAACCCTGCGGCCGTCGACAGCGCAGCCGCGATGGCGCCGGCCGCGACCAGCGCGATCACCCAGTTCGGCAGGCCTGCAATTTCCGGGTTCGCCAGCACCATGATGTCGCGATCGACAGTGAGCTCGTTGCCCTGCCACCCATAATCATTGGCGGTCGGTGCAAAAGCGGCATTGCCGTCGTTGTAATATTGAATGCGGCCATCCCCGTTCCGGTCTTCGAACGTGACGAGGCCTGTTTGCTGCCACCTCTTCATCCAGTTCGGGCGCGCTTCATAAAGGAGATTGCCGTTTGCGGCGCCGATTTCCCCCGGCTGTATCGTGTTCACGAGATTGTAGCGTGCCATCGCTCCCACCGCCGGCGCCGTCGTATACAGAAGGGCAATGAACAGCAACGCAAATCCAGCAGACGTGCGTGCATCCCGTACCTTGGGCACGGTAAAAAACCGGACGATCACGTGCGGCAATCCTGCCGTCCCCACCATCAGCGCGAGCGTGATACAGAAAACATCGATCCGGCTCTTCGTGCCGCTCGTGTATCGATCGAAACCGAGCGAGGTCACGATCTCATCCAGTTTCGTCAGCAAACTGACATTCGTCCCGCTGATATCACTGCCGAACGCAAGCTGCGGGACGGGATTGTCGGTGATTTGAATGGCGATAAAGACCGCCGGCACCGTATACGCGAAAATGAGCACGCAGTATTGCGCGACCTGGGTGTAGGTTATGCCTTTCATCCCGCCAAGGACCGCGTATACGAGGACGACGCCCATACCGACGATCAGCCCGACCGTGACATCGACCTCGAGAAATCGCGAGAAAACGATGCCGACGCCCCGCATCTGTCCGGCGACGTATGTAAACGAGATGAAGATAAGACAGATGACCGCAACGATGCGCGCGGCTTTGGAGTAATAACGTTCGCCGATGAATTCCGGGACCGTGAACCTGCCGAACTTTCTCAAATAAGGTGCAAGGAAAAGCGCGAGCAACACGAAGCCGCCGGTCCAGCCCATCAGGTACACGGAACCATCGTAGCCGAGAAATGCGATGAGGCCGGCCATCGAGATGAACGATGCGGCGCTCATCCAGTCGGCGGCGGTGGCCATGCCGTTGGCTATTGGTGATACGCCCTTCCCCGCGACATAAAAATCGCCGGTGCTGTGAGCCCGCGACCAGATCGCGATGCCGATATAAAGCGCGAAACTCGCGCCGACGACCAGGTACGTCAGGGTTTTCAGCCCCATGAGAATCGCTCAGTCTTCATGCACGTCGTACTTCTGGTCGAGCCTGTTCATTCGCCATGCATAGAAAAATATGAGCAGCACGAAAATGTAGATCGAACCCTGCTGGGCGAACCAGAAACCCAGTTTGAATCCGCCGACGTGGATCTGGTTCAGGGGTTCGACCAGCAGAATACCGAAGGCGTACGAGCACGCGAACCAGACAATGAGGCATAGCGCGACCAGCTTCAGGTTGGCGCGCCAGTAGGCGGCCCGATTCTCAGGAGTCATGACGGTTTCGGCGGTCGTGTCGTTTTTTTGACAGCGCACAATCTAACAGAGCGAGGTGGGAGTTTCACGGTCGATGGACGGCGTTTCACACTGTGTGGTTTGGGCGGTGCAAAGAGGCAGATGCGTTATTCGCCATCGATGGCGTTTCGCTACCGATGGTCGCCCGCATGGTGGGCTGTTACAGGGGAGGTCGAACCGTCATACGGCAATGCCTGCCTCTGTAGATCCTATGTATATATAAAGGGCTGCTTGCCAATCCTCTAGAATTCAAATTTTGCAGGACGAACCCGGAGGATAGTGAAATGCAAGCAACCCAGGTACGAGGATACGAGTCAGGAACGGTTTTGTACATGGCGATGGAGTTGTCGAACAAGAAGTGGAAGCTCGGGTTCAGCAACGGATCGAAGATGCGGCGGAAGAGT
>JBOHZD010000026.1:0-6702 GCA_050738315.1 Woeseiaceae bacterium
CTGCATCGACAGATGATCCCTGGCGCCCGGCAGTCGGGTCTCCGACACCGTGACGGTGCCGTCGTTGTCCTCGTCGAAGGTCGCCACCAACCTGCCGAAACCCATCCCGAGCGTCCCCGCAATGATCCCGACGTCTCGCGACTCGGTAACCGGGATGGCCCAGTCACTCGCCGCTTCCAGGAGCACGCCATCCGCGATAGAGCGCCCCAGCACGCTGTTGCCCAGCGGATGCCGGCCGAGTCCCGCAGCCGCGCGCGAACCGCAAAGCGGCGAGCCCAGGCAGACGACGCGACCGGGCGGGACCTCTGGATGCCGCGCATGCATGCGCAGCGCGAGCACCCCGCCCAGGCTGTGTCCGACGACGTGCACCGGACCGTCGCCGCAGCGCGCCACGAATTCGGACAGGAGGCGCGCGTTGTGGTCCAGACCGTCGCGAACCGACCAGTAGCTGAACAGACGCCCGCGGAAGCCGTGTTCGCGTTCCAGCCGGTTCTTCAGGAACATCATCACCTGGCCGGGCATCCACAGCCCATGCACGAACACGATCGTTTCAACGCTCATAGCGCATCCCGCAGGCCGGTGAGCGCTTCCCGGTTGGTCCACGACCACACGAGGTCGATGGCCTCGTCAACCGGCAACCATTTGAATTCCGAATGCTCCATCGGGTTCAGTGTCACGTCGCGCGTCCCCGGCAATCGATAACGCCATTCGTATTCGACGTTTTGGGTCACACCCCGCGGATAACGGTGCGCCCAGCGCGCATCGATTTCGAAGGTGCGAGCGGTGCCGCTGAACGACAATTCGCCTTCGTCGCACAAGCCCGTTTCCTCCTCGAGTTCCCGCGACGCTGCCTCGGCATGTGTCTCGTCCGCACCCAGGCTGCCGGTCACGGATTGCCAGAAATCGAACGGCCGAGAGCGGCGCAATAACAGGACGGAACCGTCCGGTACGTACACGACGACCAGTACGGACACGGGCCGGCGGCTTTGACCGCGAACCCCTGTGTCCCGCACTGACATGACTGGCTCACTCGTTTCCGGGCGTTCGGATACGAATACCGGCTTCGCGCAGCTGATCCGCGGAAACCTCACCGGGTGCGTTGGTCAGCGGGCAACTCGCGGTCTGTGTCTTCGGGAAGGCGATGACGTCCCGAATGCTGTCCGCGCCCGCCATCAGCATCACCAGTCGGTCCAGCCCGAACGCGATGCCGCCGTGGGGCGGACAACCGTATTCGAGCGCGCGCAGCAGAAATCCGAACTTCTCCTCCGCCTCTTCCTTGCCGATTTCGAGCAGGCCGAAAACCGCCGACTGCATCGGCTGATCGTGTATACGGATGGAACCGCCGCCGACCTCCGAACCGTTCAACACCATATCGTATGCGCGCGACAGCACCGCATCCGGATGCGCCTGCAATTCCGCCGGGTCGGTCACTGCCGGCGCGGTAAACGGATGATGCAGCGGCGTCCAGCGTCCGGTCTGCAGGTCGCGCTCGAACATCGGGAAATCGATCACCCAGAGCGGCTGCCAGCCGGCCGCGACCAGGTTGCGATCCTGGCCGAGCCTGACTCGCAATGCACCCAAGGCGTCGTTGACGACGCGCGCCTTGTCAGCGCCGAAGAAGATCAGGTCGCCGTCGGTCGCGCCGGTACGTTCCATGATGCCGGCGATAGTTCTGTCCGGCAGGAATTTCAAAATGGGAGATTGCAATCCTTCGCGCCCGCCGGATGTATTGTTGACTTTGATATACGCCAGGCCCTTGGCGCCGTAACGGCCGACGTACGCCGTGTAGTCGTCAATTTCCTTGCGGCTGAGCGCGCCGCCTCCCGGCAGGCGCAATGCAGCCACGCGGCCTTCCGGATCGTTGGCCGGGCCGGCGAAGACCTTGAACTCGACCGACTGCATGAGATCGGCGACCTCGACCAGTTCCAGCGGAATCCGCAAATCCGGCTTGTCCGAACCGAATCGTTGCATCGCTTCCGCGTAACTCATGCGCGGGAAAGGCTGCGGCAGGTCCACCTCCATGACAGTCTTGAAGAGGCGCCGGATCAGCTCTTCCATGATCTCCATCACGCCGCTTTCGTCGACGAAGCTCATTTCGACGTCGAGTTGCGTGAACTCCGGCTGCCGGTCGGCGCGCAGGTCCTCATCGCGGAAACAACGCGCGATCTGGTAATAGCGATCGAGCCCGGACATCATCAGCAGTTGCTTGAATAACTGCGGCGACTGCGGCAGCGCAAAGAACTTGCCGGGATGCGTGCGGCTGGGAACGATATAGTCCCTTGCGCCTTCCGGCGTCGCGCGCGTCAGCATCGGCGTTTCCACGTCGATGAACCCGTGCCCATCGAGGAAGTTATGCAACGCCTGGGTCACGCGATGGCGCAGCCGCAGATTTCCGAGCATCGACTCGCGCCGCAGATCGAGAAAACGGTATTTGAGGCGCAATTCCTCGTTCGCATGTTCGTCATGGTGAAACGGCGGCGTCGCGGAAGAATTCAGTGTCGTCAACGACTCGGCCAGTAACTCCACCTGGCCGGTCGGCATATCGGGATTGACGGTGCCTTCCGGGCGGCGCCGGATCCTGCCCTTGACTGCGAGCACGTACTCGCCGCGTATCCGTTCCGCTTCCGCGAAAATCTCCGGCCGATCGGGATCGAACACGACCTGCAACAGCCCTTCGCGGTCGCGCAGGTCGACAAAAATGACGCCCCCGTGATCGCGACGGCGGTGCACCCAGCCGGCCACGGTAACTGCCTGGCCGACCAGCGATTCGTCAATGTCTCCACAGTAGTGGCTGCGCATGATGCATCTGCGAGCGAAAAAAAGAGGCGGAATGTTACGGCCTGAAACGGGTTGCTGCAAGGCCGCTACGACTGTCGGCTGTCGCGTTTGCCGGCTGCCTGCGGCATTTTCAATGGCAGTTCCTGGATCTGGTCCGTTCCCCAGGTGGGCACGACGACTCCCAGCGACACGATCATCTTGATCGCCTCGTCCACTTCCATCTCCAGTTCGATGATTTCGTTTCTCGGCACCATGACGATGAATCCGGAGGTGGGATTCGGAGTGGTCGCCACAAAAGCGCAAATGACATCTTCGCCGGTCCGTGCCTGCACCTCGCCCAGGCGCGATCCGGTCTGAAACGCCAGGCTGTAAATTCCTTTGCGCGGATATTCGATCAGCAGGACTTTCTTGAACGACTGGCTGCTGTCCGAAAGGACGATCTCCGCAAAGTTCTTCGCACCGGAATAAACACTTCGCACGACGGGAATGCGTTCCAGCAGCGACTCCCAGAGCCCGACCATGTAGCGCCCGACAAAGTTCGCCACGAACAAGCCGGTGACCAGCAGCAAGAGCACCGTCAAAACGATGCCGAGACCGGGTATCGCAAACCCCAGCCATTCCTCGGGGCGGTAGCGCTGCGGCAGGAACACCAGCGACTTGTCCATGAGACCGATCAGGATTCGGACGACGAAGATCGTCACGCCGATCGGAATCCAGACGAGCAGCCCAGCGACGAAATAACGGCGAAGTCGTTTCATTCAGGGTCCTTTTGCGACGGATGGAGACAATATCAGATTGTACGAGGAGCGTCGCAATTCGCCCGTGAGACGGGCTCCTACGCTGCATGATCCGACCGACGCAGGAGCCCGTCGTACGGGCGAAGCCGTTTGCTCAATCGGCCGAATCCGCCTTCCTTTCTTTTTTCGCGGGAGCGGCTGGTTTGTCCGCCGTTGCCGCGGGCTTGACCTTCTCTTTGACCGCATCGGCCTTGGCTTCCAGCTTGTCGTCCTTGCCATTGCTCTTGACCTCGGCCTTGTCCTTCGCAGGCGCGTCGCCGTCCGTACTCACGAGATTTCGCTGATTGTCCTTCTTGAAATCCGTTTCATACCATCCCTCGCCCTTGAGCCTGAAACGCGGCGCCGATATCAACCGGCGCAGCGTCGCCTCTCCGCATTCGGGACATTCGACCAGCGGTGCATCGGCCAACTTCTGCAATGCATCGAGGGTATGGTTACACTTCCTGCAGGCATACTCGTATATCGGCATGCGGTACTCTCCACCTGTTGCTTATTGGAACACGGCGGCCCGGGCGGACCGCCGCGTATTATGCGGCAAGTTGAAACTCCAGCGTATTCTCGGCAACCCTCACTTCGATCGTGTCGCCGGGTCTGAATTTACCCTTGAGGATTTCCTGCGCCAGCGGGTTCTCGACCTGTTGCTGGATCGCGCGCTTGAGCGGCCGCGCGCCGTACACGGGATCGAAGCCGGCCTCGGCAAGCCTGTCCCTGGCCGCGTCGGACAATACGATCTTCATATCCCGGTCGGTGAGGCGCTGATGCAGGTAGCCGAGCTGGATATCGACGATGCGGCGAATGTGTTCCCGCCCCAGAGGATGGAACACGACGACGTCGTCGACGCGGTTGATGAACTCCGGCCGGAAATGCTGTGACACGATTTCCATGACGGCGCTTTTCATCGTTTCGTAGTTTTCATCGCCCGCCAACTCCTGGATCATCTGCGAACCCAGGTTCGACGTCATGACGATGACCGTGTTGCGAAAATCCACCGTCCGACCGTGGCCGTCAGTCAAACGCCCGTCGTCCAGCACCTGCAACAGCACGTTGAAGACGTCGGGGTGCGCTTTCTCCACCTCGTCCAGCAATATCACCGAGTAAGGACGGCGCCGCACCGCCTCGGTCAGGTAACCGCCCTCTTCGTAGCCGACATAGCCGGGCGGCGCGCCGATCAGGCGCGCGACCGAGTGCTTCTCCATGAATTCCGACATGTCGAGCCGCACCATGGCGTCTTCCGTGTCGAACAGGAACTCGGCAAGCGCCTTCGTTAATTCGGTCTTGCCGACACCGGTGGGACCGAGAAACAGGAACGAGCCGATCGGGCGTTTCGGATCGGACAGGCCGGCTCGCGATCGACGGATCGCATTGGCGACCGCGGTTACGGCCTCGTCCTGGCCGACCACTCGCTGCTGCACCGACTCCTCCATTTTCAACAGCTTTTCTTTCTCACCCTCCAGCATTTTCGAAACCGGAATGCCGGTCCACTTCGAGACGATCTCGGCCACTTCCTCATCGGTGACGTTGTTCCGGACCAGCGTGGTCTCGCGAGACTCGGCCTGCAAGGCGTCGTTGAGCTGTTTCTCGAGTTCGGGAATCCGCCCGTACTGCAGTTCCGACATGCGCGCCAGGTCGCTGGCGCGGTGCGCCGTTTCGAGCTCGACGCGCGCGCGCTCCAGTTCTTCCTTGATATGGGTCGTGCCCTGCATGGCCGCTTTCTCGGCCTTCCAGATTTCCTCGAGATCGGAATACTGCTTCTCGAGATCCGCCAACTGTTCCTCGATGTCGGCCAGCCGTTTCCTCGACGCTTCGTCCGATTCCTTGTTCAATGCCTCGCGTTCGATCTTGAGCTGGATGATGCGGCGCTCGAGCTTGTCCATTGCCTCCGGCTTGGAATCGATTTCGATGCGGATGCGCGAGGCCGCCTCGTCGATGAGATCGATGGCCTTGTCGGGCAACTGCCGGTCGCTGATATAGCGGTGCGACAGCGTCGCTGCGGCGACGATGGCCGGGTCGGTAATCTCGACGCCGTGGTGCACTTCGTAGCGTTCTTTCAGGCCGCGCAGGATCGCGATCGTATCCTCGACCGTGGGTTCGTTGACCAGCACCTTCTGGAAGCGCCGCTCCAGCGCCGCGTCCTTCTCGATGTACTGGCGGTATTCGTCCAGCGTGGTCGCGCCGACGCAGTGCAGCTCGCCGCGGGCCAGGGCGGGTTTCAGCATGTTGCCGGCATCCATGGAACCTTCGGCCTTGCCCGCGCCGACCATTGTGTGCAGTTCGTCGATGAACAGAATGATCTGGCCTTCCTGTTTCGCCAGGTCATGCAACACCGCTTTCAGGCGCTCTTCGAACTCGCCGCGGAACTTGGCGCCGGCGATGAGCGCGCCCATGTCGAGCGACAGGATGCGCTTGTTGCGCAACCCCTCCGGAATCTCGTTGTTCACGATGCGCTGCGCCAGCCCTTCGACAATCGCCGTTTTGCCGACGCCCGGTTCGCCAATCAGCACCGGGTTGTTTTTCGTTCTGCGCTGCAGGATCTGGAGGGTGCGCCGGATCTCGTCGTCGCGGCCGATGATCGGGTCGAGTTTCCCCTGCTCCGCGCGCTCGGTCAGGTCGATCGTGTATTTCTCCAGCGCCTGCCGCGTCTCCTCCGCGTTGGGATCGTTGACCTGCTGGCCGCCGCGCAATTCGTCGATGGCGCGCTCGACGGCGCCGCGCACGGCGCCCGCCTGTTCCATCACTTTCTTCAGCGGCGATTTGTCGTCCAGCGCGGCGAGGACGACGAGTTCGCTGGAGATGTACTGATCGTCACGCTTCTGCGCCAGTTTGTCGGTGAGATTCAGGAGTTTGGTGAGGTCGTTGCCGATATGGACGTCACCGCCGGTGCCCTCGACTTTCGGCAAGCGGTCGAGCGCATCGCCAAGCTGCGATCGCAGCAGGTTGACGTTGACGCCGGCCTTGGTCAGGAGACCGCGGACGCTGCTGCCCTGTTGATCGAGCAGCGCCACCATCAGGTGCGCCGGTTCGATGAACTGATGGTCCTGGCCGACGGCGAGCGACTGGGCTTCGGCCAGGGCCATTTGCAGTTTGCTGGTCAGTTTATCCATTCGCATCGCTGTACCCGCTCATAAAA
>JBOHZD010000027.1:0-5199 GCA_050738315.1 Woeseiaceae bacterium
CCTTCGGCACGATTCGCTTGATCCTGCCGCGCAGCACGTGCGCATACATGTTCGAGCCGGCGCAATCGTGCGGCGACACGGTCGAACGTTGCACCATCTCCCAGGCGCGAGCGCTGTAACGATACGGCTTGTTGTTCAACGCGCCGACCGGGCATAAATCGATGATGTTCCCGGACAGTTCGTGATCGATGCTCTTCGCGACGTAAGTGCTGATCTTCATATTCTCGCCGCGGCCGATCGTGCCGAGTTCCTGGTTTCCCTGGATCTCCTCGCCGAATCGCACACAACGGGTGCAATGGATGCAACGGGTCATGTCGGTGGAAATGAGCGGACCGATGTTCTGGTCCTTGACGACCCGTTTGCGATCGTTGAAGCGGGAGATGTCGCGGCCGAAGCCCATCGCCAGGTCCTGCAGCTCGCACTCGCCGCCCTGATCGCAGATCGGGCAATCCAGCGGGTGGTTGATGAGCAGGAATTCCATCGTGGCCCGCTGCGCCGCGATGGCTTTCGGCGACCGGGTAAACACTTTCATGCCCTCGCCGATCGGCGTGGCGCAGGCCGGCATCGGCTACGGCGCTATCTCCACCTCGACGAGGCACATCCGGCAGTTCGCTGCGATCGTCAGCTTTTCGTGATAGCAGAACCTTGGGATGTAGATGTCCCGCTGGTCGGTGACCTGCATGATCATCTGGCCTTTCTTGCCCTGGAGCGCCTTGCCGTCGACCTCGAAATTGATGATGTCGTCGCTCATGCCGCTTCCCGGGACAGGTCGTCGACGATGCTGCGGCCGTTGTGCCGCACCATGTATTCGAACTCGTGGCGAAAATGCTTGAGAAAACTCTGCACCGGCCACGCAGCCGCATCACCCAGCGCGCAGATCGTATGTCCTTCGATCCTGTTCGCGACATCCACGAGTTTGTCGAGGTCCGATTCGCTGCCGCGCCCTTCCATGATCCGGGTCAGCATGCGGTACAGCCAGCCCGTGCCTTCGCGGCACGGCGTGCATTGCCCGCAGGACTCGGCCATGAAGAAGCGCGAAATGCGCCGCAATGTGCGGACCATGCAGGTGGTCTCATCCATCACGACCACTGCGCCGGTGCCGAAGGCCGAGCCCGCCGCCTTGAGCGAGTTGTAGTCCATGGTGCAATTCATGACGATGTCGGCGGGCAATACCGGCACCGAACAACCGCCGGGGATTACGGCCTTCAGCTTGCGCCCGCCCAGTACGCCGCCGCACAGTTCCAGCAGGTCCTTGAACGGAATGCCCATCGGCAATTCCAGGTTGCGGGGATTCTCGACGTGACCGGAAACCGAGAACTGCGCCGTGCCGCCGGAACCTTCGGGGCCCAGGCCGGCAAACCAGGCCGCGCCGTTGCGGATGATCGCCGGAACACTCGCAAGACTTTGCGTGTTGTTGATGGTGGTCGGCCTGCCGTAGAGCCCGTAATTGGCCGGAAACGGCGGTTTGAATCGGGGCATCCCCGTCTTGCCTTCCAGCGATTCGAGCAAGGCCGTTTCTTCGCCGCAGATATAAGCGCCCGCGCCGACGAACGTATAAAGGTCGAAATCGATGCCCGATCCCTGGATATTCCTGCCCAGCAAGCCGGCGTCGTACGCTTCCTGCAAGGCGTTCTCGAAACGCGGCACGGGTTCGTCGATGAACTCGCCTCGAATATAGTTGTAAGCCACGGTCGCACCCATCGCATAAGACGCGATGGCCATCCCTTCGATGAGCGCATGCGGGTTGTAACGCAGGATTTCCCGATCGTGGCAGGTGCCGGGCTCGCTTTCGTCCGAGTTGCAGACGAGATACTTTTGCACCTCGGTGCCTTTCGGCATGAAGCTCCATTTGAGTCCGGTCGGAAATCCCGCCCCGCCGCGGCCCCGGAGTCCGGACGCCTTGACTTCATCGATGACCGCGTCCGGCTTCAGTTCGCCGGCGAGAATCCTGCGCCACGCCTTGTAGCCGTCGAATTTCTCATACGTCGCCAGTGTCCACGAACGCTCTGCGCCGAACGTGTTAAAGCAAACGAGATTCTCCTTGTAAGCCATCAGTCGAGCGCGTCCAGGATTTCATCGACTTTCTCGATGGTGAGATTCTCATGGTAGACGTGATCGACCATCATCATCGGCGCGCCGCAACAGGCGGCGAGGCATTCTTCCTCCTTCTTCAGAAAAATGCGCCCGTCGCCGGTACTCTCGCCCAGTTTGATATCCAGCTTGCTTTCGACATGGGACACGATGTCTTCGGCGCCGCGCAGCATGCAGGAAATGTTGGTGCAGATGCCCACGTTGTGCCGACCGACCGGCACGGTATTGAACATCGAGTAGAAGTTCGCAACTTCGTAGACGTAAATCGTCGGCAAATCCAGGTATTCGGCCACGCCGTTCATCAATTCGGCTGTCAAATAACCGTTGTTTTCGTGTTGCACTGCATGGAGCGCGCCGATCACCGCGGAGCGCCGACCGTCCTCGGGGAAGCGCGCTTTCCAGCGCTCGATCTCGTCACGGACGTGATCCGACAGAAGTTGCGACCCGGTCACCGGTCCACCTCGCCG
Organism: Woeseiaceae bacterium; assembly: GCA_050738315.1. Lineage (GTDB taxonomy): Bacteria > Pseudomonadota > Gammaproteobacteria > Steroidobacterales > Woeseiaceae > IDS-8. The sequence continues at coordinate 2,559 of JBOHZD010000027.1, forward strand.
AAAACGATGTCCTGGGTGCCCAGCACTGCAACGACGTCCGCCAGCATATGCCCTTCGATCATTTCGGACATTGAGGCCAGGTGGGCGAAGCCGGGCGCGCGAAACTTGGCCCGGTACGGTTTGTTGGCGCCGTCCGAAATAAGGTACACGCCGAATTCACCTTTCGGTGCTTCGACGGCGGCATAGGATTCACCCTCCGGCACGCAATATCCTTCAGTAAACAGTTTGAAATGATGGATCAGCGATTCCATGTCGTTTTTCATGACGACACGCGAAGGCGGGACGATCTTGTTGTCGTCGAGCGTGACCGGCCCGGGATTCTTGCGCAGCCAGTCGATGCATTGCTTGACGATTCGGTTCGACTGGCGCAGCTCTTCGACCCGTACCAGGTAGCGGTCGTAGCAGTCGCCGTTGACGCCGACGGGTATGTCGAAATCCATGCGCTCGTACACTTCGTAGGGCTGCTTCTTGCGCAGGTCCCACTCGATCCCTGACCCGCGCAACATCGGGCCCGAGAACCCGAGCTGCAATGCCCGCTCCGGAGATACGACACCGATGTTGACGGTTCGCTGCTTCCAGATCCTGTTATCGGTCAGCAAGGTCTCGTACTGCACGATCTTTTCCGGGAATCGAACCGTGAACGCTTCGATAAAGTCGAGCAGGGAACCTTCCCGGATTTCGTTCAAACGATCGATTTCTTTCTGGCTACGCCACTTGGATGGCTGGTACTTCGGCATCGAGTCCGGAAGGTCGCGATAGACGCCTCCGGGCCGATAGTAGGTCGCGTGCATACGGGTGCCCGAGACTGCCTCGTAACAATCCATCAGGTCTTCCCGCTCACGGAAACAATACAGAAACACCGTCATCGCGCCGATGTCCAGACCGTGCGCGCCGAGCCACATCAGGTGATTCAGGATGCGCGTGATTTCGTCGAACATGACGCGGATGTACTGTGCCCGGATCGGCGGTGTAATTCCCAGCAGCTTTTCTATCGCGAGCACGTAACTGTGCTCGTTGCACATCATGGACACGTAGTCGAGCCGATCCATGTAGCCGATGGTCTGGTTGAAAGGTTTGGACTCGGCGAGTTTCTCGGTCGCGCGATGCAGGAGGCCGACGTGCGGGTCTGCTTTCTGGATGACCTCACCGTCCATCTCCAGCACCAGCCGCAGCACGCCGTGAGCAGCCGGATGCTGCGGACCGAAATTCATGGTAAAGCTCTGGATCTCAGCCATCGGCGGGCCTGTCCTTCAGCTCGGGACGGTAGCGGTTGTCGCTGCGAATGACGCGTGGTACCAGCGTTCTGGGTTCGATACTGACCGGCTGGTACGCCACACGGCCCTTGTCGGGGTCGTATCTCACTTCAACGGTGCCGATCAGCGGGAAATCCTTGCGGAACGGATGCCCGATGAACCCGTAGTCGGTAAGAATCCGCCGCAGATCCGGGTGACCGTCGAACAGAATTCCGAACAGGTCGAATGCTTCCCGTTCGAACCAGTTCGCCGAGTTCCACACGCTCACCAGCGAATCGACGATGGGCGGGTTTTCATCGCCCGTATAAACGCGAAGTCTCAGCCGCGCATTGTTGCTGATCGACAGCAGGTGATAGACAACGGCGAAACGTCGTGGATCGAAAGTATCGGCTTCGTCGAGAAGCACCGCCTCGCGGATAACGCCGCGGCTGAAGCCGCTTTCTGTGGCGCTTTCGGTAATCCACTCGTCCAGTCCGTAAGTCAGGTAGTCGACACCGCAGACGTCCATGAGCTGTTCGAAGCCGAACTCAGGCTCATCGCGCAGGGCGGTGGCGACCTCGATCAAGTCGCCCTTGGCCACTTCAAAGGTCAGTTCGCCGCAACGGGACTCGACCCGCTTGACCTGACGATCAAAGCGCGCCTCGATCCGAGCGGCCAGTGTCTCGTAGAAATCGCTCATGCGTAATTGATGGGTTACCGGGCGATGGTGTTCGTTCGGCGAATCTTCTTCTGCAACTGGATCAGACCGTACAGCAAGGCCTCCGCAGTCGGCGGGCAGCCGGGCACGTACACATCCACGGGCACAATACGATCGCAACCCCGCGTAACCGCATAGGAATAATGATAGTAACCGCCACCATTGGCGCAGGACCCCATCGAGACCACCCAGCGCGGCTCCGGCATCTGGTCGTACACTTTCCGCAGCGCGGGCGCCATCTTGTTGACCAGGGTGCCTGCCACGATCATGACGTCGGATTGACGCGGACTCGGCCTGAAAATAATGCCGAAGCGATCCAGGTCGTAACGTGCGGCGCCGGCGTGCATCATTTCGACCGCGCAGCAGGCCAGGCCGAATGTCATGGGCCACAACGATCCTGTACGCGCCCAATTCATCACGTTGTCGACGCTCGACACGACAAATCCGCGCTTCTGCACACTGACCCCGCCATCGGCCGCATCGGTGACATCAGGCATCGCGTCTCGTGCCTCGGCTGTGTTGCTCAGTCCCACTCGAGCGCACCCTTCTTCCATTCATAAATAAAGCCGACCACCAGAATCGACAGGAAAATTGCCATGGCGATCAGCCCGAATCCTCCGAAAGAATCGAGTGATACAGCCCATGGAAAAAGAAACGCAATTTCGAGGTCGAAGATGATAAACAGGATGGC
>JBOHZD010000028.1:0-11243 GCA_050738315.1 Woeseiaceae bacterium
GTCCTCCCGGACCTGCCGCAGCGACGTGAGCCCCTGTGGCGCGAGCATTTCTTGAAGCATCGTCTCGAATCTCCACTTGCCGCCGTCAGCCCGGCCGGCAACTAATGAACCCCCGGCCCCACGGCACTCACCCGCGGTTTCGTTGCAAACTTAAACATTCGTCCGACATATGAGACACTAGCACGGGAGCGCTGCTTGTGCAACCTGTGACAGGTTGTCTTACATGCTGGACACGAGAGACTGACGCATGCCGAAACCCAAACCGTCATTGGATACCCTGGGTGAGCTGATCCTCAAAAAGCGTGAACAGATGGGCGTCCGGGAGGCCGCAAAACAGATCGGTATCAGCGCCGCCACGCTTTCGCGGGTGGAAAACGGCCACCTGCCCGATCTGGAGAACTTTCGCCTGATTTGTCAGTGGCTCGGGATCGATCCGAACCAGATCCTCGGGTTTCCCTCATCAAAGGATTCCCGCGGCGCCGAGATTCGCGCCAGTGTGCACTTCAGGAAAGAAAAGACGACGTCTCCGGAGACTGCCGCCGCGCTGGCGAAGATGATTCTCCACGTCCAGCGTGCCTTGGCCGCTCAAGAACAGGATTGAAAGAAACCGTGCAGAGAGGTTTCAAATCCCGGTGTGAGCAAATCTCCAGGAGATATCGCAAACGAATGGGCGTCTCGTCGGAGGGCGCCCTTCCCTACGGCAAGCTTGCGGACGAATTCGGTGTCGTTCTGTGGACGCCGGGTGACGTTCCGGGGCTCGACGATGACACGGTTCGACAGCTTTCCGTGACCGACGCCGGTTCGTGGTCCGCTGTCACCGTCAATCTCGACTCGCGATACGTCGTTGTCGTGAATACCGCGCAGGACGAAAGGCGCATTCCCAACAACGTCGTCCACGAACTGGCTCACATCATTCTCGGTCACGCTGCATCCAGGGTGGACATCAGCGAAGACGGACATCTCTGGCTCAGCACCTACGGCAGCGACCAGGAAAAGGAAGCGGACTGGCTTGCAGCCTCACTGCTCTTGCCGCGCGACGGGCTGTTGTCCTGCTTTTCGCGCTGTCGCGACATCGAGGCGACCGCAGCGCAGTTCCAGGTCAGCCGGGAGCTCGTCCGCTGGAGGCTGAACGCCACGGGAGTGTGGCGGCAGGTCAACGGTCACGTCCGCTGATGCAATAACGGAGCTGAGACTGCAACAAATCTCCTCCGAGGCGGGATGCCCCCCGCAGAAGTGGCGCGGCCTGTCCCCGATTGCGCCCCTTCGTTGCACAAATAACACAATCGAATATTGACTTTACCTTTTAATAATTAAAAGTTCGACACGCAACATCGTTGAATCGTTGCATGTCAGCGCTCCCTCTCTGGATCAACAGTTGTCTCATAACGCACGCCCTCCGGCACGGGTATGGCCTGGTGCACCGTGGTGCCACGCGTACCCTCTGTGCGATACGAACTATCCACTGCAACAAACGAGGTGAACGCCGACATCAACTGATATTCGAGCGCAGTATTCCTGATGGCGCTCTCGATCTCGCCGGTGGGATCCCGCTCCCGCGCCTGACGGTCGGCCAGCTCGGCGATTCGCAGCCGTGCCCAGATCTTGGGGATATAAACGTTTTTCGCCTCCGTGCCATCGGCACCGATGCCAAATCTGTGGATTACCGTACCGACCATACCGCTGACGATGACGTCGCCTGCGGCGCCCAGGTATTTTCCGGTCACCACCACGGGCCTGCCGACAAACAGGTCTGGAAGTTTCGCCGGGTAAACGTCCGTGACAGCCATGCTGCCCCACTCAATGCGAACATCGGTCAGAGCGGGGTGACTGATGCGATTGAAGAAATTGGCCATGATGTCGTTTGCAGAGTCGCGGGGGCCGAGATACGCGACGGCTCCGCGGCCTTCCGTGGCCATCCGTTCCAGCAGGTATCGATTCACCGACGAGCCGACGCCGAAACTGAAAATGCGAGAGCTGCCGATTCGACGATGCACCTCCGCAAGAATTTCCGCCTCGTTGCCGATGTAACCATCAGTCATGAATGAGACGAAGCGAAGCCGCGCCGGATCGTGCGGAAAGTCGAGAGCGGCTTTGACCCCTTCGATCATCTGCGTGCCCCCGGTGCCGTCCAGCCGTTCCAGGTAGCGCCGTGCCTGTTCAAGGTTCTGCCGCGTCGCCGGCACCGGCGTTGCCCCGAACTGACTCGAGTTGTCCGAAAAGCGAACGATCTGAAAGGTATCGCCCTCCTCCAGATGGTCCAGAGCGGTCGCGATGGCATTCCTGGCCTGCTCCAGCGGCCGGCCATTCATCGATCCCGAGCAGTCGATGACGAATACCATTTCCATCGGCCGGCGAGCCAGTGACTCGAGTCCCTGTGGCGGATAGATCATTAACGTGAAGTAGCCCTGGTGCGTGTCGGGATCTTCGTACGTCAGCAGATTCGATTTGATCGTATCGCCTGCAACCCGGAATCTCAGAATGAAGTCCCTGTTGGGAATCGTTGCCTGGTTCGCGAGCGCGACGGTCGCGGATTCTGCCGTGTCCCGCGACGCAATAACTTTGTGAGACGACCTCAGTTCTTCGATCACCACGCCGGCGTCGAGCGCAACGTTGATGCTCAGGTTGTGTGCCGACCTTTCCTTCGGACGCAGATACCGGACCGCCGTTTCACCAGACAACAGAATGGTGCCGCGCCCTACGGGAACAATCGGGTCCTGGTGCCCGCCTGGGTTGTAGCGCGGACCGACCACGGTCGGAAAAACGAACGAATACCAGCCGTCGCTGTAGGACAGCGTGTGAAAGTATTTGATGTCGACGTCGATCGACTTGCCGGGCTCGATGTTGGCGACTTTCTGTTCGAAAATATTCGGCCGATGCTGCACGAGCAGGCTGGCCCGGTAGCCCTGCGAACGGGCTTCGTCGTACATGGCTTGCGCTTCCTCCTTCTCGCGCAGGATGCCGCGAATTCGCCGCTCGCCGATGATCATCAGGAACTCGCTGACGGCCGCTTTCTGCGGCAGCGGGAACATGTAGACGGCTTCGATTTTCTCGTCGAACGGGTTCTCGAATTTCTGGCGAACGTTGACTGTGCTTATGTACCCGCTGATCGAAGCCTGGACGTCGGTGTGCTTCAGGGGAAGGGGGATTTCCCTTGCGCTGCCCGTTTCCTCGTCGACGTCATCCGCGAAACTCGCCACCATTGTGCCGGATCCGGGCGAGTCATCCTCACTCCTGTCCTGGCGCGGCGCTCTGGATGGGGTTGCGATGATCCAGAGCTCTTCGCCGGGACCGACCGATGCGAGAGCGTTGTCGCCCGCTGCGGCATACACGTCAGAAGACGCGCTACGCTGCACCACGCCGAACCGTGACCTGGGAATCAGACTGGGGTTTTCTGTCCGCGCTCCTGTAACGACGATTTCTTCGGGAACATCGGAAGAATCCGGCCCGGTCGACGACATGCCGTCCCGGTCCAGCGGAATGGCGCAGCTCAAGAGAGTCACGCTACCGATGGCTACTGCTGTCAATAGCTTTATCCGAGGGATGAATCGCCGCATATTCATTGTCTGCTCTCTGTCTGTGATTCAAGGCTGATCGACGCGTCAATCGTCCGTCCGTCGCGCGTTACCGCTGTTACCAGGTCCAAATCGAAGGCCGGGTCATCCCTGCCGGTGAGGATTAGATGCAGCGTCGTAATGCGTATTCGACCGGAGGGCAACAGGTTCGCATCGGCGAGTGAAAAATCGGCAACAATGATTCTGTCCGCAGTGCCGAGCTGTACGGCTTCCCGGTCGTAGTAGGGCGCTCCCTCAAAGGCAGCGCTTGCGCCATTCTCGACACCGACAATCTTCATCAGGCCGTTTCGGCTGCTGAATTCGAACTGCCAGGCCGCCACCGGCTCGGTGCTGTCCAGGTAAATATTGACGGCGGCAAACCGGCTGCTGTCGTCATGCTGTGCCGCGCTGGTCTGCCACAAGCACGCACCGCAAAGGACTATCAGGCTGAAAATGACGGTTCTCACGAGGCTTCCCCAGCCCGCTTGAGGGAAACGATCCTCGATGCGAAAGCGTCCAGTTCCGCCTGCGAGCGCTCTCCGGGCTCTTGCACGCGGGCAAGCGCCAGGACGTCCGCGATGTCAATTCGCCCGGACCGGTCAATATCAGCGTAAAGGGCGCTTTGGTCAGGACCCGGAGGCTGCCACCGCACAACGACTACGGCGATCAGTATCGTCGCCGCCATTGCAACCATCGCAGCCCAGGCTGGACGAGGCACACGGGTCGGCTGCCGGCGCACGGAGAAATGCCTTCGCGCCATTTCCGACATTTCACGGTCGACTCGAGCGGTGATCATCGGCAGCGGCCGATCCGCCGATTTGAGCGCCTCGATCAGGGGCTGTGGCAGGTCTTCAGATCGCTCTTTCTCAGGTCTCATTTCTCCCTCCTCACCCGTGAAGCGCGCGAAACGACGAAAAGGTTCACGGAAAGGGCATTTTTCTGATCTGCGGGGACTCCCGCAGCTGCCGGATGGCCAGATGCAGGCGCGACTTCACCGTGCCGACGGGTATCCCCAGGGCGCTGGCGATTTCCGCTAACGACATGTCGTCAACGAATCTCAGCAGGATCACCTCCCGATGCGCATCGGAAAGGTCGCCGAGCGCTGCGGCAATATCGTCGGATTCGGGAGCCGTATTTTCCGGAAGGTCATCCGGGCTGCAACCTTCGGCCGCCGGGAAACGATCCGCTTTGCGCATCAACGTTATGGCACTGTTCCTGGCAACCGGATACAGAAACGTGGTCAATTGCGCGGTCAGCGTCAGGCCATCACCTGAAGGCGGAAACTTGCGGAGGAGGTAACTGAACGTCTCCTGCAATGCGTCCAGTGCCGTGTCGTGGTCCCGCGCAAAACGCAACGCCACGCGAACGACATAGTCTTTGTGCCTTTTATATATCGCCTCGAACGCACGCGCCGCGTCGGCTGCATTGCCGTGATTGCAAAGCCGAACGAGTTCCTGATCGCTGCGTCGATCCCATTTGCCCGGGTTGGCCATGCAGCAAGTTACCAGTTGTCATATCGAACGAATACCACGTACCGGGCAATGGCTACTGTGCGAACGTATTTCTGTTGAGCCATTCCGGATCGAAGCTACAACGGGGTCACCCGGGCTTCGCCGACGGGACCAAATAAGACTCTCACCCGCTCGCCGGGGACGAACTCGACATCCGCTGCCTGCACCACGGCGATTGTGTCGTCGCTCTCGAGGCGGACGATGATCTCCACGCCTTCCTCTGCCGTGATCCTCCGCTCGATAGCCTGACCCGCCACCGCGCCTGCCACGGTGCCGACGGCCCGCGTGACGCTGGTGTCGCCGACGGCACGCCCCATTTCGGCGCCGCCCCAGATGCCGATCAGCGAGGCGTCGCCCTCGATCTCCACGGCTCGAGCGCTCACGACCTCGCCATACTCGACGTCATACGCTACTCGCGTCTCGTGGCGCGGGTAGCTCTGTCCCGAAGCGCTATAGGCACACGCGCTCGCAATGACTGCAATGGCCGGGATCAGCAGCAGGTTTCCTGCCGTCATGAGATGCTCCTCGACTTTGGTTTTCGATGGTCCTTCCAGTCAGTTGAGCGCAGCACACAGCCAAAAGGTTCACCGTGAACCTTTTCCCTGTCTGCTTCGCTTAACCCGCTGTGGCTGCTTTTCTCAAGCCGTAACCGGGAGGACACCGTGAGCAACGGAGGTTTACTGGCGGCCTGCGTGGCGCTGGCCTTATGGACGAGCACCGCGTCGGCACAAGTGCAGCGCGGTTTTTTTGCGAGCGTGAACATCGGAAGTTCCGAGACGAGTTTCCATCCGGCGTCCGTCGCCCGGATTGACGATCGCGAGCAGTCGTTCGACGTCGGCATCGGCTACGCTTTCGGCCCCTATCTTGCGATTCAGGGCACCTGGCACGATTACGGGCAAACGACGGGGTTCGTGGTATGTCCGCCGGAGGGTTGCATGTTGGCCCCAGGCGAATGTCCGCCCGGTTCTGTATGCGTTGTATTTATGCAGCCAGTGCCGGTGCAGGTCGATGTCAGTGGCTGGTCCGCACGACTGACCGGCTCCTTGCCACTCGGCTCGCGTTTCGCCGCCTTCGCGAGCGTCGGCGTCATCGACTGGGACACATCGGCCGACGCCATCGTGACGCTCCCCGACGGCCGCCGGGTGGACGATCTCGACGATTCCGGCAATGACCTGGTCTATAGCGCGGGCCTGCAGTGGCACGTGTCCGATCGCTGGAGCCTGCAGGCTTTCTACGAGCACGTGGACCTCGATATCGAGTCGAGCAAACTCGGCGCCACGTTTCGTTTCTGAGCCTCGTGTCGGACAGCCACCTTGCCCTGAAACGACTGCAGGTTCCCCGTCCTGTGACGAGTTGAAACGAAATGACGGCGACGGCGCTCGCCGGAAGCCGTGGCCGGATAGCGGAATCGGGTGAAATCCGTTCAGGCTTTGTGACATGATCGCGGCCATGCACCGATTCGCGGCTACCCTCCTGCTGGCACTCCTCGTCGCCGTTTCCGCTGCCGCCGACCCCGTGGACGACTACGTACGAGCCGTCATGGCCGAAGAAAAGATTCCCGGCGTGTCGATCGCCGTTCTCCGCGACGGCAAGACCGTCAAGAGCAAAGGCTATGGTTTCGCCAATCTCGAGCACGACGTCGCCGCGACGCCGGACACGATCTACCAGTCCGGCTCGGTCGGCAAACAGTTCACGGCCGCGGGCATCCTGATGCTGGCCGAGGACGGCAAGCTCGGGCTCGACGACCGGTTGTCGAAGCATTTTCCCGACGGCCCGTCGAGCTGGCACCGCATGACCGTTCGGCACCTGCTCACGCACACTTCGGGGCTCAAGGACTACGGCACGGAGGAGATCGACTTCCGCAAGGACTACACCGAGGACGAATACCTCGAGATCATCAAGCGGATCCCGATCGAATTCGAGCCGGGCACGCAGTGGAGCTACAGCAACACGGGTTACCTCCTGCTCGGCATCCTGACGTCGCGCCTGGCGGACAAGCACTGGAGCGAATTCCTGGCCGAGCGCCTGTTTACACCGCTCGGCATGACGACGGCCCGGGTCATTTCCGAACGCGATATCGTCATGCACCGCGCCGCCGGATACGAGCTCGACGAAAAGGGCGAGGTCAGGGACCAGGAGTGGGTGGCACCCTCGGCGAACCGCTGCGCCGACGGCGCGCTGTATTTCTCGGTGAAGGATCTGGCGGCGTGGGATGCGGCGCTCCACGCCCGCGAATTCCTCGAACCCGAAAGCTTCGAGGCCTGGTGGACGCCGGTGTCGCTCAAGAACGGCACGACGTTCCCGTACGGCTCCGGCTGGGACATCGAAGCACAGCGCGGCCATCGCCTGATCGAACACGGCGGTTCGTGGCAGGGCTTTCGCGCCGCCATCGCGCGCTACGTCGACCAGGGACTGACCGTCGTGGTCCTGAGCAACCTCGCCCAGGCTGAGCCCGAGACCATGGCGCACGAGATTGCCGGACTGCTGGAACCGTCGCTGCGAAGACCGGACCCCGGTCGTAGCGAGCGCGATCCCGACGCGGACCGGACCGCACGCCTGCGCGGCGTGCTCGAGGCCTGGGCTGATTACCGTGCCGTGCCCGGTATGGGGCACGGATTGGCGGAGACGGCGTCGGGCAGCGGCCGGGAAGCTTACGGTCGCGCGGAGATGGGGCGGCGGCTCGAGGCGATGACCGGGTTCCGCTACCTCGGCGAGGACGATCTCTCGGCCCGGCCGATCGCTATGTACGGCGAAAGGGTCGAACGGATCGTGTACTACGCGCTCGACACGAAGGATGCCCGTTATGCCTATCGCTTTCGCCTGACCGGCGACGGGCGCGTCCTTTCATTCGACAGCGAGGAACGGTAGCTCCGTTTCTGGCTGCGCCGGCTGATTGCGAATGCTTCTCATTCAACAAATCCCTCCGCGGACGGCTGGCCGCTGCCACTCCAGGGTTGCCTTTGAAGGTGCGAGTCGAGCGGCGTCGGTACCCCTGAGCGTAATTAGGGCACCAACGGCCGACCGACGTCATGCAGACTTCACACCTCAGTCGCCGGCGAGCCGGTCGAATTCCTCAACGCTGAGAGCCGGCAGCGTGCTGAACGAGATGCCCGTCAGCTTGCCCAGCTCGATGGATGCTTTCATGGCCGTTGCGGTGTCAGGCAACTGCAGGCGCAGCACCAAATCGTAGTTGCCGAGAACGGCGAAGATCGCTTCGACCTTGCCACCGAGTTTCTCCACGAGCTTTCCGACCTGCCTGGTCCGGTCGGCGGAGATGTCCTGCATCCCCTCGCGGGAATATTTCCCGAGCATGACATAAGTTCCCATAACGGTTCCTCACTGATGACGGTTCACTGCTGACGGTTGACATTGCCCTCCCGGCGAGCACCATCGGGTTCCCCTCCTTATATATTAGTCCGTCTACAGCGACCTCCATCCTGGAGGTTAGAATTGCGGGTCGCGACCGTAGCAGGTGCGATCGTTCGGCGTCGCGCGGCGAGTTAACATTGACGTCATCCGGAGGAGAATGACGCTGTGACCTACAGAACCGCTGACATCCGCAACGTGTGCCTCGTCGGGCTCAGTCATGCCGGCAAAACTCAACTCACCGAGGCACTGCTGCAGGCCGGCGGTTCGATTCCCCACTGCGGTACTGTCGAACAGGGAAACACCGTCTCCGATTTCACCAGGCGCGAGCGTGAGCTCGGGCACTCGCTCCATCCTTCGTTGTGCCATTTCGATCATGCCGGTATCCACGTGAACGTGATCGACACCCCGGGTCACCGGGATCTTCATGGACGTGCGCTGTCCGTATTGCCGGCGGTCGAGACGGCGGCGGTCGTGATCGATGCGCAAACCGGCATTGAAACGGTCACGCGCCGGGTGATGAACGCCGCCAGGGCGCAACGACTCTGCCGCATGATCATCGTGAACAGGATAGACGCCAGGGAGGCGGACCTTGCCGGCCTTGTCGAACAGATCCGTTCGACTTTCGGCCCGGAATGCCTGCCGATCAATCTGCCCGGCGCGGAGGGTGACGCCGTCATCGACTGTTATTTTCAACCTGACGGCGCCGCGACCGCGTTCGGCAGCGTCGAGTCGGCGCATACGCAGATCATCGACCAGGTGGTGGAGGTTGACGAGGCGCTGATGGAGCTCTATCTCGAGCAAGGTGAGGATCTCGGACCGAAGCAACTGCATAAACCGTTCGAGAAAGCGTTGCGGGAAGGTCATCTCGTGCCGATCTGCTTCGTGTCGGCGAAGACCGGCGTCGGCATACCTGAATTACTCGAGGTGTTCGAACGCCTGATGCCGAACCCCATGGAAGGCAATCCGCCGACGTTTTTGAAAGACCAGGGGGAGGCACTTAAGGAAGTGAGGGCCACTATGGATCCGGGTGACCATGTCATCGCCCATGTCTTGATGGTGAACAACGATCCATACAAAGGGCGGCTCGCCGTCTTTCGAATTCATCAGGGCACCATTCGACCGGGAATGCAACTCTATGTGGGAGATGCGCGCAAGCCGATAAAGGTGAGTCAGTTGCTCAAGCTCAAGGGTAACGAGCACATTCGAGCGGATGCCGGCGTGCCCGGGGACATCTGTGCAATCCCCCGCGTCGAGGAGGCACACTACGATGCCGTGTTGCACAACTCCCACGACGAAGATCACATCCACCTGAAGCCTGTCCGCCTGCCGCGTCCGATGTACGGACTTGCAATTCGACCGAATAACGATGCCGACGTGCAAAAGGTATCGGATGCGCTGCATTCCCTGCAGGCGGAAGACCCTTCCCTGAGCCTGGAGCACATCGCCACGTTGAACGAAATCGTGCTGCGCGGCCTGGGTGAGCTGCATCTGCGCACCGTGCTCGAAGACATTGCCGACCGTTATGGTGTTCGAGTCGAGACGGCGCTGCCGTCCATCGCCTACCGGGAAACGATTACCGCCCCGGCAGAGGGCCACCACCGACATAAGAAACAGAGCGGCGGCGCCGGCCAGTTCGGCGAAGTATTTCTGCGCGTGGCGCCGCTGCCCCAGGGCACGGGCTTCAGGTTCGAGAGCGCGGTCGTGGGCGGCGCGATCCCGTCGCAGTTCATTCCCGCGGTGGAAACCGGCGTTCGTCAGGTCATGGAGTCGGGAGCGCTTGCCGGATATCCGATGCAGGACGTCGGGGTGACGGTTCATGACGGCAAGCACCACTCGGTCGATTCCAAGGAAGTGGCGTTTGTCCAGGCGGGCAGGAAGGCGTTCCTCGATGCGATCTCAAAAGCCTTGCCGATCGTCATGGAGCCGATTGTCGACGTCACGGTCACGGTACCGCCTCATTGCGTGGGCGGCGTTACCGGCGATTTGTCCACGATGCGGGGCATGGTGAACGGTACCTCGGTGCTTCCCGACAACCGCATGGAGGTCTCGGGCCAGGCTCCGCTCCAGGAGATCCAGGGCTACCATTCGCGACTGAAATCCTTGAGCGGCGGCGAAGGCAGCTTCACGATGGATTTCAGCCACTATGCGCCGGTGCCGGAGCAGACTCAGCAGGAGTTGGTCGGCGCGTTTCGTCACAATTCCGGGGCTTGAGGGAATCGGACTCGAATCCCCGAGCGAATGAGCCCGGCGATCTCTTCGGCCGTCGCTTGCTTCGCTCGTTGCCTTCTCGCGTCCCTTGGCAATCGAACCATAGATCGCAGCCAGACTTATTCGGTCGGCGAGTGGGCGGAGCGCGGCACGTAGCGGTTCCTGGAGACCAACTGTCTTGCTGATAACGCTGCGTAGCTCTTCGAAAAGGGGCGAATCTTTGTTGGCCTGGTAGTGTTTCTGATTGCCGACTTTAGTCACGATCACCAGCCCGCTTTCCGCGAGGCTCGCGCGGCCCGCCTGGAACCGGAGCCGCCCGCGACATCGTGGCGCGCGGATGGGGACGATGATCTGCGCCAGCGGCAGGTACTTCAAGTATAGGCAGATTTACCGGTCCACCCGAATGGCGCGCAGCGCGAGGCGGCCGTCCGGCGAGAGCAAGTAGCGGTTCAGGCGCCACCTGATCAGAAAGCTACCGGTCTCCTCCGGGTTCGGCCTGATACTGATGTCTTGCGCATTCACCGGGCAGTCCAGGTGCTCACTCAGCAGCTCCGCAATGGTCGGTTTCTCTGCGGCAATTACGATGTCCATGTCGTCCTCCTTG
>JBOHZD010000029.1:0-5269 GCA_050738315.1 Woeseiaceae bacterium
GCCAAGCCGCACAACCGTACGGACGCCCGCGACCAAGAAGACTGCATCCGCACTAAGACTAGCACATCGCAAGACGCATTGGCTCTGCATTGCACGTTGGCCCTGGCTCTAACGGCCTGCGACGGGGCAGACGGTTCGGATGGCGTAGCTGGCTTCCAGACGGTTATCGACACCGTCGGTGACGTGATTCATGTACGGAATAGAGGCACCCCCCGTCAAGTCGTCCCTCATTGAGATCGTTACGCTCGGACCGCGGCCCAACGAAGCCGAAGGTTCCAACGGCCAAGAGTTCGGATCCTCGATTATTCACCATGTTATAGTGCATCGCAAGTTAACGCTCTATGACACGCGATGTCGTGCTGGTACTCGATCTGCGCTCTTAGCAATCCGAAAAGGGGGTAGTCCCCCCTTCCCCCACGGGGGCCCGTTCGCTTGAACTCCCCGCCCTCGTAATTACGCTGGCACGGGCAGGGTGCGACCACGCGGCGAACCGCGCGGGTAACATGCGTCGAGCTCGTTGCAGAAGGCCGTCAGGCGCTTCCTTGAGGAGTTTCTTCGCCTCCTCGACGTCGAGCCCCTCAAGCTTCTTAGGTGCTGCGGTGATGGCGTCTCTTGCCGCGCCCGCCAGAGCCCCGACCCCGAACGTCGGGAGTCCTGTTGTCAGTGTTATCACGCTCTTGCCAGCCCAGCCGAGCAAACGGAACCAGTCGACCCGCTTGAGCAGTTTCTTGCCGAGTTCGAGCGCCTTCGGAGCGAGCGACTGGCGCACAAGGATCGCGTCGAGCACGGAACCCATGAGCGCGGCCTTTGCATCCTCGTAGCCCTCGAACTGCCAGCCGTTGAAGGTTACGCACAGGATCGACTCATCCCGCTGGAGCTCTGCCCGCGCCATCAAGATCACACTCGACTTGCCGCTTCCCCACGCGCCGTACACTCCAAGCGTTGCTGGGAGGAGACGCTGATCGGTGACCGTTGTCGTCACCGCAGCCACGAGGTGGCGAACATCGAGGAGATCGAAGTCGGTTTCGTTGTCAGACCACATCCAAGTGCCTATCAGACGCAGGTTCGTTTGTACGCAGCGCTGAACGCGACCGGGTCGTCGAGTTCGTTGCCCGTCGCAGCCATCTCGGGTTCTTCCCTTTTCCTATTCGAGCTCGGCGCCGGTCTCGCGGGCCGCCGTCTCGACCTCGGCGACAATCTCACGAAGAAATTGGTTGCGGTCGGGTGACGGCGTCACGTCGGGAACGGGCGCCGCCGGCTCGTAGATCTCGTCACCGATGATCCGGGCGCGCACAAACGTCGAGCCGGTTCCATGCTTGTCGTAAGCGGCCTGCCAGTGCGCTGCGCGTTCGTGCCACACGCGGCGAGTGCAAACCTCGAGCAGCCGTCGGCCGAGGTTGTCCGCGAAGAAGTCGAAGCATGCCTGCTTCTGGTCGTCGGTCGGCTCCGGGCCATCCCAACGTAGCGGGTTCTGCACGAATACGTAGATCCGCTCCATCAGCTCCTTGCGCAGGTCGGCGATCGGGCGAAGCGTGTCGTACTCGTCGGCCCACCCCGTGGCGAGCCGACGACTCAACGCCTTCACGCGCGTCCAATGCTCCTTCGCGAAACCTGCCTTGAACGCGAGACCGAGGCGCGGTCGCCATGCCTCATGGAAGGCCTCGGCCGCGGCGTGAATTGCAAGCACGAGGTTCATCCTGTCGTAGACCGGCCGCGCCTCTGCGGGTTCCGGCCGTTCGATGACTGCATCGATTGCATCCAGGAGCTTTCCCAGCTGCGAGATCGTGCGCCTGCCTGAAGCGGTTGCCTCGCTGAGCGGCTCGTGGATGTTCGCGAAGAAGAAGCGGGCACGCTCCAAGCGCTGCCGCAACGCACGCTCGGCGTACTTACCCAGTTCCTCTCCGAACGCCGCCAGCACATTCTCAGCAGAGGCCAGGACGTGCTGAACCTTCGTCGCGGCGCTCGGCAGGTTGTCGCCCTTCACTTCGTCGAAGTGGGTGAAGGCGATGATGAGCTTGCGGGCGTTCCCGGTCGTCACGACTTCCCGCATGGCGGCGAGAGGCGCTGCCTGCATCGGCTGAGTGGCGCTGTCCACGAGGAGCACCGCATCCGCGGAGTCGATGCGTCGGCTCACAGCGGTCGACACGGCTGAGGACGATTTCGGCGTGTGGCCGAGCCCTTCGCCATCGAGGAGAACGAGCTTCGGCACGTCGCCTGCGTTCCAGGCCGGTGTAAAAGGGCCGGCCACGCGGACGCCGTTCACGAGGGGAGTCAGCAGCCGCCCGAAGAGTGGCGCGTAATTGCTGGAGAACCGCGAGATCGCGCGGAGGAACTCGGCCCGCTTCTCGACCGGCCACTGGCCGTTCCACGCAAGAGGCCAGCCTTGGCGGGTCTTCTGGACCTTCCCGGACGGCAACAGGTCGAAGCGCTTCTCGATCTCCTCCATCAGAACGTCGGCCACTTGGTGAAACTCTTCACCGTCCCGCAGTAGGTTGTCCAGCTCCTCTTCGAAAAGCTCCTCGGCCACGCGCTCGTCGGCCTCCCCGCGCACATCGAGTTCAGCGCGCAGGCTGTCACCGAGACGACGGGCAAGCTCGCGCAGCTTCTCCACCGTCCGGCCGAGTAGCTCCGCCGTGCTCGCGACGTCGATGACATCGCGCTCGTCCTCGGAGAATAGGTCCGCCGCTCCCTCCGATTCGTCCTCGTCATCATCGAAGTCCGGAACTCGCAAGGCTGTGGTCGGGCCGTTTCCGAGGACATAGCTGAAGCGGAAGCGTTGACTGACGTGGTTCAGGAGGCGTCGGAGCACCTCAGCGTCATCCGCCCCCTTGGCTGCGGCAAGCACTGCGCCCGAGATGCATTCATTCAGGTACTCGCGCACTTCATCACTCGAGGCGAAGGTCACCACCGCGCGCCAGTCGCCCTCTGCGAGGACAATCTCGGTATCGTGAATCGTTGTCTTCGCCGTCGAGGTCGAGGGGAAACGCTCCTTCACTGGATCCGTGCCGATCAGCTGCCGTACGAGCGTCGTCTTGCCGGCGCCTGTCGTTCCAAGGAAGAGCGCCCGTCGGTATCCGTCAGGCCCCGATTCGGGCAGGGCAATCACCGCTTCACGCAGCGCCGCGAAGTCCGTCTCTTCAGGCACCATCTTGTCGAAGAAAATGTCGACGACGCGGGAGTCGAATCGCCGCTCGGCCTCGGCTCGAGCGGCGGGATCGTGATACGCTGGATCACCAAGAAGGGCGTTCAACTCGTCCCTGAGCCGCTCAGCCTCCGTTTCGTCGCGGGTGCCGAGGCCGCGCCGAACCCGAACGCCTGGTTTGCCCGTTGCGGCGTCGCGCCTTATCGGGTGCCGGAAGATGATCGAGTAGCCAGACCTGCCTTGGGTCTGGCTCAAACTTGCGGTGTACTTGGGCTGATCCATTTCTAGTCCGTTGTTCCCTTGTTGTACCGAACGCAAGGATAGCTGGGACTCCGCCGCCTGTCAACAACTCTCGGAACAACGATGGAACAACGACCGCCAAATCGGTCTCCCGAGGGTCGCCGATTGCAAGCTTCCCCGCGCGAACCCAGTACCCGATGGCCATGGGACCACAGTCTTCGACATATGTTCGCTTACCGATTCTGCCACAACGATAACTGCCGCCTTCTGGGCCGTTGACTTGTCAGAAATCAAGGGATATATTTCAGACGAACTCTGGGTGGAGAGATCGGATGAAGGCCGTAGGCGCACAGATCAGTCGGCGAATCCAGGGCCGTGGACGAGGCGCTGTTTGGACGCCCAAGGACTTCTTGGATCTCGGCTCCCGCGCGGCAGTAGACCAAGCGCTCCGCCGGCTGGTGCAGAAGGGGGTGCTTCGGCGCGTGGACCGCGGTGTGTACAGCTACCCTACGGTGAGTTCCCGGCTCGGGCCGCTGGCGCCGTCACCCGATGCGGTGGCGCATGCGGTTGCCAAGGCGACCGGCAGTAAGTTGCAGGTGTCCGGCGCCAAAGCCGCTAACGTTCTGGGGCTCTCGACCCAGGTGCCGGCGAAGAATGTCTACCTCACGGACGGACCGTCCCGAACGGTGCGTGTCGGCCGCCAGACCGTGCAGCTGAAGCATGCATCCGCGCGAAAGCTCTACGGCGCCGGCACCGGTGCGGGCCTCGCCTTGCAGGCGCTGCGATACTTGGGTCCGCGTGGGATTGACGATCGTGCCGTGCGCACCATCGGATCGCAGCTGAACGCGGCCGACAAGCGGAGGCTCGCGCGCGCCAAGCGCATGGCACCCGACTGGATACGAACTGCCGTCGATCAGATCGCCAACAAGTCCTGAGCAACGTGGATCACGTCGCGATCTGGAATCCGGAAGAGCGCGCCGACCTGTTCCGGGAGGTAGCTGCCCGGATGGGCCCCGCTCCTGAGATCATTGAGAAGGACTTCTGGGTGTGCTGGACCTTGAGCCGGCTGTTCGGCAAGCGGGAAGGCTTCCCGACGATGCTTTTCAAGGGCGGTACCTCTTTGTCGAAAGCCCACGGTCTGATCGAGCGATTCTCCGAGGACATCGACCTTTCGCTGGACCGCGCCGACCTGGGCTTTACGGGCGACCGGGATCCGGCCAGCGAGATGAGCGGCAAATCCCGGAGGAAACTGGTGACCGAGCTCCAGTTGACCTGTGCAGACTACGTCGGCACAGGATTGCTTCCGAGCCTGATTCGCGACTTCGAATCCGTCCTGGGCACGGCCGGTGAGACATGGCGCCTCGACATCGACAGCGAGGACCCGCAGACCCTCCTGTTCGCATATCCGAACGGATTGACGAGCGTCCCGGAGAGCTACAATGCGCCGGTCGTCCGCCTCGAATTCGGCGCCCGTTCGGACTTGTGGCCGGCCACGGATGCTGAGATCCGGCCCTATGCGGCGGAGCACGTGCCCGAGGCTTTCGAGGGCGC
Organism: Woeseiaceae bacterium; assembly: GCA_050738315.1. GTDB lineage: Bacteria > Pseudomonadota > Gammaproteobacteria > Steroidobacterales > Woeseiaceae > IDS-8. Next base: position 4,934 of record JBOHZD010000029.1, read on the forward strand.
AGCTAACTGCACGGTCCATGTACTCGCTGCGAAGCGCACGTTCTGGGAGAAGGCGACGCTACTGCACGCCGAGTTCCATCGGTCGGAGGTACGCCCAGGCGCCGAGAAGCTATCTCGGCACTACTACGACCTCGCCATGCTGGCGACTACACCGGTGTTCGATGAAGCCTTGTCCGATCTCGAGCTGCTCTCGAGTGTGGCGGAGCACAAGACGCAGTTCTTCCCCGCCGCCTGGGCTCGCTACGATTTGGCCAAGCCGGGCAGTCTACGGCTCGTTCCACACCAGGCGCTGGCGAAGATGTTAGCGCGAGATTACGAGGCAATGAAGGAGATGAT
>JBOHZD010000030.1:0-6667 GCA_050738315.1 Woeseiaceae bacterium
GAGCCGGGCCGGCTGGTGCGGGTCTTCGAGACGACACCCGACGGCGATACGAATCCCGTGTCCGGCGGCGCGTTCAAGGACTGGAAACAGCATCACTCGTCCTTCGAACACCTGGCCGTGTACGAAGATGCGCGCATGAACCTGACCGGGATCGATATTCCGGAGCGGCTTTCGGGATTGCGCGTGTCAACCGAATATCTTTCGGCGCTGGGAATATCGCCGCTCATCGGCCGTGACTTCGCCGGAGGCGAAGACGCGGTTGGCGGCAACAACCAGGTTGTTCTGCTGTCGCATCGGTTCTGGCTTGACCGTTTCGGCGGAAGCAGGGACGTGCTTGGCGATGTCATGCTGCTCGACCAGCTTCCCTATACGATTGTCGGCGTGCTGCCGCCGCGGGCCCTGTTGGAGGACGAAGCGCTCTTCCTTGTGCCGAACGTGATCGACAGCGCACAGAGCTCATGGGCGCGGGAAGGCCATTGGCGTGCAGTCATAGGCCGATTGCGAGCCGGTGTCACGCGGTCCGAGGCACGGGCGGAACTGCGCACGATCAAGGGACGGCTGAACGCGGAGTATCCGTCGTTCAAACAGGCGTGGAGTGTCGACATTGTCCCTGTCCGGGAGGTTTACGCCGGCGATATCCGCCCGACTCTGTTCGTTCTGTTCGGAACGGTCGCGTTCGTACTGTTGATTGCGTGCATGAACGTGTCGAATCTCGTTCTCGCGCGCGCAAACGGGCGCGCGCGGGAAATGGCGGCGCGCGCGGCGCTCGGCGCGAGTTCGGCGCGCATCCTCAGGCAATTGCTCGTCGAGAGTCTGCTGCTGGCAATGCTGGGCTGCATCGCAGGCCTGTTACTGGCGTTGTTCGGCATCCGGCTTCTGTCGGGGATGGTGGCGGACATGCTGCCGCATGCGTTGCAACCCGAACTCGACTACAACGTCCTGGCATTCTCGGTTGTTGTCTCGTGCGGTTGCGGCATCCTCTTCGGCATTCTCCCGGCGTTGCGCGCGAGCAGGCCGAATCTGACCAGCGTGATGAAGGAGGGCGAGCGCGGCGCGTTCTCGGGAGAAAGGAAGCGCGCGCAATCGGCCCTGCTCGGAACGCAGTTCGCCTTTACACTGGTGCTGCTGATTGGCGCGGGTTTGCTGTTGCGCAGTTTCGTGCTGCTGCTTGAAGCCGATCCCGGCTTCAAGCCTGAACACGCGCTGGCATTCGATCTTTCATTTCCTGAAACCAAGTACCCCGATACCGAAAGCCGATTGCGTGTGATAGACGGGCTGACGACGCAAATCGGTGCGTTACCTGGCGTCGAGTTCGCGGGCGTGACTTCCTTCGTACCGCTCGGCTATCGCGATAACAACGAAATGCTGAGCCGGGCAGATCGGCCGTTCAGCGCCGATTACCATGTCGGAGTCGAAGCGGTGAGTGGCGACTACCTTCAGGCCGTCGGCCTGGAGCTCCTGCAAGGTCGCTTCATCGGCCCGGCCGACAATCGGACGGATGCGCCGCGCGTACTGGTCATCAACAGCGAAGTCGCGAAGGACCTGTATCCGGAAGGCGATCCGGTCGGGCAGCGCCTCCGGCTCTTCGACGAGTTCTGGGAAATCGTCGGCGTGGTCGCGCCGGTTCGCCACTCCGCAATGCATGTCGATCCCGGTCCGAGAGTGTATTCCGCGCATGCTTACGCTTCGTGGTCGACGAGCATGGTCGTCCGTACATCGTTACCGCCGGTCCAGTTGATCGCAGACTTAAGAAGGGCGGTACTCGAGATCGATCCCGACCAGCCCATTGCCAACGTTCGGACGCTCGAACAGGCGATACACGATTCCATGGCCAATCAGCGCACCACGCTGACTCTGCTCGGGCTGTTTGCCGGCATCGCAGTCGTGCTTGCCTGTGTCGGCATCTACGTCATTTCGTACACGATCGGCCAGCGCGAACGCGAGTACGGCATCCGTTCGGCGCTTGGCGCGAGCGGCCACGACATCGTGAGACTCGTGATGGAAGCCGGCCTGAAACCATCGCTGCTGGGAATGGCCGCCGGATTGCTCGGTGCCTTTCTACTGGCGAGGTTCCTGGAAAGCCTGCTGTTCGAGGTCAAAGCGCACGATCCGCTGGTTTTCGTCGCGGCGATTTTCCTGTTGGTGTTCGTTGCGGTGCTATCGATCCTGATTCCGGCGCGCCGCGCCGCACGCGTCGAGCCGATGCAGGCATTGCGGCAGGAATGACGGAGAGAAGACGCTATTTATGAGTATCGCAAACGACATGAAGTTCGCGCTGCGCCAGATGGTCAAGCGGCCCGGCTTCACGCTCGCCGTCGTGCTGACGCTCGCGATCGGCATCGGCGCCAACAGCGCGATCTTCAGCATCGTCAACGGGGTCCTGCTGCGGCCGTTGCCGTACCCGGACGCGAATCGCCTGGTGGTTGTGAACAACAGTTACCCGGGTCTCGGCGCGCAGCGGACCGAAGTGTCGATCCCGGATTACCTGGACCGGCGCGAAGGGGTGCCGGCATTCGAGGATTCCGCGCTGTGGCACTGGACCAGCGCAGGCATCACCACGGACAGCACGCCCGACCATCACAGCGGCGTTCGCGCGACGCGCACCCTGTTCTCGACTCTGCAGACTTACCCGGCGCTGGGCCGCAACTTCACCGTCGAGGACATGCAGCCGGGCAAGGACCAGGTCGTCATCCTGTCTCACACCCTGTGGCAGGAACTGTTCGACGGCAACCCGGATGCCCTCGGCCGCGAGTTGCGCATCGACGGCACGGTACACCGTGTTGTCGGCGTCATGCCGCGAGGCTTTGCTTTCCCGGATCGGGATGCCGAGTATTTCGTGCCATTTGCCTTCACTCCGGAGCAGATGTCCGACCAGGAGCGCGGCAACCAGTTTGCCGACATGCTCGCCCGTCTAGCTCCCGGCGCCACCGCAGAGCAAGCGCATGCCCAGATGCAGGCGATCATCGAAGGTCTCAAGAATCGCATGCCTGAGTACCAGGAAATCATGGACCAGGCCCGCATCACGACGATCGTGACCGACCTTCGCACGGTGCGCACCGACGGCGCGGAAAAACCGCTGTTGTTGTTGCAGTTGTGCGTGGGATTCGTGCTGCTGATCGTGTGCGCCAACATTGCCAACCTGTTCCTCACTCGCGGCATGCAGACCGACAGCACATCGATATTGCACTCGAACCGCTTCGTCGTCAGCGACGACTATTTCAAAACGATGCAGATCGGTCTGCTGAAGGGGCGGAGTTTCGATTCCAGCGATACGGCCGACAGCCGGCGCGTAATCGTCATCGACGAGATCCTGGCGCGCAAATACTTTGCGGAATCCGATCCGCTCGGGCGGGAAATCACCTTCGATATCGGTGACGATGAAAAAGAATACTGGACCGTCGTCGGTGTCGCGAAGAGCGTGAAGCGTGCCAGCCTGGATGAAACTGACGACAAGGAAGCGATCTACCTGCCGCTCAGCCAGGCGACCCGAGCGGATTTTTACGTGGTGTTGCGGACCGCGGGCAATCCTGAGTCGCTGACGGCATTGCTTCGTGACGCTCTGCAGCGCCTCGACTCCGAGTTGCCGGCTTACGACGTAGAAACCCTGCATGCATGCATCGACGATTCATTGCGAAGCGAACGCATGCCGATGATTCTGCTGGCGGTGTTTGCGGACATTGCACTGCTGCTGGCCGCGATCGGACTGTATGGCGTGCTCGCATTCTCGGTCCCCAGCGCACCGGCGAGATCGGCGTGCGCATGGCGCTCGGCGCGGATCGTGAGCGGGTCATGAAACTGATTCTGGGCCCGGGCGCCCGACTGATTTCGATCGGGCTGGGACTGGGCCTGGTGCTCGCGCTTTTGCTCGGTTTCGGATTGCGCTCGATGTTGTTCTGCATCGGGGCGGCCGACCCGGTCGTGTATCTATCCGCCGTCGCGCTGCTGGCCCTGATTGCATTCTGCGCCTGTGCCATTCCATCCTGGCGCGCGGCGCGTGTGAATCCCGTCGACGCGTTGCGCGACGAATAGGAGATTGCCATGGAAAACCTGTTGCAGGATTTACGATACGCCGCACGCACCCTGCTGAAGAGCCCCGGTTTTACGATCGTCGCGGTGCTCACCTTGGCGCTCGGCATCGGCGCGAATACCGCGATCTTCTCGGTGGTGGACGGGGTGCTGCTCAGGCCTGCGCCCCTCGACGACATGGACCGGCTGGCGGTCGTCTGGGAGACGGACCGTAACAGCGGGACGACGCGCGAACCCGTTTCGCTGCCGGACTTCATCGATTTCAGTGAGCAGAGCGAAACCTTCGACACACTGGCCGGATTCGCTGCGGGCACCGTGACCCTGACCGGCGTGGCGGGCGACCCGGTGCACCTTGCCATTGTCGCATCGACGCCGGAGTTGCTGCCCATGTTCGGCGTCGAGCCGATCCTGGGCCGCAGGTTTACGGCACAGGAAAGCCGGCCGGGCGGCGACCGTGTCGTTCTGATTTCCGAAGGGTTGTGGGAGCGCGTATACGCGCGCAGTCCGGATGTGCTCGGCCGAACGATGCGGCTGGACGGCAACGAACGCACCATCATCGGGATCGTGCCGGACAACGCCGGCTTCGGCGTCGTCCAGGTGCTGGACTCCGCCGCCTTCGGGACCGCGGTTGCGGATGACAGCGGCCGCCGCGAAGTGACGATCTGGTCGCCTCTGCAGGTGAGCGTCGAAGAGTGGCCGCGCAGCAGACATCCGATGTTCGCGCTCGGCCGGCTCGCGCCAGGCGTAAGCAGGGCTGCCGCGCAACAGGAAATGGTGGGCATCGCCGCGGAACTCGAAGCTGCCTATGCAGTGAATGACGGACGCGGTGTTCATCTCGAGCCGCTGCGCGACGTTATCTTCGGTAGCGTCCGGCCGGCTCTGTTGTTGCTGCTTGCCGCGGTTGGACTCGTTCTGCTGGTGGCTTCTGCGAACGTGGCGAATCTGCTGCTGGCGCGAGCGACGAATCGGACCCGTGAGGTGGCGATCCGCGCATCGCTCGGCGCCGACGGACGGCGGCTTGCCCGGCAGTTTCTGGTCGAGGGCGTGTTGCTCGCGCTTCTGGGCGGCGCTGCCGGCGTCGGGCTCGCAATCGTGGGTACCAACGTGCTGCTGGCACTTGCGCCGGCCGACATTCCGCGGATGGAGACGGTCGGCGTCGATGGCCGCATCCTCACGGTTACGCTCGCGGTGTCCCTCGCCATCGGAATCCTTTTCGGCCTCGTGCCGACGCGCAGAGCGCGACACGTCGACGTGCAAAGCGCGTTGCGATCGGAACCAGGCACGGCCGGGCACGGCGGACAGCGCCGCGGCCTGCTGCAATCCGGCCTGGTCATAGCAGAACTCGCCCTCGCGGTCGTGCTGGTGATCGGAGCCGCTTTGTTGTTGAACAGCTTCTGGCGGATCCTGCAGGTCGATCCCGGTTTTCGCACCGAGGGCGTGCTGAAGGCGGAGTTCGAACTCCCGGAAAGCCGCTATCCCGCCGACTTTTCCGATTGGCCCGATTTGGTGGAAATGCACCGATTCAATGCCGCGCTGCTGGAGCGCGCGAATGCGCTGCCTGGTGTCCTGTCGTCCGCGCTCGCCGTCGGCCATCCGATGGACCGCGGCTCGACGAACTCGTTCGTGATCGTCGGACGCGAGGCGGAATCGGCCGATCTGCCCGAGATCTCGAACCGATTCGTGACGCCGGGCTACTTTGACACCGTGGGTGTCGGGCTTCGCCAGGGTAGAACGTTCGATGCGGGCGACGATACCGAGGCTCCAGCTGTCGCGGTGATCAACGAGGCCGCCGCACGCAGGTTGTTTCCCGATGGTAATTCACTCGGACAACGCATCGCGTTCTGGGGCAGCGAACGGCGCATCGTGGGCGTCGTCGCGAACGAGAAGTTCCATGGCTTGACCGCAGAGGCGCCGATTGCGATCTATACACCGCTCAAGCAAACACCGTCACTGGGCGGCGGCGAAGTGCTGCTGGTGCAGGGCAGCGGCGACCCGGAAACCCTGGCGGCTCCTGTACGAGCAGCGATCCAGGACATCGATCCGGAACTCGCGGTGTTCGGCGTCGAACCGCTCAGCGAGACCGTTGGCCGGAGCATCGCGCAGCAGCGCTTCACCCTGCTGCTGCTCGGCGTCTTCGCGGCGGTCGCGATCCTGCTCGCGGTCATCGGTATCCACGGCGTACTGAGCTATGTCGTCGCCCGCCGAACGTCTGAGATGGGCATTCGCATGGCGCTCGGTGCGAGTCGCGGAAACGTGATCGGCCTGGTCGCGGGGCAGGGCGCGCGACTCGCAGTGGTCGGGCTCGCCCTGGGCGTGGTCGGCGCACTCGCTGCGACGCGGTTGCTGGGTTCTCTGCTGTTTGGCGTGACCGTCACCGATCCGGCCACGTTCGTTACGGTTGTGGCCGCTGTATTCGGCATCGCCATGCTGGCGACGCTCATGCCCGCGTTTCGCGCGACTCGCATCGCGCCGGTCGACGCGCTGCGTTCCGAGTGAGCATGGCGCGGCGTTTGTAACTGATGATCCACGAGTCCGCCAGAAGCGCAGACCTATGAAATTTCAACAACTCAGGTACCTGCTCGCGATCGCCGACAACGGCCTGAACATTACGGCCGCGGCAAAACAGCTTTTTACATCGCAA
>JBOHZD010000031.1:0-16697 GCA_050738315.1 Woeseiaceae bacterium
GAACTCCATCTGGCGCACCAGCGGATGATGTGCCAGGGCGAATGACTCGATTTCCGACAACGGCGGCAGCTCGATGTCGGAAGAAAGGTCTTCCGGCGGTGGCAAAGAAGTAGCTGGCGGCCTGTTCAGCAGGGTATTGATTCGCGCCTGGATGACGGTGCGCTCGCGATCGAGTTCCAGCGCCTGCTGATCCAGCAACGTGCGTTCCACGTTCGCCTGCAGCACGTCCTGCTGCATGGCGCGGCCCGCCGCATAACGCGCTTGCGCCACGTCGCGCAGATCCGTGAGCAACAGGCGATTGCTCTCGTTGATTGCCAATGCACGGTGGATGTAATGCCAATCGGCAAACGCACTCTGGGTGGCGGCAGCAAGGCGCAGTTTCAATGTGGCCACGTCTTCTTCGACGGCGTCGGCATTTGCACGCGCGGCGTCCTTTCGAGCGTCGAGAGTGCCCCACCATGGAATCGCCTGGCTGATTTGAACCTCGCCGCGCCCACCCAGCTCGCTCCCGAACGTGCCCGGAGCGGCCGTGAGGCTCAGCATGGGATCGTCCAGCGCACCGGCTGGTTCGACGCTGGCCTCAGCCGCTTCGACGGCAGCACGGACCTCATCGAGTCCGGCATTGCGATGGAACACGGCCGCGACCAGGTCTTCGGCGGTCAGCCGCTCACCGGCCGTGAACAGTAATTCTTCAGCGGCGGCAACGGAAAAGCTCCCAGCCAGGGCCAGCGTCCAGCACGCCATAAAACTCATTCTTTGAAATAGCACATCACGTACCTCTTGCGACAAAACGACGGAAACGTCGAACGCACGCCCTGAAAGGGCGTGGTCACAAGAGCGCGATCAGATTCGGAGCCGGTGCGTTTTGAGGTAGGTCAGTCGCGCGGATGCAAGCGTGGGGTACGGATCCGACGGCGTTAATCGCACAGGCGGATCCCCGTACGATGGAAACAGATCGGCAAGTTCGACAATCGCTGTACCGGGATGCCCGCCACCGTCTGGCGGATGCTCGTACTCGATTTCCGCGGCACGCGAACCCTGGACCAGAGGTTGTTCGCCACTCGGAGCCAAAGGATTGGCGCAAGCCAGCTTCGTGGACGGATCGCCTTCGCAATCGGAATTGCGATCCGCAACATCCAGCCCGTGATCCCCGCAGCACGGCGCCCGATCCATTTCGGCCACGCCGTTGCACGTCCATGCAACCTGCGTGTGCAGCGTCAAAAGCATGACCGTGACAGCCAGCAATTTCTTCCGCAGACGGGTAGGTGGCAGACAGTTCATCGATGCAGGTCTTTGCCCGGGGAGAAGCAAGGCTATGCCCGGTGCGATCGAGTGTCAAACACCCGCGTCGCAAGCAGCCCGCCCTGCGGGCGATAAGGGAATACCCCCTCGCCGGTCGGAGCAGGGGCGACACGCGGGGGTGTCCAACCAAGCGAGTTCCCCTGTTCGAGCGACTTGGACACCCCCGGGTGGCGCCCCTGCGTGGCTGGAAGTGGCCGAGAGCCGCGGTTTGCTATTAAACTTCTCTGCAATGAGATTACTCGCGACTCTCGGAATTGCCGTGCTGCTGGCCGCTTGCGGCGTGAACGGCGCAGCGGTCGACTCGACGCCCGGCGAACTGAACGTCCGTGTCCTGTCGTTCAACATACGCTACGGGACCGCAGACGATGGCATGAATGCCTGGCGCCACCGCAAGGAACTGGTGTACGACGTCATTCGCGAACAAGACAGCGACTTCGTCGGTTTGCAGGAGGCACTGCGGTTTCAGATCGACGCCATTCGCGAGTCCGTTCCCGCGTACGAGGAGGTCGGTGTCGGCAGGGACGACGGCAAGGAAGCCGGGGAGTATTCGGCGATTCTGTACCGGTCGGATCGATGGCGCGCGGAGACCAGCGGAACCCTGTGGCTCTCGGATACCCCGGACGTCCCGGGGTCGATGACCTGGGGAAACGAAATCACACGAATCGTTACCTGGGCGCGGTTCGTCGAAAAGGAATCGGGCCGGGCGATCTGGATGTTCAATACGCACTTCGACCATGTCTCGCAGCCCTCCAGGATGAAGAGTGCGGAATTGCTGGCGTCGCGCATCGCGAAGCGGGAGCCGCGACACCCGGTCATCGTAACCGGTGATTTCAACGCTGGCGAAAACAACCCGGCAATCCTCTATCTGAAAAACACCACGAACCAATCGCCCGTCCAGCTGGTGGATACGTTCCGCGTGCTGCATCCGGATGCGGACTCGGTGGGCACCGGCGGCGGATTCGAGGGGCGCCGCGACGGCCCGAAGATCGATTACGTTTTCGTGGAACCGGCTGCGCGGGTCCGGCAGGCCGGGATCATTCGCGACAGTCGCGACCGCCGGTACCCGTCCGATCACTTCCCGGTCTATGCAGAAATTGCGTTGCCGGAATCCTGATCCGTCCCGCGCTGCCACCGTTCCGGCGTGGCATCAGCGGGAAGGCTGACCGAAGTCGCCAAAGGGGGAACGAAGATGGACGGCGTTCAACTGGCAACGATCGACTGGCTCATTCTCGGTGCCTATTTCGTGCTGGTCGTTGCGCTGGGTGTCATAGCCACGCGACTTGCCTCCCGCAGCATTTCCGACTACTTCCTCGGCGGCCGCCGGATTCCGTGGTGGGTGCTCGGTATCTCGGGCAGCGCGTCGAACTTCGACATGACCGGAACGATGATCATTACGTCGTTTTTCTACGTCATCGGGTTTCAGGGATTCTGGGTGGAGAGTCGCGGAGGGCTGGTGCTCGGACTTTGCGTCTTGCTGGCGTTCATGGGCAAGTGGCTGCGACGCTCAAAGGTCATGACCACCGCGGAGTGGATGGAGCTGCGCTTCGGCAGCGGACGCGGCGGGCGACTGGCACGGGTGCTGGCGGCGGTGGCCAACCTCGTGTTCACGATCGGCATGGTCATCTACTTCGCCAAAGGGAGCGGCAAGTTTATTGCGACGTTTCTGCCGTTCTCACCGGAGGCCTGCGCACTGGGGATGATCGCCGTCTGTCTTTTGTACACGGCAATGTCCGGACTGTATGGCGTTGCCTACACGGACGTCCTGCAAGAGATACTGATGTTTTCACTCGCCGGTTTCATGATCGTGAAAGCCGCGTTTCTGCCGGAGCACGACGCCGTCATTGCGGCTGCCGGAACCGGCTGGGTCGACGTGACACCGCGCTGGACCGCCGAGCCGATGGACTGGCTCGCCAATCCACTGATCTACCAGATGTTCGGCGTCAGTATCCTGTTCTGGGTCACCAAGGCGATGATCGAGGGCCTCGGTGGCCACACCGGTTACATGGCCCAACGTTTTTTCGCGGCGAGAGACGAGCGTTCCGCAGGCCTGATGACCGCCGAATGGACGTTGCTTCTTTCCGCGCGTTTTGCCATGGTCGCCGGCGTTGCACTTCTGGGGCTTTGGCTGGCACAACAGGACCCCGCGGTGGCAAGCCAGCTCGCCGCCGATCCGGAGACAACATTGCCGGTGGTTTTTTCCCATGTACTGCCGGCGGGTGCGCTCGGTTTTGCGCTCGCCGGGATGATTGCCGCGGCGATGTCGACATTCGACTCGACCATCAATGCCGGCGCTTCCTACTGGGTACGCGACATCTACCAGCGTTTTCTGCGCCCTGAAGCCGGGGAGAAAGCGCTGGTCAGGCAGAGCTATTACGCCACCATCGCCATTGCCGTGTCCGGAGTAGTCCTGGCGATGGCAGTCAAGAACATCAACGAGATCTGGAACCTGATGACAGGCCCGTTGGGTACGGCCTTCGTCGTGCCGATGGCCATTCGCTGGTACTGGTGGCGGTTCAACGGTTACGGCTTTGCGTTCTCGATCGGTGTGGGCATGCTGACAGCCATCTTCGTCGACACGTTCCTGCCCGGCCTTGCCTTTTTTGAAGCGACCGGCATTACGTTCGTGGTATCCGTCGCGGTCGGTGTTGTCGTGTCGCTGCTGACACCCGCGGTGGACGACGACGTGTTGCGAAATTTCTACAGGCAGATCCGGCCCTTCGGCTGGTGGCGTCGATTTGCGATGGAGCTCGATTCGACGGAACGCGAGCCGATTCGTGGCGAGAACAGACTCGCGCTGTTCAATATGTTCGTGGCCCTGGGGTGGCAGTTGTGCATGTTCATTACCGTGATCACCGCCGTCTGGCATCACTGGGACGCCATGATTCCGGCGCTGACGGCATTTGTTGCCTCGAGTGTCATGCTTTACTTCTCCTGGTACCGGAAACTGTCCGCCAAGGGCGTCGGCGGGGACGATCCCTCGGAGCCAGGAGGGTAGAGCGATGGAGTTCTTTCACCAGGACCGCCTGCGACGACTGATCGGCGAGCTTGCCGGCTTGCGGTATCGGGACCGGCGTCCGCTGGGCCCGTTCGCCTGTTACGAGGACGACGGCGCCGTCGGCCGCTCGGTGCCGGACTCGGCGGCTCATTGCGGCTCCATGCAGGTCGGCGATCGCTGGGCCGGGCGGGACAAGTACCTGTGGCTGACCCTGGTGGTTGACCTGCCGGACTCCTGGCGATCCAGCGACGTCGTCGGCCTGTTCGATTTCGGGCGTACGGGCGGTGGCAATAACGCGGGTTTCGAGGCGCTGCTGTTCCTGGGCGGTAAACCGTACCAGGGGGTCGACAGTAATCATCAGGAAGTCATTTTCGATCCGCGGGAAACGGGGTCGAGGCTGGATCTGGCATTCCGCCTCTGGTCCGGACTGGAAGGCGGAGGACCGCCGCGCGAACAGGGTCATGAATTGCTGCGCGCCGACCTGGCATGGCTGGACCCGGCCTGCGACGACCTCTATTTCACCGCACGCGCTACGCTCGCAACGGTTGAAGCGCTGGATGAGCACGCTCCGGAGAAAGGCCTGCTGCTCAACCTGCTGAACCGCACATTCCAGAAGCTCGACTTTTCGGAGCCGGGCAGCGCTGCGTTCTATGCATCGGCCATCGAGACACGGGCCTTTCTCGCCGGCGCACTCGCGGAACTGCGCCGGGAAGCGCAAGTCACCGTCACCTGCGTCGGCCATACGCACATCGACGTGGCGTGGCTCTGGCGGCTGAAAGATACGCGGGAAAAAGCCGCGCGCTCCTTTTCGACCGTCAATCGATTGATGACGCGCTTCGACGACTTTACGTTTCTGCAAAGCCAGGCGCAGCTCTACGAATACATCAAAGAGGACTACCCGGCGATTTACGAGCAGATCCGTCGCTGGGTCGGCGAAGGCCGCTGGGAAGCCGGCGGCGCCATGTGGGTGGAAGCAGACTGCAACCTTTCTTCGGGCGAAGCACTGGTACGCCAGATCGTGTACGGCATCCGCTTCTTCGAGCGGGAATTCAACGTCACAAACACCTACCTGTGGCTTCCCGACGTGTTCGGCTACAGCTGGGCATTGCCGCAGATATTGCGGCAGTGCGGCCTCACCACGTTCATTACGACGAAGATCAGCTGGAACGAATTCAACAAGATGCCGCACGACACCTTCGTGTGGCGCGGCATCGACGGCAGCGAAGTCACTGCCCATTTCATCACTGTCCCGGACGACGGCAATCCCGACAGCCGGTACTACACCTACAACGGGCTGATGGAGCCCGGCACCGTGAACGGCACCTGGAAGAACTACGCGGACAAGGCCATCAACCAGGAATTGCTGCTGACGTACGGTTATGGAGACGGCGGCGGCGGCCCGAATCGCCACATGCTGGAGATGCGGCGCCGCCTGGACGGCATGCCCGGCATGCCGGGGACGCAAAGCGGCAGGGTCGACGAGTACGTGAGCCGCCTCAACGACAACATTCGAAGCGCACACGGCGGCTATCTGCACGTCTGGGACGGCGAGTTGTACCTCGAGTACCACCGCGGGACTTACACCAGCCAGGCCTGGAACAAACGCATGAACCGCCGCCTGGAGATCAAGTACCGGGAAACAGAGTTCCTCTGCGCATTGGACGCGATCGTCGGCAATGACTGGCAGCGGTACCCGCAACAGGCGATTTACGCCGGTTGGAAGATCGTCTTGCGCAACCAGTTCCACGACATCATTCCCGGCAGCGCCATTCGGGAGGTGTATGAGGACAGCAGGCAGGAATACGCGCAAGCGGGCGAGATTGCCGCGGCGTGCTGCGATAAGGCCTTCGGCAACCTGCTGCAGGGAAGCAGCGGGCAGACTTTTACCGTCATCAACAGCGCGTCCTGGCCGCGCAGCGGCCTGGTCCGCCTGCCGCTTGCCGGATTCGCCGGATCGTTGCGGGATGAGCGCGGCGACCCGGTGCCGATTCAGGCAGCGGAGGATCATGTCCTCGTGCACCCGGGCGATGTACCTTCGTTCGGCGCGACCCGCCTGACCGTGCAGCAGGACGCGGCGCCTGCGTCGCCGAGTCCTTTCAAGCTCGCCGAAAACCGGCTCGAAACGCCGTTCTACCTGATCGAGTGGGATGAGCACGGCCATCTATCACGTCTCTTCGACCGGCTTGCCTGCCGTGAGGTGCTGGCCGAAAACGGTCTCGCCAACGTGATGCAGGTATTCGAGGACAAACCGCGGCAATACGACGCCTGGGAGCTCGAGGTTTCGTTCGAACAGAAAAGAGAAACAATCGACGAATTTCTCGGTGCAACCGTGCAGAGCGACGGGCGCCTGCAGATCTTGATCCGGTTCCAATGGCAGTATCGCAACAGTCGCATCGATCAGGAAATGCTCCTTTACCGGGATTCGCCGCGCATCGATTTTCGTACCGTGATCGATTGGCAGGAACGGGAAAAGATGGTCAAGGTGGCGTTCCCGGTCAGGATTCGCGCGAGCGAGGCGACCTACGACATCCAGTACGGCAACGTCAAACGCCCGACGCATCGCAATACGAGCTGGGACCACGCCCGGTTCGAGGTGGTCGGCCACCAGTGGGCCGACCTGTCGGAAGAGGGCTATGGCGTCGCGTTACTGAACGACTGCAAGTACGGCTACGACATCCGCGATCATGTAATGCGGCTGACGCTGCTCAAGTCCTCGAACTATCCGGACCCGCAGGCGGACGAGGGCCACCACCAGTTCACCTACTCGCTGCTGCCCCACGCGGGAAGCTGGCAGCAGGCCGGCGTTCCGCGGCACGCCTGGGACCTCAATTCGCCGCTCTATGCCGTCCCCGGCAAGGTTGCCGGCGGTATCAACGGCCGCTCGCTGCTCAGCTGTGACAATCCGAATGTCACGATCGACGTGGTGAAAAAAGCCGAAGACAGCGATCACCTGATCGTGCGGCTGCATGAATATGCCGGGAGCCGCGGCCCGGTCAATTTGCGCTCTGACTTCCGCATCGTCAGCTGGCAGGCGTGCGACCTGCTGGAAGCGACCACCGGGGCCGAAAATCAGGGCGCCGAGATCAGCGATACGGTCGCCCCTTATCAGATCAAGACCTATCGGGTCGTCCTTCGCTCCTGAGCGCGAGCCGCGCCGGTCCGGATGAACGATCCGGCCCGCTCGTAAAAATTAAATATCAAAAATTGGAAACCCTGGAATTGGGATTCTATAATCAGTTTACGTCGCTGCCTCGGTCGGCACGCCCTTGGCCCTCAGGCAAGTCGCGCACTGAATTCACGCGAGTTTCACATTCGCCTGTTATTCAGGACATTCACTCTCGCCCGAGTTGAAGGGGGAATAGCCATGAAACTGTACCGCACGGGATCCATCGATCGCGTACTCGTCCCCATCGTGACGGCCGCCGTTTTTCTGACCGGGACCGCAGTCGCGCAGGAAAACGACACGGAGGATCGCAGCAGGGATCTGCACCTCGAGGAGGTCGTGGTAACCGGTCGTTCGGGCGCTTCGGAGCAGACGAAACTCGAGGCCAGCTACTCGATCACGACGATGACCGAAGACGACATCCGCGAATATGCCCCGCTCAGCGCGACGGATCTTCTGAAGACCGTCCCCGGTTTCTGGGTCGAAGCGTCGGGCGGGGAGTCGAACGGCAACGTGCGCGCCCGGGGCATTCCGCTGGACGGCTTCGCGACGATCGGCCTGCATGAAGACGGATTGCCCCTGCAGCACGACCCCGGTATCGGCTGGTTGAATGCCGACCAGGTATTGCGAATCGATGAAACCATAGAGCGTGTTGAAGTGGTGCGTGGCGGGCCGTCGGTCATCTTTTCGAGCAATGCTCCGGGCGGCCTGGTCAACTTCGTGACCAAGAAAGGCACCGATATTCCGGAAGGGATCCTCAAGTACACGATCGGCGACTACAACCTGCAACGCGTGGATTTCTTCTACGGGGGCCCCTTGAGCGACGACTGGACAGTCGCCTTCGGCGGCTACTATCGGCGTGATGACGGAATTCGCGAGCCGGGCTTTACGGCCAACGACGGCGGCCAGTTGCGCCTGACCCTGTCCCGCGAGTTCGAGGACGGCCGCCTCGATGTGAGCGTGCGCAGATTGGATGACAGGACGTTTTTTGCATTGCCGCTGCCGCTGACGTTGGACGCCAGCGCGGAGCCGGCGGAGGTTCCGGGATTCGATGCCAATACGGACACGACCATCGGACCCGACGTCCTCAACTTCGATATGAAAACGCCGGACGGAATTCAAAGCTTCGACTTGTCGCGCGGCACTGATGTCGATCTGACGGCATTGACTATCAACTTCGAAAAATCGTTTGACGACTGGACGTTTTCCAACGGGTTCCGGTACCGGGATTCGGACGTTCTGAGAAACGGGTCGTTTCCCAACACACCGTTACGGGCCACCGAGCAGTTGGACGCGGTTCGTGACGCCGCCCTGGCGGCTTTTCCGGGCGCCGTCGATGTGGAACTCCGGTTCGCGGGGTCGGGTGAACCCTTCGATGTCGTCAACGAGAACGGCAACGGACTTGTAATGTCGAGCAATTTTACGAGCGTGGCTCCCCCGTTGCGGGAAGTGATAAACGATATTCGCCTCAGTCGACTGCTCGAGTTCGGCGAGCAGACGCACGACGTGACCCTCGGCGCCTACTTTGCGAGCTACGACGCCGAATTCGACCGCCTGGCATCGCTCTACCTGACCGAGGTGCGCGGCCAGCCCCGTAACCTGGATATTTTCGCCGTCGATGCCGCCGGGAACGCCGTCGGACGAGTCACGGATACGAACGGTATCCTGCGCTATGGCTCCCGGTTCCAGCAGGCGGATGACGAGGCGCAGGTCTGGGCGTTCTACGCGACGGATGAGTGGCAGATTACCGACCGGTTCCGGCTGGACGGCGGCCTGCGCTGGGAAGAGATCAATGCACGCGGCACGGCGCAGCTCGCGTCGGACGTCGACCTTGGCGATCCCACAACGCTTGCGGACGACGCGGTCAGTTACGGAAACGGCGTCTTTCTGCCGTTCGACCGCACGTTCGACGACCTCGCCTGGTCGCTGGGCGGTAACTTCAACCTGACCGACGATGCGGGCGTCTTCGGGCGGTATACCTCCTCGTTCATCCTGCCGGACAGCGGGACCTTCAGGGAGAACCCGGACCGCGAAGTCACGGGTGTCGACATTACGCAGATCGAGGGCGGATACAAACATGTCGGTGACCGGTTTGCGTTGTTTGCGACCCTGTTCTTCACAAAATTCGAAAACGTGGAGTTCATCAATACCGTCGTGGATCCGGTGACGGGCGGCTTTACGGAGCAACGGCAGTTTGCCGACACGGAAACGACAGGCATCGAGTTTGAAGGCTTCTGGAATCCCCTCGACCTGCTCGAATTGTCGGCGA
Source organism: Woeseiaceae bacterium (assembly GCA_050738315.1). Lineage (GTDB taxonomy): Bacteria > Pseudomonadota > Gammaproteobacteria > Steroidobacterales > Woeseiaceae > IDS-8. The sequence goes on from JBOHZD010000031.1 coordinate 9,730, forward strand.
CCTTTACCTGGCAGGACGCGCAATTCAAGAATTTTGCGTTCGCCGAGTTACAGGACGGCGTTCTCGTTCCGGTCGACTTCTCGGGCAATCAGCCGATTCGTATTCCGGAGCTCGCGTTGAGTTTCCGGCCGACACTGGTGTTTCTGGACGGCAACTTGAGGATTTACGCGGAAAGCCAGTACTACTCGGACCGCTTCGGCGATGCCGCCAATGAAGTCGAATTGCCGGAATACACGGTCTTCAACGCCGGCGCCACGTATTTCGTGAATGAGTCGATGGAGATTACCGTCGCAGGGCACAACCTGGACAATGAAATCGGACTGACGGAAGGCAATCCGCGAGCAGGTCAGTTTACGAGCGGCGATGCCGGCAATGTGTTCTTCCTGGCACGGCCGATCTTCGGCCGCTCGCTGCGGGCGTCTTTTGCCTATCGCTTCTGACGGGTCAGGCGGCATGGAACGCCGGTGGGCCAGAGTCGCACCGCCGGTTCTGATACTGCTCGCGTTCTCGCCCGTACTGGCGGATGCACGTTCGCATGAGCTTGTCATCGAGGGCAGTATCACGCGCGACGATCACCAGACGTACGTCGTGCGGAAGTTCGAAGTCCCGGAGGGTGTGGAGGGCCTCTCCGTCGACTTCGAGCACGACGGAGCGGCTCATCGCACCGTCATCGACCTCGGGCTGCTGGATCCGGCGGGCTTTCGCGGCTGGACCGGCAGCAACAAGAACCACATCGAAATATCCGCCTTCGATTCGACGCCGGGCTATCGGAACGGTCCGATTCTAAGCGGTAGGTGGACGCTGTTGCTGGGCGTGCCCAATATCCGCGTAGGCGTAGAAACGCACTATAGGGCAACCATCACCTTACAAGAGAAGTACGATCTCTCCGGTGCGCTGATTCCCGGCGCTGAGCCGATCGACGCGCGCGCGCGCTGGTATCGCGGAGACCTGCATGCGCACACCGGGCACAGCGACGGTTACTGCCTGAGTGAGAAGGGAGTTTCGGTGCCGTGCCCGGTCCATCGGACCGTCGAAGCGGGCGTTGCCGCCGGGCTGGATTTCCTGGCGATTACCGATCACAACACGCTCTCCCATCATCAGTCGTTGAGAGAGCTGCAACCGTACTACGACGACATCCTGCTCGTTCCGGGGCGCGAGATTACGACCTTCTTCGGCCATGCGAACGTGTTCGGCGCAGCGAGCTTCATCGATCACCGCGTCGGACCGACGACCGACCGCTCGGTCGACGATCTGCTGGACGAGGTGCTGTCCAGGGATGCGCTCATCTCGATCAATCATCCGGCGTTGCCCTCGGGCGAGGACTGCATGGGCTGCGGCTGGCGGCTGGCGGACGTCGATTATCGATCGGTGGATGCCATCGAAGTGATCAACGGCGGCGCGTGGAAGTACCTCGCGGGTGCGCCTGAAGCCGAGGAGGGTATCGAGTTCTGGCAATCGATTCTGGATCGCGGCGTTTGCATCACGGCAGTGGGAGGCAGCGACAATCACGACCCGGCGCTCTCGCGAAGCGAAAATCAGTCACCGATCGGCGTACCGGCAACGGTCGTGTACGCCGACAGCCTCTCCGAGGAAGACCTCCTCGCCGGCATTCGTTCGGGGCGCGTATTTGTGGACTTGAGCGGCGACGGAGACAGGGCCGTATTTCTTAGTGCCTCGTCGGAACGAGAGACGGCAACCATGGGCGAAAGCCTGTCCGCAAAGAAAGGGGCAATCGTGAATCTTGAAATTCACGTAATGGGTGGCGACCCGGGAGACAGCCTCGAATTAATTTCGAGCAACGGGCAGCCGCTGCAGCTTGAAGACCCGCAGATCGAATCGCCGAACGAAACCAGATCTCATGAGTTGGTTTCGGATGGCGCGTATGACTGGATGCGAGTAAACGTCCGGAACGACGAAGGCCAATTGATGCTGCTGAGCAATCCGGTTTATCTCAACGCCGCCGGTGAGCAATGACATCTGTACAACCCGAGCGACGTTTCTGCTCGACGCGACCGATCGGTTCCAGCGCCACAATTCGGCACAATCTCTCCAGAGGGCCACCAGATTGCGTTGCTACAAATCGCCCCATGCACAGGGTGATGAGGTGGCGACATGAACGAGAATCTGAACTGGCGAACGTGGCGGGACTTTTTTGCGGCGCGTGACGCTGGTCGATCATCGGGCGGCGCTTCGCGATCTGGAGCTGCCTGCCGGCGTCGAATCGGCAGCGCGTTGGCGCCGGACGACGATTTTCGGATCGAGGGCCTTCAGGGCGTGCCGTGAAGCCTTGCGGCGGAGAAGCAGGGAGCGGAAAAATGCGAGAATCGGCCATGGCTCGCGCCTTGGCTGTCGTCGGCAAAATCTGGGCGCTCCCGAATACCGTCATCGGGCCGGGCGACTGGCATGGCCCGTTAAACTTGTTGGAGGCTGGACCGCACGACGAAAAGCCGAGAGTCTGGAAATAAAGTCGTCACCCGCAAAACAGGAGGCAGCCATGAGGCCGCAAACCCGCAAGACACGGATCCTGACCGTAACGATCTTCCTCGGCGCGGCCGCCGCCCACGCGGCTGCGGCCGCGGACGGACCGCAGGAAGGCTGGCGGGCCGAAGGCTTCGATCGGCCCGAATCCGTAGTCTTCGACAACGCGCGAAACGCGCTCTACGTGTCGAATGTCGGCGCCGAGGGGAACGGGGAGAGCGGACAAGGCTACATCTCGAAACTCACCGCCGGCGGGGAGGTGACCGGGGCGCAGTGGGTCACCGGGCTGAATGGGCCGAAGGGCGTGGCCGTTCACGGCGATCGGCTTTACGTTTCGAATATCGACCGGCTCGTCGTGATCGACATTGCCGCAGGCGAGATCGCCGAAGCCTACGATGCGCCCGATGCCCAGTTTCTCAATGATGTCGCCGCCGATGGCGAAGGGCGCGTCTTGTGATCCCGATGATGAAGGACGGTGACTTGCGCACCTGGCGTGTCGACTGACACCTGGTGGATTGCATCCACGATTGTGCCATGAGTAAGCCCGGTTATCGGAATGACAGATTCGCGCGGTTGATGCTGGCTATATTGCTGGCCCCGGTGGTGGTGGGCCAGACATCGCAGGGACTTTCTGCCGAGCCATTGCGCTTTTCCGTTACTGAAGGAAGCGTGCAGAATGAGTTCTTCAGGGAAGGCCCGGTCGCGGCTCATCTCGTGCTCAAGTCCGGTCCCGCACCTCGCCTGGTCATCGCGTTTCCCGCGGGGAATAGCGGCGCAGCTTTGTGGTTTGAAGGGTTGTCGAAAGACGTGGAGTGGCAACCCGTCGCCAGTTTGTTTTCGGCGCGGCGCGATGTTCCGGGGGGCCAGTTACGCGGAGTGACCGCCGAGCTCGACGTCACGGGTGCCCCGATCAGAATCGTTCATGCGATTACGAGCAGTGTGCGTGTGATCCGCGACTACGGGTATACCGGCAAGACGCCCTCGGCGGTTTCGGTGCTTCCGGTGATATCGGGGCGCACGGTGGCCTGGCAACGCAGGCGGCTCGATGGGGCGCCTGGATACTACCTGTCAGTGGAGGTGCTCACCGGCAGGATTGCCGGTGGTGATCCGTCGCCGATCGATTTGATTCCGGATCAGGACGCCCGGTTGCGCCTGCGCGTGACCGCGCTGACCGGCGATACCCCGCTTGCTCCGATCAACCGCAATGAGTTGCTTACCGACGCGGCGAAGCCGGATACCCGGCTGCGCAACATCCTCGCCTTCCTGAGTTACGACAGCAAACTGCTGGCCGGGTCGTGGCGCTTCAATACCTATTTCGGGCGGGACACCTTGATGTCCCTCCAATTATTGATGCCGGTGTTGCAGCCTGGCCCGGTGGAAGCGGGTCTTGCGGCGGTCCTCGAGCGGCTCGATCCCGAAGGCGAAGTGGCCCATGAGGAAGACATAGCGGAATATGCGGTGCTGCGCCGCCTGCTCGCGGGGGAGCCGCTGAGCGATGCGCCGATATATGACTACAAAATGATTGACGACGACTTCCTGCTGTCCGTTGTCGCAGCTCACTATCTGCTGGCAACGCCGGCTGGCCGTACCCGAGCAGCAGATTTTCTTCCGCGTCGGACTGCTGCAGGGGAGACGTTTGGGGCGGCGCTGGTACGCAACCTGTGCTTCGTGGTTTCCGCAACCACCGCGTTTTCACGCGATGCACGCTGGCAAAATCTTGTTGCCCTCAAGTCCGGCGAATCGGCCGGCAACTGGCGCGACAGCGAGGATGGCCTCGGCGGTGGGCGTTTCCCGTACGATGTAAACGGGGTATTGGTGCCGGCCGCGTTGGGCGCAGTTTCCCGGCTGTACGAAAGCGGCGTCGTCCGCGACTACGCGAATGAGGAAGAATGGACGGCACTTTCCAGGGCCGGCGCAATGGCGGAAGTCTGGCTGCACGAGGCCCCGCCGTATTTCACGGTCAGCGTAAACGAGGATTCGGCTGTCGCGGAAGTGCAGCGATATGCCGGCCGTGCCGGCGTCCGTGCACGACCGGCGGTCGCTGCGCTGGGCGATGATCCGGTTGTATTTCGGGCCGTGGCTCTTGACGACCAGGGCAAGCCTTTGCCTGTGCTCAACTCCGACGAAGCGTTCGGCCTGCTGTTTCTGGACCTTGCTGCGGAAGAGGTCGAGCGCATCGTTTTCACGCTCATGCGTCCGTTCCCGGCCGGTCTCATGACCGACGTAGGGATGGTCGTTGCGAATCCGGCGTATGCCGCGGACGAAATGGAACCCAAGTTCGGCCGCACGCGGTATCACGGAACCGTGATCTGGTCCTGGCACCAGGCGATGCTGGCCGCGGGGATTTCCCGTCAGCTGGATCGAAGCGACCTCACATCATCCGCACGCGCCGCGCTCATCGCCGCACAAGGAACTCTGATGGATGCCTTGACGGCTGCTCACACCGTCCGCGGCTCGGAACTCTGGTCGTGGTCGCAGTCCGACGGGCGATACCATGTCGAACCTTTCGGGCAAAGACAGGAAGACGAAACGGAATCGAACGCAGCGCAATTGTGGAGCACGGTCCACCTGGTGCCGTTGCCGGCCGTCAGTCGACAATCGGCAGAATGAGATAGGACGGGCGCTCGGTTGAGTGATGGACCGAGTTCCTGGCAATTTCGAATTCCGTCTCGTCGTAATTGTTGCCGCCCGTGTTCAGGTTTCGGTCCCAACGCGGAAAATTCGAACTTGACACTTCCAGGCGGATGCGGTGACCCGGGCCGAAAAAGTTGCTGGTCGCATGCAGGTCGATGTGGGCCTCGTAGACTTCGCCCGATTGCATGCGCAGGCTCTTGTCGAAGCCGTCCCTGTAGCGCATGCGCAGCACCCCTTCCTGGATGTTGAAGGCGCGATCGTCCGGATAGACGTCGACCAGCTTGGCGGTGAAATCCGTGTCGACCGCAGACGACGAAACCTGCAGCGTCAGTTTGAGCGGTCCCGTTACCTCGATGCCCTGATCGAGCGGTGCGCTCGTATACACCAGGACATCGTCGCGCATCTCAATGCGGGTCTGATCGTAGGAGCCGGACTCCGTATCCGTACCAGTGCAGCATGCGTGCCCACCCAATGATGGAACCGGTGAGGCCGGATCGTAGATAAATGTGTCCGCGGCGCGTTGCGAAGGCGGTTCGAAGTCCAGGGTTCCGTCGCCGCGCAGGCTGTTGGCGCGTCCCCCGCTTCCGAGGTACAGCCTGGTAAAGCGCGTGCCGGCGACGGGCCAGGTATCTGCGTTGCGCCACTCATTGGCGCCCATCAGGTAATACCTTATCCTCGGCCGGTCGACCACCGCGTTGTCGATACCTTTCAGCCAGTGATCGAACCAGCGTATCTGTAAATCCAGCACGTCGAATCTCGCGTCACCGAGATCACGTTCACCGACGATCGTCCGTTCCGTAGCGTCCCGATAACCGCAATGCGTGCCCGGCGCAATGATCACAAACTGGTTGTTCCGCGCAAGGGCGCCGGCTGAGCCGCTTCGCAGCATGTTGAAGAGATCCAGCGTCTCGGCCGCACCGTAGTCATACCATGAATCGAAGAAAAGCGCGGGCACGTCCAGTGTTTCTCCCGGCCGGATCCATTCGAGTGCCTGAAAGTAAGGCCCCACCGGATTGCTGGCGGCAAATTTCTCGTAATGGGACGGCGGTCGTCCCGCCTTTTTCAGCACGTCTATGATCGGCAGAACACTGAAATCGACACCGTGACCATCGACGCTGAACCAGCCTGCCGTTTGTGCCAGTTCGAATACGCCGCCATCGAATGAAGCCCAGGGGCGGCCACGAATGAAAAAGCCGGATGCCGACGCCTGCGGGATTGCGGCGACATGGTGTGGGTGACGTGCTGCGGCAAGCAGTAGCTGCGACTCGCCGAGTGACGAACAGCCAGCCGAGCCCACCTTGCCATTCGACCAGGGCTGGCCGGTGAGCCAGTCGACAGTGTCATAGCCGTCGTTACGATCACCGACGCTCGGTGTGAACTCTCCTTCGGAAGAGCCCCGGCCACGCGTATCCTGGATGACCGCCACGTAACCCTGTTGCACGAGTTCACGCAATGCCGGTTCTCGCCCATAGGCCCCGGTCTTGTCGTAAATGGACCGCCACAAAACAGCGGGCAGCTTGCCCGCGGCTTCTTCGGGAAAATACAGGTCCGTCGAAAGCCGGACGCCGTCGCGCATTGGCACCATGATGCCCGTCTCCGCGCGCACTTCGTCGGCGGCCGTTACCACTTCGCAAACCGCAAGGGCCAGGAGTACGGAAAAGCGCGTGATCGTCCGCACCGCAATTACGCTCCGGACAGGTGCCGGCGAACGACCCAGCCGCTCGTGACCAATACGAGGCCGCAACCGATGCAGACCCAGACCTCCCCATGCAACATGCCGTCGGAACCCATGGCTGACCGATAGGGGATAGCCCAGAAAACGATCATCAAGGTGGCCAGCACAATGCCGCCGACGG
>JBOHZD010000032.1:0-25022 GCA_050738315.1 Woeseiaceae bacterium
CAAACGTATGAACACCATGGTCGTCGAGGCTTCGCGCTCGCCCGTGCCCTCGAGTTGCGTCTTGAAAATCTCGAGCGGCGGCACTTTGAGCGGTGTCGATCGGGTCCGGCGCTGCGGCAGGTAGCCGCCCAGGTCCCTGCGGCGATCGTGCAAGTATTCGATTTCGTCGCTGTCAGGCCTGGGCTTGCAGTACGGCACGTCATCGATGTTCTTGTCGGAGACCGGGATATTGAAGCGGTCGCGAAATTCCTTGAGCGCTTCCACGTCCAGTTTTTTCTGCTGATGGGCGATGTTCTGCCCTTCTCCGGCGGAACCCATGCCGAAGCCCTTGACGGTCTTGGCCAGGATGATCGTCGGCTGGCCCTTGTGCCGCACGGCGCTGTGGTATGCCGCATGCACTTTCAACGGGTCGTGACCGCCGCGATTGAGGTGCCAGATTTCCTCGTCGGACATGTCGGCAACCATCGATTTCGTTTCCGGATAACGTCCGAAGAAGTGCTCGCGCACGAATGCACCGTCTTTCGATTTGAAGTTCTGGTACTCGCCGTCGACACACTCTTCCATCGTGCGCCGCAACAGGCCGTGGTGATCGCGTGCCAGCAACGGGTCCCAACGCGAACCCCAGATGACCTTGATGACGTTCCAGCCGGCGCCGCAGAAAGCGGCTTCGAGTTCCTGGATGATCTTGCCGTTGCCGCGCACCGGTCCGTCCAGGCGCTGCAGATTGCAATTGACCACGAAGACGAGATTGTCGAGGCCTTCGCGGACCGGCATCGTGATGGCACCCATCGATTCGGGTTCGTCCATTTCTCCGTCGCCGAGAAAACACCAGATCTTGCGGTCGCTTGCGGGAATCAATTCGCGGTGCTCGAGGTATCGCATGAAACGTGCCTGGTAGATGGCCATCATCGGCCCGAGGCCCATCGACACCGTCGGAAATTGCCAGAACTCGGGCATGAGCCAGGGGTGCGGATACGACGAAAGGCCGCCCCCGCCCACTTCCTTGCGAAAGCGATTCAACTGTTCCTCGTTCAGCCGCCCTTCGAGATATGCGCGCGCATAGATGCCGGGGGACGAATGACCCTGGAAGAAAACCATGTCGCCGCCATGCTGTTTGCCAGGCGCGCGCCAGAAATGATTGAATCCCACCTCGTACAGGGTTGCGGAAGAGGCATAACTGGAAATATGGCCGCCGTACTCGGAACTCTGGCGGTTGGCCTGCACCACCATCGCCATGGCATTCCAGCGTATGTACGCCTCGATCCGCCGTTCGATCGAGCGGTCGCCGGGATATTCCGGCTGCCGGCCCGTGGAAATGGTATTCACATAGGCCGTATTCGGCGAATACGGCAGGTAGGCGCCCGAGCGGCGCGCAAAATCGATCATCTGGTTGAGCAGGAAGTGGGCCCGCTCGGGCCCGTGTTGCTGCAGCACCGAATCGATGGACTCGAGCCATTCGCGGGTCTCGGTTCGATCGATGTCGTCAAATTGACTTGTTTCGCTCATTAGTCATCCAGAACTCTATTCAATCCCATTCTACGGAATTATGCGGCGTGAATTCGACCGGGCCTCCTGCTACGATCGGCGCACCGACCGAGCTGAAACCCACTCAATACTGCCCCTTGCGGGACTCCTGGGGGCCCGCGCACGGTTCCAGTGATTAAGCGCCTGAACCGGGGAATCCCGGTATTCGGCTCGGCGAAATCATTCTCGGTTTGCTTATTATGGCCCAAGCGGGCCGTAAAGGTTAGTGTGTGATGGGAAGTCTGCTGTCCGATAAATTCAAGAATCGCAATGTGAGGATCACACAAATCACCGGCGTTCCGAACAGCCGGACGATTGCCGGTCTCGACCATTTGCTGATTTGCGTCCCCGAAAAAATTTCCGCCGAAGTCTGGCGCCGGATACCACAGGGCGCGAAAGTGCAGGCCTTGATGAAGCGCCGGACGCCAGGCAGCGTCCCCGCGATCACAACGCGCGTCAACAACAAGCGCCAGACCGCCCTTTCGATCGGTACGATTTCGCCGGACGCCGGCGCTTTCGAACAACTGACGTTCGGCAAAAAACTCGTATCGGCTGCACTTTCCGAAGCGGCGGGCACGCTGGGACTATGGGCGCTCGGCTTCGCAGAAAGGGATGCCGAAAAGCTGGTCGCGCGCGTGCTTGCGGCTACGCTCGCCGCCGCATTCCCGCTGGCCGATTTCAAAACGAAATCCAGACCCGAACGGGTGAAGAGCGTTCGCATCCTCGGCCTTGACAGCAAACAGGATCTCGGGCGCATTACCGCCGAGGCGCTGGGTAACAATCTGGCCCGATTGCTGACGGCCCTGCCTCCGAACAAGCTCGATGCCCGCGGTTATATCGAACTGCTGCAGGAACTGTCCGCCGAACACGGCTGGCATTACAGGAAATACGGCGTGCGCGAACTGCGGAAACTCGGTGCTGGCGCATTTCTCGCCGTCGCCCAGGGAAACGCGGACGACAGTGCGGCCATCGTCCATCTGCAATACCGGCCGGGTAAGAAATCAGGCACACCCGCGCTCAGCCTCGTCGGCAAGGGCATCATCTTCGATACCGGCGGCACCAATCTCAAAACCTTCAGTTCGATGGTCGACATGCACATCGACATGGGCGGCAGCGCGGTCGCCGTGGGCACGCTGCTCGCGATCTCGGAGTTGCGGCTGCCCTTCGCGGCCGACTGCTGGCTTGCCATCACGGAGAACCGCACGGGACCGACCGCTTACAAGTCGCAGGATGTGGTAACGGCCCTGAATGGCAAAACCATTCAGACGATACACACCGATGCCGAGGGCCGCATGGTGCTTGCCGACACCCTCGTGCTCGCGTGTCGCGAAAACCCGGGTCTCGTGATCGATTACGCCACCCTGACCGGCTCCTGCATCAATGCGATCACGCGGCGCTATTCCGGTATTTTCACGAATCGCCCCGACCTCCATCCACTATTGAAGAAGACCGGGCGCGACAGTGGCGAACGAGTGTGGCCGTTTCCCGCCGGCAAGGAATACCTGGAAGAACTGAAGAGCGAAACGGCCGATCTGGCCCAATGCAGCCCGGATGCCGGCGGCGATCACATCCTGGCTGCCAGTTTTCTCAATGAGTTCGTAACGGAGCAGACCCCGTGGATCCATGTCGATCTCAGTGCCTCAAAGCGCAAGGGCGGCCTCGGCCACATACCGACCGAAATCACCGGCTTCGGCGTGCGGTATACGATGAACCTGATTCTCGACCAGAATATCCTCGGAGAACCATCCAGGTAGGAGCCCTGCGTACGGGCGAACGCCCGCGGGGCGATCCGATCTGCTATGGTCCGCCTGTGACTGATCCCTTTGCCATGTGCCATCGCTTTCGCGGCTTTCTGCCGGTCGCGGTCGATGTCGAGACCGGCGGCTTCAATGCCAAATCGGACGCGCTGCTGGAAATTGCCGCGGTTCTCATCGAGCCGCTCGCTGACGGTACGCTGACGCGCGGGACCACCATTCGCTATCACGTCAAGCCGTTCGAAGGCGCCAACATGGAGCCGGCGTCGCTCGCGGTCAATGGGATCGACCCGCACCACCCGCTGCGACCTGCGATCGACGAACGTGACGCGCTACAACGTCTGTTTCGTGAAGTTCGGCGCGCCATTCGCGAGCACGACTGCACGCGCGCCATCCTGGTCGGACACAACGCCTCGTTCGATCTCGCATTTCTGAACGAAGCCATTGCACGGACCGCGATCAAACGTAATCCGTTTCATCCGTTCAGCAGCTTCGACACGGCAACGCTTTGCGGTGTCGCATTCGGACAAACGGTGCTGGCCCGCGCCGTGCAGGCGGCAGGGCTCAAGTGGGACGAGAACTCCGCGCATTCGGCCGCCTATGACGCGGAAATCGCGGCCGACCTTTTCTGTGTGGTCGTCAACCGGTTCCGTCCGATCTTCGAGTCGGCCCGGCTGCAGGACTGGCCGCCCGTGGCGACGACGATGGAACTGGAAGGGCCCGGCTAGGACTCTAGCCTTCAGGCCGCAGCTTCGGAGAGCAAAGCCTCCAGCTCGCCCGACTGGTACATTTCGACCACGATGTCACAGCCACCGACCAGTTCGCCGTTGACATAAAGCTGGGGAAAGGTCGGCCAGTTCGAATACTTCTTGAGCCCCTCGCGAATTTCCGGGTCCTCGAAAATGTTCACGAACGCGAACGGTTTTCCGATCGATTTCAAGGCCATGACCGTCTGCCCGGAAAAACCGCACTGCGGAAAATCCGGCGTCCCTTTCATGTACAGCAGCACTCTGTTTTCGGCGAGTTGCTGCCTGATTCTGTCATTTATATCCATTTGGGTTCCCTGCCTGTCTGCTTGACTCCATATGGGTTCGGAATTCGTCAGTTCAACTAGTTGCTATTGCCCGCTCCCCACTCGAATCCGGTTGTCGACGCCGCCGACACCCTCAATCGATTGTGCCAGCCGGGCGGCCCGGTCGCGCTCGCTGTCGCTGTCGACCGATCCCCGCAACGTCACTTTGCTGTCGAAGGTCTGCACGCTGAGGGCGTATTCGCTCAAGGCAGAATCGTCGACCAGTCTGTTTCGTACCGCGGCGGTAATACGGCTGTCGATCTCGATCTGCGCCGCGGAGCGGGTGCTGCGGTCCGGAGGGCTGCTGTTGCCGCCGCCCAATAACATCGCGGAGCAGCCAGACATTGTCAGCAGCAGTGATGTCGCAAGTAAAAGCCGCATAGGCACTCCGTCTCGTCTATTGCCGGTATTGTACCCGGCTGCCGTTGGGGAACAATCGATGCGTTACCTCCGCCGGTCCGGCAATGCGTTGACCACTTTCCATTGCTGTTCCGCGGTCATTGTGGACCAGTCGATAATCTCCTGGATCGTCCGCTTGCAGCCGACGCATACATTGCGGCCGTCCAGGGTACAGACGTTAATGCAGGGCGAGGCAGGAAACCCGGGCCGCGGCGGATTTGGAGGAACGTTGTGCACCCCTTATAATACATGGTTCGCCCGGCGAGCAGACCAGGGCTGCGTTCCCCGGAATCCGATTCCGAGCGATAACAAACTTTAAGAATACCCGGGAGATCAAGAGATGAATCCGTTGAAGTCGATTTGGGGTACGCTGATTGCGGGCTTCGTGCTGGCGGTCATACTGGTGTGGATCACCATGGGAAGCCATATGGTTGCCGGGCACCGTGCCAATGCGATCGTCATCTGGCTGCATGTCCTGTCCGGCATTACCTGGATCGGCCTTCTTTATTATTTCAATTTCGTTCAGGTACCGGCAATGGCTCAGGCCGCCAGCGACGACGGCGGTCCCGGCGGTGCCGGCATCAGCAAATACGTCGCCCCCAGGGCACTCGTGTGGTTCCGCTGGGGCGCCGTCGCGACCTGGGTGACGGGCGCCGTGTTTCTCCTGCATCGCGGCATGCTCGACGACGCGTTTGCGCTGGGCATGTTGACCGACCCGACCAATGCATATGCCTTGACCATCGGCATCGGCGCGTGGCTCGGCACGATCATGCTATTCAATGTCTGGGTCCTGATCTGGCGCAACCAGAAAAAAATTCTCGGTATCGTGGAAGCGACTCCGGACGAAATAGCCAAAGCCAAACGGGTTGCGTTTCTTGCCTCGAGAACCAACACGTTGTTGTCCGTGCCGCTGGTCATGAGCATGGTCGGCGCGGGTCACGGATTCTTCATGTAGTCCGGAGCACGCCTGGGAATCAGCGGCATTGATTGCAAGCTCCGAACTTCAATCCGCGGTTCTGAAGAATGTCAGCGATGCACTGGCCGAGGATGTAGGCGCCGGCGATCTTACCGCGGCGTTACTGCCGCCATCGGCAAGCTGCGTTGCCACGATCGTTACCCGCGACAGCATGACGTTGGCAGGACAGCCCTGGGTGGACGAAGTCTACCGGCAACTCGACCCGGGCGTCCGAATCGAATGGCGGGCACTGGACGGCGCAGAAGTCGCGGCAGGGGACACGATCTGCGAACTGCGGGGTCCCGCGCGCGTATTGCTGACCGGCGAACGGACGGCGCTCAATTTCCTGCAACTGCTGTCGGCGACGGCGACGATCACGGCGCGCTACGTTGCGGTCGTCGCGAATACCGCCGCACAGATTCTCGATACACGCAAGACCATTCCAGGCCTGCGCCTCGCGCAGAAATACGCTGTCGGATGCGGCGGCGGCGTGAACCACCGAATCGGTCTCTTTGATGCGATCCTGATCAAGGAAAACCATATTCTGAGCGCCGGCAGCATCGACGCCGCGATTTGGAACGCACGCAGCCTGCATCGGCAGCGACCGATCGAGATCGAGGTTGAATCCATCGACGAAATGCGACAGGCGCTCCGTGTGAAGGCAGAAAGGTTACTGCTCGACAATTTCAGTATCGAGGAGTTGTCCCGCGCCGTTCGGATCAACCAGTCCGAGGGTCAGCCACCGGCAGTCCTCGAAGCCTCCGGCGGCGTCACCATCGATTCGATCGCGGCGGTCGCCGCGACGGGAGTGGACTACATTTCGGTGGGGGCGTTAACGAAGAATATTCATGCGGTCGATCTGTCGATGCGGGTGGTGCATCTGGGGCGCTGACGGGGTCGCTCTGGCCGGGGTCGCCCGCAGGGCGGGCGGGCATTGACGTTCCCGGCAGGCGTTGACGTTGACGGCGGGCTTGATGGCCGCCGGTCGGCGCATTCAGGCAACCGCGCGGGTTACGCGTTTCGGTTCGGCGACGCCGTAGCCTTGTGCGTAGTCGATCCCCATGCCGCGCAGCATGGTGATGATTTCCTCGTTCTCCGCAAATTCCGCAATCGTCTGCTTACCGGTCAAGTGACCGATCTCGTTGATCGAGCGCACCATTTCACGGTCGATCGGGTCGTGCAGGATCTCCTTGACGAAGCTGCCGTCAATCTTCAGGAAATCGACGGGGAAGTGTTTGAGATATCCGAATGAGGACAGGCCGGTGCCGAAATCGTCCAGTGCGAACTTGCAGCCGAGTTCTTTCAATGCATTGATGAACCGGTTGGCTTGCGAATAACTGGCAATTGCAGCCGTCTCCGTAATCTCGAAACAGATGCGAGTCGAGTCGAGCCCGCTCATCTGGAACTGATCGATGACAAACGGCAGGAACTTTTCGTCGCCCAGGCTTTGTCCCGACAGATTGATGGAGCAAAGGGTGAGGCGTTCGCGCTCATCCGCTTCCGACACCAGCCAGCGAAACGCATTCCTGATGACCCACCGATCGATACTCGGTGTGATGCCGTAGCGCTCCGCCGCCTCGATGAACAGCCCGGGCGCAATGATGCCGCCGGTCTCGTCGCGCATGCGCAGCAGCAGTTCGTAGTGCGCGCCATCGTCGTTGTGCTGCAGCGGTTGTATGGTTTGGCGAAACAGTTCAAAGCGGTCTTCGTCGAGGGCGTTGTTGATGCGCGCCGCCCATTGCATCTCGCGGCGCCGGCGCATCAGGTCGATGTCGTTTTCGAGGAAACTATGGATCCGGTTACGCCCGGCTTCCTTCGCTGCCGCGCAGGCGCCGTCCGCGGCACTCAGGAGGGCAGCGACATTCTCGTTGTCGGCGGTAATCGGTACGACACCGACGCTGGCCCCCAGGCGGAAGCTGCGATCGTCCCACATGAACTTGAATTCGCCGATTGCGGCGCGCAGCACTTCGGCGGTCTGCATGGCCTCCTCGAGACTGCAGCTTTCGAGCAGTACGCCGAACTCGTCGCCACCAAGGCGCGCAAGTGTGTCGCGCCAGCGAATCTTCGATTTAAGCAGAGCGCCGAGCTGGCCGAGCAGTGCGTCTCCGGCGCTGTGGCCGCAGGAATCGTTGACGATCTTGAACTGGTCGAGATCCAGGTAGAGGAGCGCATACGAGGTCTCACGGGCCTTGGCGCTCTTCAGCGCCCGCTCCAGCCGGTTTTCGAACTCCCGCCGATTGACGAGGCCGGTCAGGATGTCGTGGCTTGCGTGATAACTGAGCCGACGGTTCAGCTCCCGCGATTCGCTGACGTCATGGAAGACGAGCACCCCGCCGGTAACTTCTCCCCTGCCGTCACGGATCGGCGACGCCGTGCTCTCGATATACAGTTCATTGCCGTCACGGCGGATCAGCAGTGTCGGGCGCACCGATTTGATGGAGCGGTTGCGCCGAATGGATACCGCCAGCGGATTCTCCAGCGGCTCACAGGTTTCTTCGTGAAAGCCACGGAAGATCTCGTCAACCAGCCTGCCGCTGGCGTCGTCGACTTTCCAGCCGGTCAGTTCTTCGGCGACCGGATTGATGTATTCGACATTGCATTCGGCATCGGTGGTGATGACGCCATCGCCGATGGAGCGCAATGTGATCTGCGCGCTTTCCTTCTCGCGAAAAAGCGCCTCTTCATACAGCTTGCGTTCGGTGATGTCGACTTCGACGCCCAGCAGACGGATGAGCCGCCCCTTCTCGTCCTGGCGGGCCTTGGCCCGGCTCGTCATCCAGCGCCATTCGCCATTCTGGTGCTTCATGCGATGCACGCTTTCGAAAAACGGGGTCTTCCCTTCGAGGTGTTCGCGCATTTTCGCCTGCACCCTGGCCATGTCGTCCGGATGCACCAGCCGGTACCAGTCCGGCAACACGTCGTCGCGGTTCTCGTCGTAGCCGAGCATCTCCTTCCACCGACGTGAGAGCTCGATGCGTTTCGACTGGCCGTCGAAGTCCCAGATGCCGTCGTTGGCGGTCAGGTTGATCAGTTCGTTGCGTTCCTCGAGTTCCTCCAGCAACTGGAGCGTCCTCATTCTTTCGAGGCCGGAAGCGAGAGACGAGCCGATCAGCTTCATCAGCAGATGAAGACTGGCGTCCCACTGATCGACCGGCCGTTCGTTGGCCAGCGCCAGGAAACCGGCCAGTTCACCACGCACGCTGAAACCGATGATCAGGCAGGAACCGATGTTGAGTTCGGCCAGGCGCTTCTGTTCCGACGACGCCATGTTCTGCCCGTCAATGGCATCGTCCGTATTGGCGATCTCGATCAGCCTCAAGTGTCCCAGCCGTTTACAGAGCCACGGCCAGTCGTCCAGGGATTCACCGGTGAGCGCTTCCGGATTGCAGCCGGAATAAACCGAGCTGGAGGAAATCACCGAATCGAAACCGAATGCGTCGGGATGAAAGAGCACGAGAAATGCCGCATCGCAGCCCGTCGCATCCGGTAATTCTGCAACGTTGTCGCGCAACTGCTCCTTGTAGCCATGAGGCTCGAGATGCTGCACGTTGACGGCGATTTTGGTTTGCAATGCATCGACAGTGCCACGAGTTCGCTCGCCGGCTCTCGGTCGACGTCGTCTTGCGGGCAAGGGTCCCGTTACATCGCTGCCGGTCGTTATTGTCATTCAGCGGCCAAAATGTCGGTTGTTCATGCAAATCAGTCTAGCGCGCCGGCGTTGCGTCCGAAACGGAATGCCGCACAGTCTGCCCTGACCGATTCATCCCCGAGGTCTTTAGCCCGCATTTTGACACGTTACCGCAGGAATACAAGATAAGTGACTGTATTTTTATAGTTTCTCCCTATAGCGGGACGTCACGGTTCAACCGGTCTGGTCGTCATACTCCTGCCAGTCGACGGGACGGGCCACGACGGTGGTGATTCTCGGCCCATCCATCTCCTGCACCTGCAGTTCGAAGCCGTCGAAGGTGGCCTTGTCGCCGGGTTCGGGTATCCGTTCCAGTTTGTCCATCAGCAGGCCGCCGACGCTGTTCACGTCGGGGTATGCCGATACCTCGACATTCAAGAGGCGCTCGAGCGAATAAATCGACATCGAACCCTGGCCCAGGAAACTGCCGTCGGGCTGCGGAGCCCAGTCCGGCACGCGATGACTGAACTCGTCCGGAATATTGCCGATCAGGACTTCGACCACATGATCCAGCGTCACAAATCCTTCCACGTTGCCATATTCGTCGCCGACAATCGCGAAATGCGGATACCCCTGCTGAAAGCTCTTTAGTATTCCGAGCGCAGACCGGTTGCTGTTGATGGTCAAAGCCGGCTTGATCAACGCGCGGATATCGGCCGCAGTCTCCGCACGATCCAGAACTGCGATCAGGTCCTTGACGTGCAGGATGCCGAGCACATTGTCCGGCGTGCCCTCGCACACCGGATACCGCGAGTAACGATATTGACGGATCGTCGCCAGAATTTCAGGCATGCCCTGCGTCACATTCAGCATGACCATTTCTTCGTCCGGGCGCATGAGATCGCCCGCCGTCAGTTCATTCAAATCGAATGCCCGGCTCAGCAGAGTCGCCGATGCGCGGCCCAGTTCACCGTGGCTGTGGCTCGCTCGCAGCACTTTTTTCAACTCCGCCACCGAATGAGCCTGTTCGTGTCCACCGCGCAATTCCATTCCTGCGATTTTCAGCAACAGGTTGGAGCTACCGTTCAGCAGGTAAATGAACGGATACATCAGCCAGTAGAAGGCAAACAACGGGATCGCGGTCAGCAGTGACACGGGTACCGGTTTACGAATAGCGACAGACTTGGGCGCCAATTCGCCGATGACGATGTGCAGATAGGAAATGGTCGCAAAAGCGGCAACAAACGACACGGCGTGTATGACTTCCGGCGATGTAACGCCGAGCACCGACAGCAAGGGCTCGATCAGCTTCGCGAACGCGGGTTCACCGACCCAACCCAGGCCCAGGGAAGCCAGTGTGATGCCGAGCTGGCACGCCGAAAGGTACTCATCGAGACGGCTGTGTACCTTGTAGAGGATCCGTCCCCGGGCGCCCGCCGCTCCGGCGAGTTCTTCGGCTTTCGTGTGACGCAGCTTGACGATTGCAAATTCCGCCGCCACGAAAAAGGCATTCATCAGGACGAAGACGAATGCGAGCAGAGTCAGGTAGATGTTCTGCATTGGGGGTGCAGTATAAGGTGCCGGGCTTCGGATTTTCGTATTTTTAGTGAGCTACCGGCATTCACGTTTCCGGCCGAAAATACGAAAATCCGAAGCCCGGCACCACTTAATCGCGGCACCACTTAATCGATCAAGCCCGACCGCAGCGCTCCTGCAGGGCCATCTTGACCTTCGGCGAGACGAATTCGGTGATGTCCCCGCCCAGGCTTGCGATCTCCCGGACGAGGCTCGACGAGATATAGGTGTAGGTCTCGGTCGGTGTCAGAAACGCCGTTTCGACTTCGTCGGTCAGGTGACGGTTCATGTTGGCAAGCTGGAATTCATACTCGAAATCGGAAATGGCTCGTAGGCCCCGGACGATGACCTTGAGGCCGTGCTCGCGGGCGAAGTTCACGGTGAGACCCTCGTAGCCGGTCACTTCCACGCGATCGACGTCGCCGAGCACCGAGCGCGCGAGCGCCACGCGCTCGTCAAGAGAGAACATCGGTTCCTTCCCTGGGTTGGCCGCAATCGCCACCACGACCTTGTCGAAAAGTCGCACCGCCCGTCGTACGAGATCCTCGTGCCCGAGGGTGATCGGATCGAAGGTCCCGGGATACATCGCAGCGACTTTCATGGTGATTTCCTTCATTCCTGGCCGTCACGACGGCTGACCGAAACGAGAGCATAACGCACGTTTCCGGCCTGCTTCTCGCGTTTCACGATCCACCCGTCCGGCAGCGCGGGTCGCGGCTGACGGCGATCCTGTTCCAGGTAGATGCTGGCGCCCGCGGCGAGCCACCCCGCGCAGTCCAGCAGTCTACACAATTCGCCCAGGGATGCGTCGCGGAACGGTGGATCGAGAAATACGATGTCCCGTGGGTGAGGCGCGCTCTCCTTGAGGAAAGTGACGGCATCACCGACATGCACCGTTGCATTTTCAGCGTCGAGGAGATCGATACTTTCCCGGAGCGCCTGTATGGCCAACGCGGATCGTTCTACGAAAATGACGCCGGCGGCGCCACGGGACAATGCTTCCAGGCCCAAGACGCCGGTCCCGGCGAACAGATCGAGGCAGCGGGATCCTTCGACGATGGGCGCCAGCCAGTTGAACACCGTCTCGCGGATCCGTTCGGAGGTGGGACGCAAATGCGGCTCTCGGGCGATCGGCAACCGGCGACCTCGCCATTTTCCCGCTACAATACGCACCCGTCCCGGCGGCGATTTCCCTGTTTGACTCGCAGGAAATTGTCGTGTCGCCATTTTTTCCTCTCGATGGACAGCGAGTGCCAGCAAAACGATACGCCCATGTCATGCATCTTATGGTATCGACACAGACGATAGTGGCCTGTGTTTAAAAATAGAAGCAAATCCGGGACGGCAGCGCGGGAAGGATTCGTCAAACGACTGCGGGCCCGGCTCAATAGCGGCAACGGCTGGCTCAGCTACGATCTGGTAAATCTCGCTCCCGGCGGCCGGATCGATGACGACGTGCTCGACGATCTCGAGTCCCGGCTCGTAATGGCGGACGTCGGTGTCGATGCTACGGAACGCATACTCGGTGACCTTCGAAAACGGCTGGCGCGCAAGGAACTGAAAGACGTCAATGCGCTGACCCAGGGTTTGCGGCAGATGATGATCGACATGCTGACGCCGGTGCAGCAGCCGCTCGAAGTCTCTTCCGCCACCGGACCTTTCGTCATCCTGGTCGTGGGCGTCAATGGGGCCGGCAAAACGACGACGATCGGCAAGCTGGCGCGGCGTTTGAAGGACGACGGCAAGTCGGTCATGCTCGCCGCCGGCGATACGTTTCGTGCCGCTGCCGTCGAACAGCTGCGTGCCTGGGGTGAAAGGAACGGGGTTCCGGTGATCGCACAGCAAAGCGGGGCGGATCCGGCCGCCGTGGTTTTCGATGCGCTCGAAGCGGCCAGGGCGCGCAATATCGACGTTCTGATCGCTGACACGGCTGGCCGTTTGCAGAGTCAGCAGGGGCTGATGGACGAACTGGCAAAGATCAAGCGAGTGCTCGCGCGCCGCGACGAACAGGCTCCGCACGAAGTGTTGCTCGTGCTGGACGCAGGCCTCGGGCAGAACGCGCTGATCCAGGCGCAGAAGTTCCACGATGCACTGGGCGTGACCGGCATCGCCGTCACCAAACTCGACGGGAGTGCGAAGGGCGGCATTCTGCTCGCCATCGCGAACAGGCTCGGCATTCCGGTGCGCTTCATCGGTATCGGAGAGGCCGCGGATGACATGCAGCCGTTTGCCGCCGAACAGTATGTCGACGCACTGTTGACTCACGACGGCCGGAGAGAACTGCGTTGATTCGCATCGAAGACGTCACAAAGCGGTTTCCCGGGGGGCAGGAGGCGCTGAAGAACCTCAGCATGTCCGTGGACAAGGGAGAAATGGTATTCGTCACCGGTCATTCAGGCGCAGGCAAGAGTACCTTGCTGCGGCTGATTGCACTGATCGACCGGCCTACGAGCGGACAGGTGATCGTCGACGGGCAGAACACGCGCCGTGTGTCGCGGCGGAAGATCCCCGCTTACCGGCGCCAGATCGGCATGGTGTTTCAGGATCACAAGCTGCTGTACGACCGGCCGGTCTTCGATAACGTCGCTCTGCC
Source organism: Woeseiaceae bacterium (assembly GCA_050738315.1). Lineage (GTDB taxonomy): Bacteria > Pseudomonadota > Gammaproteobacteria > Steroidobacterales > Woeseiaceae > IDS-8. The sequence goes on from JBOHZD010000032.1 coordinate 13,501, forward strand.
GCTGGTGATCGCGGGCCTGACGCATCGCGAAGCCGCACGCAAGGTTCGTGCGGCGCTGGACCAGGTCGGTTTACTGCACAAGGAGAAGCGGACTCCCGAAACGCTGTCGACCGGGGAGCAACAGCGTGTCGGCATCGCGCGAGCCATCGTCAGCCGGCCGAAACTGCTGATCGCCGACGAACCGACCGGGAATCTCGATCCGGATCTGTCGCTCGAGGTCATGCGCATTTTTCGACGCTTCAACGAGGTCGGCGTCACGCTGTTGATCGCGAGTCACGACATTGCGCTCATCGACCAACTGGGCTGCCGCCGCATTCCGCTGGAAAACGGCTCTTTGCAGGTTGACGTAGAGGAAGACTTCGTGGCCGAGTACGCCGAGCGACAGCACATCGAACGGGAGCGGGAGCGATGGCGCTGAGCGCGCAATCCGAAGCATTCGCGCCTGTCAAGGCGCACGGAGCGGTTTCGGCCTGGGCACTGCGCCACGTCGCCACGTCGATCGCAGCCTTCGGGCGGCTTGTGAAACAACCGTTCGCGACCTTCCTGACCGTGCTGGTGATCGCGGTTACCCTGGCGCTGCCGGCCGCGATGCACCTGATCATCAAGAACGTCCAGTCCTTAAGCGGCAACTGGGAAAACGCGCTCGACTTTTCGGTCTACCTGTCGCCGGAGACGTCCATAGACGCCGCGACCCGGTTGGCGAATCTCATCGAGCAACGCGCGGACGTGCGGTCCGTGACGCTCATCCCGGCGGACCAGGCGCTCGAGGAATTCAAGTCCTTGTCCGGCTTCGGCCCGGCGCTCGACCACCTGCCGGGCAATCCACTGCCACACACGATCGTCGTGCGGCCGAGCAGCGCCAATACGGAACAGTCGATGACCTTGCTGCACGAGGAGCTCGCCAATCTTCCGGAAACGGACCTGGTGCAGCTCGACACGGAATGGGTGCAGCGATTTCATGCAATTCTCGATATGTTGCAACGCGCGGTCGCGATTGCCGCCGCGCTGCTCGGGGCCGCAATCGTCATCATCATCGGCAATACGATCCGGCTCGATATCCAGAACCGGCGCGAGGAAATCGAGGTCACCAAGCTGATCGGCGCGAGCAACGGTTTCGTGCGGCGTCCGTTCCTGTACTCGGGGCTCTGGTACGGCCTGGGCGGTGGCCTGCTGGCGCTCATCCTGGTCGCCTATGGCCTCAGTTCCCTGCAGGAACCGGCAGGCCGTCTCGCCGGTCTGTACGACAGTTCGTTCCGTATCCTGGCGCTGACGCTGCCGGAGAGTCTCGCGATCGTCGGCACCGGGGCCCTGCTGGGCCTGGCGGGTTCCTGGCTCGCCGCGGCACGGCATATGCGCCGCATCGAACCTCGCTGATATTCTCGCTTAACTAATTGTTTTTACGGCCTTTTTCTAGTTGTTTCATCCGGAACTAATTGCTATGATTAGCACTCGAAGCGGTAGAGTGCTAACATTTGAGGCCAAACCCGGGAGGTAAGAGCGTATGACCCTGGCAGTAGCAACGATGAATCGCGACCTGGCCCTGGCCGGGCCGGTCGGCAGTCTCGACGCCTATATTCAGGTCGTCGGCTCGATTCCTGTGCTCAGCAAGGAGGACGAGCAGGCGCTGTCCCGCCGCTTCCGCGATGAACAGGACCTGGCAGCCGCACGCGAGCTGGTCTTGGCTCATCTTCGCTTTGTCGTGCATATCGCAAAGGGCTACACCGGTTACGGACTGCCGTTAAGCGATCTGATTCAGGAAGGTAACGTCGGCCTGATGAAGGCGGTCAAACGATTCGACCCGGAGTACGGTGTGCGCCTGGTCTCCTTTGCCGTCCACTGGATCAGGGCGGAGATTCATGAATACGTACTTCGCAACTGGCGCATCGTCAAGGTTGCGACGACCAAGGCACAGCGAAAACTGTTCTTCAATCTGCGCAAGGCGAAAAAGAGCCTGGCGTGGCTGTCGCACGACGAGACCCTCGCGGTCGCAGACGACCTGGGTGTCACGCCCGGTGAAGTGACGGAAATGGAACGACGGTTGACTTCGCGGGACGCGGTATTCGATCCCGGCCCCGAAACCGGGGACGACGCCGCGGCGTTCACGCCGGCGGCGTATCTGCCGAGTCCGGATTCGGACCCTGCCGTATTGATGGAGGATGTCGACTGGCATGAGGATGCAACGGCGCGCATGACCGATGCGCTGGCAGATCTCGACGACCGCAGCCGGCACATCCTGGAAACCCGCTGGCTCGCCGACGAAAAACAGACGCTGCACGAACTGGCGGACCATTACGGCATCTCGGCCGAACGCATCCGGCAGATCGAAAGCAACGCCATCAAGAAGCTCCGCGTGGCGATGGACGCCTGATCCGGGCCTACCGGTAAATCCCGGCCCGATATTTGACGAATCCACCGTCCTCGATCCCGAGGGGGTCGCGATGTGTCCAGTGCACCAGGCCGCCCAGGTCATTCCATTCGTACATGCCGCGAAATTGCGCCCGGTCGCCGATGCCGAGCGGTATGCGTTCCGCCAGGTCGAGGTTATGCGCGATCAGCACGGTCTGGCCGTTCCGGAGATCCAGCACGAAACGCTGATGCCGCGATCCGTCGCTATCGTCTGAAAGGAGGCGCCGGACGATGCCCGACCCTTCGATCCAGGTGCCGGTATCCGCGATGCCGTAGGTGCGTTCCACGCGATAGGCGCTCTGTTGTTTTTCGTGCCAACCGGTTACCCATGAAAAAAGCGGCGAACCCGGCGGATTCGCCGCTTTTCGTCGATGATTCCCGGCTTAGCCTTGCGTTACAGGCACCATTGTAATCTCCACCCGGCGATTGGTCTGCCTTCCCGAGTCGGTCCCGTTATCGGCAACCGGGTGACCTTCGCCCATACCGACCGTCATGAGTCGCTGAGTATTGATGCCCTGCGACCGCAGATACTGTGCGACCGAATTCGCGCGTCGTTCCGAGAGACTCTGATTGTAGGAGTCACTGCCCGTACTGTCGGTATGGCCGGCGACTTCCACCACGGTTTTTTCGTATTCGTTCAGAACCTTGGTCACCGACGACAAGACGTCGAAAAACTCGGGACTGAGATCGGCGCTCTCGGTCGCGAAGGTTACGTTTCCTGGCATGTTGAGCGTAATGTTGTCGCCGACACGCGTGACGCTCACGCCACTGCCCTGCAACTCGGCTCTGAGTTCCGCTTCCTGGCGGTCCATGTAATGGCCCACCGCACCGCCTGCCAGCGCGCCCACGCCGGCCAGGATGAGTGCGTGCTGCCTGCGCTCGACGGCGTCATCGCCCGACATCAGGCCGGCGACGGCACCCGCGGCTGCGCCGATTGCGGCGCCTTTGGTGGTGCTGCTCGTTTTCGATTCCTGGGTGTAGGCATCGAGTGTCTGGCACCCGGCAAGCACCACGATCCCCAGTGCTGCGACCGCTACGATCGCAACCGTTCCTATCGCCTTGATTTGCATTGTCATTCCCTCTATTGCCCAATCGAAAAAATCTGACTGCAGCGGCATCGCCGATCCCATGTCGGCTTGCTGCAGCCCTGGATTCCGTGCGCGTATTGTAGCCGCCCGCTCGCTGAACGACGACTTAATCGGCATCCGAGACTTGTCTGTTCCGGGCGACACAGTGCGGAATTCCGCGCCCGGAGCGGGCACGGTAGAATGGGCTGTTACCGCCGCCAGATCGAACAGGAGCCGCCGTGGCCAGCACCGTCCCCGTCAAGAAATCCCAGTCCGGTAAGAAACAGCTGGACCCGCTCGACCTGTTCGATATTCGCGCCGACCTGACCGACGAAGAACGCATGGTGCAGGACTCCGTCGCGCGCTTCGTGGACGAGAAGGTTTTGCCGATCATCAGGGAGGCTTTCGAGCAGCATTATTTCCCGCGGGAACTGATTCCGCAGGTCGCGGAACTCGGCCTGCTGGGCAGTTCGCTCGACGGCTACGACTGCGCGGGCCTGAACAGCATCTGCTACGGCCTGATCTGCCAGGAACTCGAGCGCGGCGACAGCGGCCTCCGTAGTTTCGTGTCGGTGCAGAGCAGCCTGGTCATGTACCCGATCCACGCGTATGGCTCCGACGAGCAAAAAAAGATCTGGCTGCCCGCGATGGCGTGCGGCGAGGCGATCGGCTGCTTTGGATTGACCGAACCGCAGGGCGGCTCCGATCCTGCCAACATGAAAACGCACGCCAAACGGGACGGCCGCGACTGGATCCTGAACGGCTCCAAGATGTGGATCACGAACGGCAACCTGGCCGATGTCGCGGTGGTGTGGGCAATGACGGACGAAGGTATCCGCGGATTCCTGGTGGAAAAGGACATGGCGGGGTTCACGGCCCAGGAAATCGAAAACAAGTTTTCGTTGCGGGCGTCGGTTACATCGGCGCTGTTTCTCGACAGCGTCCGCGTACCGGCCGCAAACGTGCTGCCGGGCGCGATCGGATTGCGCGGTCCTTTGGGCTGTCTGACACAGGCGCGCTACGGCATCAGCTGGGGCGTCATCGGCGCGGCCCAGGCGTGCCTCAGCGAAGCGCTCAACTATGCGAACGAGCGCATGTTGTTCGACAAGCCGTTGTCGCACAACCAGGCCATACAGCTCAGGCTTGCCGACATGGCGCGACGTATCACGACGGCACAGCTACTGTCGCTGCAGCTCGGCCGGCTCAAGGATCGCGGCCACATGAGTCCGACGCAGGTGTCGATTGCGAAATGGAACAACTGCCGCATGGCGCTCGACATCGCGCGCGATGCGCGCGACATGCTGGGCGGCAGCGGCATCAGCGCCGAGCACGGGCCGATTCGCCACATGTTGAATCTCGAGAGCGTGATCACTTACGAGGGCACCGAAACCGTGCATCAGCTCGTGGTCGGCAAGGAACTGACCGGCGTCAGCGCTTTCTGACGCTGGCGCTGGAATAAGACCGATCGAAGAAAAACCCCTGCCGCTCGATCGGAACGTGTGGCGCATTGCGCTGCCGATGATTCTTTCCAACGTGTCCGTGCCGTTGCTCGGCATGGTCGATACCGGTGTCACCGGGCACCTGGAAAACGCCGCGTACCTCGGCGCGGTTGCCGTCGGCTCCACGATCTTCGGATTCCTCTATACCGGTGTGAACTTTCTGCGCATGGGCACGACGGGCATTGCGGCACAGCGCTTCGGTGCCGGCGACGTCCAGGGCATTCGCACCAGCCTGGGCCAGGCGCTCATTGTTGCGCTGGCCATCGCGCTCGTTCTCCTGGCGCTGATGCACCCGATCGGGGAACTCGCGGTGCACCTGCTCGGCGGCGGAGCCGAAGTCACCGGCTATGCGCGCGAATATTTTTCCATCCGCATCTGGAGCGCGCCGGCGACGCTTGCGAACTTCGCGCTGATCGGCTGGTTCATCGGGCTGCAGAACGCGCGCATACCCCTCCTCATCGTGCTGGTTACGAATATCACGAACATCGTGCTCGACCTGGTACTGGTTCTCGGCTTCGACATGAAAGTCGCGGGTGTGGCGGCGGCGAGCGTTATCGCGGAATACCTGGGAGTCATCGTCGGGCTCGGCATCGCTGCCGCCGAATTGAGGCGCCGCGGCGGCGGCTGGAATGCCGGCGAGCTGACGACGCTCAAAGCGTACAGGGGCTTTCTGTCGATCAACGCCAGCTTGCTCGTCCGCACGATGGCGTTGATGTTCACCTTCGCGTTCGTTACGGCGCAGGGCGCGAGGCAGGGCGGATTGATACTGGCCGCGAACGCGATACTGATGAACATGCAGAATCTTTTGTCGTTTGCTCTCGACGGTTTCGCGCACGCTGCGGAAGCGCTGGTCGGCAAGGCCGTCGGCGCAAACAGCAGGGAAGCGCTGCAACAGGCGGTCGCTCTGACGCTGCGCTGGTCCCTGTACGTCGCCGCCGGTTTTTGCCTGCTCTTTCTGGTCGGCGGCCCGCTCTTGATCGATCTGCTGACCGACCTGCCGCAGGTTCGCGAAACGACCCTGCGCTACCTGCCGTGGATCATCCTCTCGCCGCTGGTGTCCGTCTGGTCGTTCCTGTACGACGGCGTCTTCGTCGGGGCCACCCGAGCACGAGAAATGCGCGACATCATGCTCCTCTCGGCACTCGTCGTGTTCATCCCGTCATGGTACGTCCTGCGGTTTCTCGGCAATGACGGCCTCTGGCTGACTTTCATGTTGTTTATGGCAAGCCGCGGCGCGGGCATGCATTATTACTACAGGAAGCGCCTGGTCGTTGCAGTCGCAGCGGCACAAGGGCGACAGTGACCACCCCTCGGAGATAAGGTGCCGGTCCCGCAGCCGTCTCGTCGCGAGACGAGCATTCTTCTGGCTCCTTCTCGATCAGCCGGCGTGTCGCATCAGTGCCGAAAGAAGCCTTCCTTCTGCGAAGATCGGAAGCGGTCACTCAGCGAGTGGCTGTTGCCGCGCAACGACGCGCGCCCGTTGGCCAGGCGCAGCAGTGACCACACGCAGTAGCCGGCCATGGCGGCGGTCAAGGCGACACGTACGGGGTGGTCCCTGACAGTGCGGCGGGTCTCCTCCACCAGCGACGGGTAAGGGGGCGTAACATGGTCGGCGACCGAGCCTGCGCCCCGCCGGATAGCGCGCTTTGCACGCGTGACCCGGTGTCGCAAATCGTCGCTGCCCGGCAACGCATCTTCCAACCGCTCCGACAAATCCTTCAGTGCCGACTCCATATTACTGACCGCGGCATCGAGTTGTTGTCTCACATCTGTTTGTCTCATTGCAGTCCTCACGATGTCTTGTTGATCCGGCCCGAACCGCATTCTGCAGCTAGCCGGGCACAGGGCATAGATGCAAGTCTCTTGCCAACGCGGACAGCCACGCTTTCGCCGCGTCACAGGCTGCAAGCCGTAGAATTTTCAAGCGGTTTGAAAAAATGGGAGTCGTCGGCAGCGAACCAGGGGAATGGTCCCCCGAGTGACCAATATCAGCTTCCAGTCGCCATGAGCGGCATCCGGTGCTTGTCGCACTGCGATTGCACGGCGCTGCGTGCCCAGGCATAGGACGCGAGGCCGGTAACGACGTTTGCGAGCGCGTACGCGGCGAAGATGCCTGCAATGCCGAAGTACTGATCCGCGATGAACGCCAACGGGATGTAGATCAGGGCTGTGCGCGACACGCTGATGACAACGCCCGGCATGGGTCTGCCCATGCCGTTGAACGACGCGTTCATCACCATGACCATGCCGTATGCGCCATAGCCGATCGGCGCGATCAGCAGAAACCTTGTTGTAACGCCGGTCACCATGGCATCGTCACTGAACAGGGACGGCAAAAAAGTGCTGCCTGCCGCGAGTATCAGCGCGATCACCAGGCCCGAAGCAAGGCAGAACGCGGTACACAACCAGAGGGCGCGGTAAATTCGGTCGGCCCTGCCGGCTGAAATATTCTGTCCGACGAACGGGCCGATGATGGCCGACATCGCGTAATAGATGACCAGAGTCAGGGCTTCCACCCGGCTTGCGACGCCGAATCCCGCAACTGCCTCCGGACCGTAACGTGCAAGCATGGCCGTGATGACGCCGGTTGCGATCGGGATAATGGCGTTGGTGCCGGCAGCCGGAATGCCGACGTGCAGTATGTCGATCCAGGATCTCTTGAGTTCCACGGGGTCCGGTCGATTGAAACTGACCATATCGAGCCGTCCGCGCATGAAATAAAGCGCGCCCGCAAAGAGCGCGCCGCGCGCGATCAATGCCGCCATCGCCGCACCGTTCAGGCCCATCTCCGGAATCGGTCCGAGGCCGAAGATCAGAATCGGGTCGAGTACGACGTTGGCGATCGCGGCAATGATCATCAGCAGACTCGGTAGCCGCGTGTCGCCCGTTGCCCGCATGCTGCTCATCCCGACCATGCCCACGACGATGAAGGGCACGCCGATGTAGAGAATCGTCATGTAGCCGGCGATCAGCGGCAGCACGGCTTCGGGCGCGCCCATGAGCCGGAACAGCGGGTCGATCGTCGCAATGCCGATGATGCAGATCACCGCCGTTATGAGGAATGACAACAACAGGCTGTCGGTGGCCAGTCTGCGGGCGCGCCGATGGTCGTCGGCGCCGATGGCGCGAGCGACGACTGAAGACGTGCCGGCGCCCAGGCCAATGGCGACACTCGTAACGATCATCAGGACCGGGAACGCAAAACCCAGCGCCGCGAGTTCGAGATCGCCCACCTGGCCTATGAAATACGCATCGACGAACGCCTGCAGCATCATCGTGAAGATGCCGATGAGGACAGGCAGTGTCATGCCGACCAGGTGCCGTCCAACCGAGCCCTGTGTCAGGCGTGCTTCGTTCGTTGCCATGGTGATTCCGGAAAACCATCGGCACGCGGTGACGTCCACGCATGCGGATTGCGATCATGACGCAGCGGTGTGCGGGCCGCAATCGTCAATCGGGTATGATTCGGTTTTTCAGTATCCAGCGGAGACTCAACTTGAGTGCCGATGTCGATCGCGGGAGCCGCCACCGATGACTTGGAAAACGCTCAGTTCGAAAACGGTGTATGACAATCCGTGGATTACCGTGTTCGAGGACCGGGTCGTCAATCCGGGCGGCGGGGAAAACGATTACGGCCATGTCCATTTCAAGAATCGTGCCGTTGCCATCGTACCGCTGGACGAGGCGGGCAATACCTGGCTGGTCGGTCAGGACCGTTACACGCTCGGGCAGAAGTCCTGGGAATTGCCGATGGGTGGCGCGCCGCTCAATGAACAGCCGCTGGACGCCGCCAGGCGCGAACTGAAGGAGGAAACCGGTTTGAGCGCCGCCAGGTGGACCGAGATCATGCGTCTGCACACCAGCAACTCGATCACGGACGAAACCGGCCTGGTTTTCGTCGCCGAACAACTGACGGAAGGCTCCCCTCAGTTCGACGAAACCGAAAACATCGAGATACGGAAGCTGCCGCTGTCGGAGGCAATCGGGATGGCACTCCGCGGCGAAATCACGGATGCGATCAGCATCGCCGCACTGCTGGCACTGCCGCGGCTCTTGCCGGGTCAGTCTGACAGGTAATATTCAATCGTCGATACGACACGCACTTTCTTGACGTGCGGAGTTGTGCTGTCACGGTCCGAAATCGAAAACTGTCCCTGTGTTGCGGTTCTGATCTTGCCGAGCGTACTCTCTGAGTCGGCCGCGAATTTTTCCGCTGCCGCCCGCGCATTCACAGTCGCCTCCTCGATCATATCCGGCTTGATGTCGTTCAGCCCGGTGAACAGAAACTGCGTCTCGTTTCCGTATTGTGCGCCGGACAGTGCGATTCCGCTTCTGCCGAGCGCAATGACGTTCCGCATCGCTTTTCTCACCGTCTCGACGTCGTGCGAGTAGAGAGTGATGGTCGACGTCGCCACGTAGCGAAATTCTATTTCAGCGGTGCTGCCGTAGGCTTGCGCATAGCGGTCGAGCACCTGGGGCGCGGCCGTCGTAACTTCCGACAGGTCCATGCCGTTGTCGGCCAGGAACTGATTGATGATTTTGTTCTTCTCATCAATCGAGGCATACAGCTCGTTCAGATCGTTGCTCGCCACCTGGTACGACAACGGCCATATCACGATGTCCGCCGGCACCTCGCGTTCGGCCAGCCCCTTGACCTGAACGGTTCGTTCATGCGCCTTGACGTCCAGCGCAGCGTTGCTCGCAATCAGCGCAAACGCGAGCAGCCCGGCAAAAATAAATCCTCCGAGCACAACCGCGAAAGACGTTGACGGTGTGGTCATCTTGCCCAATCTCCTCTTCGTAGTTTGTAGTTATGTGCCGGGACAAAATTCGTAGGTTTTTCGTCGGTATGTGCCGCGTAGGTATGTGCCGGGACAGAATTCGTAGGTCCTTCGTTGGTAAAAATCGAAACAGGAATCGCAGGTTCTCGCCGAAGTGCACGTAATCTCAAAAATTGTGCACGAGAAACTACGAATTCTGTCCCGGCACATACCTACGAAAAACCTACGAATTCTGTCCCGGTACTTAGCTACGATCGCTAGTACACCATTTTTGCGGTGACCACGTAGCGCAGGGGGCCGCCGGGCGTGCGCGCATTGAACGGATAACAGGTTACCAGACTCAGCATCGGCACGTCGGTATCGAGAACGATACTGCCGCGCCGCGAATCGACGACGTCGATGCGTGTCACCGTGAACAGGTGTCCGCGGCCATCCGGTGTGTCGATCCGGATGGCTGCGCCCGTGTGCAGGTACTGCAGAAACTGAAAATGCGTGTCGCGATGACCGGCGACGACACTGTTACCCGGTTCACCCGGCAGCACGCTCGCGCTCATGTGCCCCGGCCCGAATGCAAGTGTGCGGCCCGAACCCCCTTCGAGGACGATCAGTTCCACGTCGCCGCCCCGCGCCGAGAGCCGGGCCACGGGCCAAGTATCGGCCCAGGGCCACGGCGCGGGCTTGCGATCGCCGGCTTCGGCGCGGCGCCATGCCCGCTGCATCATTTCCTGCGCCACCCAGGCCTTGGCCGGGATGTATGCGCCCTGACCCAGCTGCCAGAAACCGAGGGCTAAGACACAGCTCACGAGCAGGTATCCCGCACGAGGGTCAGGCAGTCGCAACGGCATCGGACCGCAATCCGTTTCGCAAACCGCAGCAGAACGCCCACAGCAGCAATGCCAACAGCAGCACTACGGTGCCGGTTGCAACCTGTGCCTGCCACCCCGTGGCCGTCGCCGGGAATCCGAAGATCGCGCGATGGCTCTGTCCGTAAGGCAGCAAGTTCGGCACCTGTTCGCTGGCCAAAGCCTGCGATTCCGGACGCACCGGCGTCTTGTCGACCGCGACCAGGCTCGTGTATTTACTGACGAGATGATGAGACAGCGCGGTGTCGATCAGTGCCGCGCGAATCCCGGCTGCATCGCCTCCGCGACGCTCCTGGTCCAGCAGGTCCTCGATGCGCGCTCGCGCCCAGACTGCTGCGACACCTGCATTCTGCGGGTGCGCCGCGAGGTCCAGTTCCGTGCCCCAGCTTCCGGACGGCGAATGGCCACTGATCCGCACCTGGTCGCCGTCGCGCGGCACCGCCGGGAGCCTGGCTTCGACGACGATCGGCTCTCCGGCGTAGAGATCGGGCACGACCGACGGGTAGGCCAGCGTACCCTGGCCCGGCCATTCCACCTCGATGCCCGTCACCTGCGGTTGCTCGAGTTTGCGGAACAGGCTGCCCATTTTTTCCTTGACTTCATGAAGTGCGCCGATGAACGTGTAAGTGCCGCGCCCCGCTTCCGCGGCCTTCTGCATGAACCAGCTGTTCGGCGCCGAGCCGATGCCGACGGTGAACAGGCGTGCAGCGCCCAGTTGCGCTTCGATCAGGGAAAACAGCTCGCTCTCATTGCCGACGCTGCCATCGGTCACGAAGATGATCTGCTTGAGATGAGTCTCGCTCGTATCGGCGTCGAGCGCCTGCGTCAGCGCCGGGCGCATCTCGGTGCCGCCATTGGCGGTCAGTGTGCCGACGTACTGCCGCGCCCGGTCGATGTTCCCTGGAG